>JAXHTL010000310.1:0-3901 GCA_034190095.1 Actinomycetota bacterium
CGGCCCATCCGCTCCCCCCGACGACACACGAGGAACAGTCATGACACACCCATTCGGCTCACCGCCCAGCGGATTCGGTTTCGGCCCGGTCGACCGGCGCACGCTTCACCACCACCATCGACAGGCCCGACGCGACTTCCGCGACCAGTTGCGAGAGCACTCCGGGCACGACGCCTTCGGCCCGGGTTTCCGGCCCGGTCGAGGCGGCGACTTCTTCCCGGGAGGTTTCGACCCGCGCGGTGGCTTCGGATTCGGCTTCGGTCCCGGCCCCCGCGGGGGCCGGCGTGGCGGCGGACGCGGGCGGCGCGGCAAGCGCGGCGATGTGCGCGCGGCCATCCTGTCGCTGCTGGCCGAACGCGCGATGCACGGATACGAGATGATCCAGGAGATCGCCGAGCGCAGCCAGAACGTCTGGAAACCCAGCCCGGGCTCGGTCTATCCGACTCTGCAGCTGCTCGAGGACGAAGGCCTGATCGCGGCCACCGACAGCGACCGCAGCCGAAAGCTCTTCGAACTCACCGAGGCGGGCCGGGCCGCCGCGCAGCAGGTCGAGACCCCGCCCTGGGAGGGATTGTCCGACGACGTCGAACCGGGGCAGGCCAAGCTGCGCAGTGCGGTGGCACAACTGATCGGCGCCGTCGGCCAGTCGGCTCTCGCCGCGTCCGAGCAACAGCAGGACCGCATCGTCGAGATCGTCGACAACGCCCGCCGCGAGATCTATCAGGTCCTTGCCGAGGGCTGACCCGCCAAGCGCCGGGCCGCCGCCCGTCATGATGGAGGACATGGTGTCGAACGCTGCCGACGACGGGCAGATCGCCGGGATGCCGCGCGGCGGGCCGGATGCGTCGTGTCTGGACCGCCTGCTGCAGACCGATCGGCCGGAGTATCTGGACCGCGAGTCCGTCGATGCTGCCGACGAGGCGCGCAAGCGCAGCGTGATCCGGGCGCTGGAGTGGACCGGCGAGGTGTTCGGCAACCACGACAGGTTCGCCCAGATCGCTCTCGAGGAGGTCGCCGACGTTCCCGACCCGCGCATCCTGGAGCTCGGCGCCGGGCACGGCGCCCTGTCGCGAAGGCTGCTCGACTGGCATCCGACCGCGCGCCTGACGGTCACCGACGTCAATGCCGAGTCGGTGGCCGCGATGGCCGGAGGCGAGCTGGGGCGCCATCCCCGCGCGACGGTGCGCACCATGGACGCCACCGCGCTCGACGCCGGCGACGGGGACTACGACCTGGCGGTCTTCGCGCTGTCCTTCCATCATCTGCCGCCCGAGGCGGCCGCCCGCGTGTTCGCCGAGGGCACCCGGGCCGCGGCCAGGCTGCTCATCATCGATCTGCCGCGCCCGCCGGCCCCACTGCACCTGCTGCGGCTGGCCACGATGCTGCCGTTCGCCCCGGCCGTGCCCTTCGTCCACGACGGCGTGATCAGCTCCCTGCGCTGCTACAGCCCCTCGGCACTGCGGGCCCTGGCCGCCCACGCCGACCCCGCAATCGAGGTGAGGCTGCGCGGCGGACTGCTCGGCCCGCAGATCGTGGTGGCGACGCGGCCACGCTGAATCGACACGGAACCCACGAGAACTCCTCGCCTCACCCACAATGGCGGGGTGGGCGAGGAACTCAAACACCACGACTTCGGTCCCGGGCATCGCCGTGACTACCGACGCAAGGTGCAACTGTGCCTCGACGTCTTCGAAACGATGCTCGCCCAGTCCAGCTTCGACTTCGAGAAGCCGCTCACCGGCATGGAGATCGAATGCAACCTGGTCGACTCGGCATACCAACCCGCCATGAGCAACTCCGAGGTGCTCACCGCGATCGCCGACCCGGCCTATCAAACCGAACTGGGCGCCTACAACATCGAATTCAACGTGCCCCCGCGGCGGCTGCCCGGCCGGGCGGCGCTCGACCTCGAGGACGACGTCCGCGCCAGCCTCAACGCCGCCGAGGCCAAGGCCGGAACCGACGGCGCACACATCGTGATGATCGGGATCCTGCCGACGTTGATGCCCGAGCACCTCACCGGCAGCTGGATGAGCGACTCGTCGCGCTACCAGGCACTCAACGATTCGATCTTCACCGCCCGCGGCGAGGACATCATGATCGACATCGCCGGGCCGGAACGACTCTGTGTGCAGGCCGCATCCATCGCTCCCGAATCCGCCTGTACCAGCATGCAACTGCATCTGCAGGTGTCACCAGCCGACTTCGCCGCCAACTGGAACGCCGCGCAGGTGCTGGCCGGCCCGCAGCTCGCGCTGGGCGCCAACTCGCCGTTCTTCTTCGGCCACCACCTCTGGGCCGAGACCCGCATCGAGCTGTTCGCCCAGGCCACTGACACCCGCCCCGAGGAACTCAAGACCCAGGGAGTGCGGCCCCGGGTCTGGTTCGGCGAACGTTGGATCACCTCGATCTTCGATCTGTTCGAGGAGAACGTCCGGTACTTCCCGTCGCTGCTGCCCGAGATGTCCGACGAAGACCCGGTTGCCGAGCTGGCGCAGGGCCGCACCCCCAAGCTCTCCGAACTGCGGCTGCACAACGGCACCATCTACCGGTGGAACCGCCCGGTCTACGACGTCGTGAACGGCCGGCCGCACCTGCGGGTCGAGAACCGGGTGCTGCCGGCCGGGCCGACGGTGCTCGACATGTTGGCCAACTCGGCCTTCTACTACGGCACGTTGCGCGCGTTGTCCGAGGAGGACCGGCCGCTGTGGACGAAGATGAGTTTCGCAGCGGCACAGGCGAACTTCCTGGAGGCTGCCCAGCGCGGCATGGAAGCGCGGCTGTACTGGCCGGGACTGGGCGAGGTGACACCCGATGAGCTGGTGCTGCGCCAGCTGCTCCCCCTGGCCGAGGAGGGACTGCGCCGCTGGGAGGTGGCCGCCGAGGTCCGCGACCGCTACCTCGGGGTGATCGAGGGTCGCGCGAAGTCCGGCCTCAACGGCGCCGCGTGGCAGGCCAAGACCGTCGACGCGCTGCAGGACCGTGGCCTCAGCCGCCCCGGCGCGCTGGCCGAAATGCTGCGGCTGTACTGCGAGGGCATGCACAGCAACGAGCCGGTGCACACCTGGGAGATCCCGGCGTAGCTTGGTGCTCATGGCCTCCAACGACATGGATGTGATGGACTGGGACGGCGCCTACCGCGGCGACGGCGGTTTCGAGGGGCCGCCGCCGTGGAACATCGGCGAACCTCAGCCGGAGTTGGCCGCACTGATCGCCGCGGGCGCGGTGCGCGGCGAGGTCCTCGACGCCGGATGCGGACACGCCGAACTTGCGCTGGCGCTGGCCGCGCAGGGCTTCACCGTGGTCGGTGTCGAGTTGTCCCCGACAGCGGTGGAAGCCGCCCGGCGCGCCGCCGCGGAGCGTGGACTGACCACCGCCACCTTCGTCCAGGACGACATCACCACGTTCACCGGATTCGACGGACGCTTCGACACGATCATCGACTCGACACTGTTCCACTCGCTGCCGGTGGCGGCCCGGGACGCCTACCAGCAGGCGGTGTTTCGTGCCGCTGCGCCCGGAGCGAGCTACCACATCCTGGTGTTCGCCGAGGGCGCGTTCCCGTCCGAGATGGACACCAAACCCAATGAGGTCGACGAAGCCGAGCTGCGCGAGGTCGTCGGACGCTACTGGACGATCGACCGGGTGCGCCCGGCCTTCATCCACGCCCAGGTGCCGCCGATTCCGGACGGCCCCGCGGCGATGCCACCGCACGACCGCGACGACAAGGGTCGCATCAGATTCCCCGCCTTCCTGCTCAGCGCGCACAAGCCCGGCTAACCCCAGGTCGCGGCGGAAGCCGCCGGGAATCACGACGTCGGCGGGGCTCAGTTCGTCGATCGAGGACAGGCCGAGTCCCAGTAGCGCCGAATCGATTCCACCACGCAGGATGTCGAGCACA
>JAXHTL010000311.1:0-3899 GCA_034190095.1 Actinomycetota bacterium
GCGCAGGATGCGCAGCATGCTGGTCGCGATGTTGCCGTCGCCGGAGCGTGGAGCCGCGGCGGGACCCATGACCGTCGCCGACTCCATGGCGGGCGCGGAGATGGGGTGCTGCCCGGCCGGCTGAGCTGCCGAATGGGGCGGGGCCGGCTGAGGTGCGGAGTGGGCGGCGGGCCGGGGCGGTGGTGCAGTGCTGGGCGGGTAGGCGGTCGGCCCGGTGGGGTACGGCCGGGGGCCGCTCGGGTAACCGGCCGGGGGCGGGCTGACCGGTGGGGGAGGAGTCGGCGCCGGCTGACCGGGCCAGCCGCCGGACCGGCCGGCGACGTGGATCGACGTCGTCGACGGCGGTCTACCGGCCGACCCCTGGTGGCGGCCGACCTCGAAGGTGAGCAGCGGCCCGTCGGGATTGCCGAGGTGGACCTGCTGGCCGTCGGCGATGTCGACGGTGGGCACCCGGCGGCCGTTGACGAACATCCCGTTGAGCGAACCGTTGTCGACGGCGATCCATCGGCCCTGGTCGAATCGCAGCAGCAAATGGGCCCGGGAGATCAACGGGTGTGCGATCCGGACGTCGGCGCGCAGATCTCGCCCGACCACGACGTCGTTGCCGGCCGCAAAGGTGCGTGTGGAACCGTCGTGCCGAACGGTCAGCGCAGGGGAAACTGGTCGGCTCACGGAGCCGCTCCGGCGGCGACATTAGACATCGCGACCAACTCTATCGGTAGGCCCCAGCTGGGGGTCTTCGCCCTGACGGTGTCTGTGATCTGTTGCGACGCCGTTATCTGATCGTTCTGAACCGTCGGCGCCGATGCCGGTCGCGGGCGTGAACGAGGTGGTGAAACCGGCTGCGGATGCGACCGATAGCCACCCGGTGGTGGTCGGCCGGGCAGCCGGTTCGCGGGCTCCGGGCCGGCCGCCGATATTATAGCGAGGTATCTCTATTTTAGGGTGGAGCAATGCCGCGGCCCGCCCGATACACCTCCGACGTCCTTCTCGACGCCGCCGCAGAACTCCTCGCCGCCGAGGGGCCGGCAGCGGTCACCATGTCGGCGGTGGCCCGCGCCACCGGGGCGCCCAGCGGCTCGCTGTACCACCGGTTTCCGACCCGCGCCGCGCTGTGCGGTGAGTTGTGGGTGCGCACCGAGGAGCGCTTCCAGGAGCGGCTTCTGGAGGCCCTGTCCAGCGTCGACGACGCTCAGCAGCGATGCGTCGCCGGTGCTCTGCACACCCTGCAGTGGTGCCGCGAGAACCCGGTCGAGGCGCAGGTGCTGTTGGCCGGCCCCGACGAGCTCGCACTGGGCGAGTGGCCCGAGCCGATCGGCGGCCGGCGGAAACGGCTGCAGCGCAGGCTTCGTAGGGCGCTGTCGGACATCCCCGGCGACGGCGGACGGCTCAACGCCGCGCTGATCGACGTGCCCACGGCGATCGTGCGGCGACACCTGCGGGCCAGGCAGGCCATCCCGGTCAGTGCCGACGAGATCGTGGCCGACTGCGCCCGCGCGCTCATCGGCCCGAGCTGACCGGCGAGCCCGTCACGACGCAGTGGGTGTGGCTGTAGATGGTGGCCATGCACTGATTGCAGTGCGTACACAGCGATCTCACCGATGAGCCCTCGGCCTGGATGCGGTTGAGCAGATCCGGCTCGGCCAGCAGCGCACGCCCCATCGCGACGAAGTCGAACCCCTCGGCCATCGCCAGGTTCATGGTCTCGGCGTTGGTGATGCCGCCGAGCAGGATCAGCGGCATGGACAGCTCGGCGCGGAACAGCCGGGCCTCCCGGAGCAGGTAGGCCTCGCGGTAGGGGTACTCGCGCAGGAACTTCTTGCCGGTCATCCGGATGCCCCAGCGCAACGGTGGTCGGAACGCGCCGGCGAACTCCTTGACCGGCGCGTCGCCGCGGAACAGGTACATCGGGTTGACCAGTGAACTACCGGCGGTCAGTTCGATCGCGTCCAG
Organism: Actinomycetota bacterium; assembly: GCA_034190095.1. Taxonomy (GTDB): domain Bacteria; phylum Actinomycetota; class Actinomycetes; order Mycobacteriales; family Mycobacteriaceae; genus Mycobacterium. Next base: position 1,954 of record JAXHTL010000311.1, read on the forward strand.
CGCGCCGTCCTCCTCCAGCCACTTCGCGGTCTGCAGCGCCTCATCGGTGGAGATGCCGCCGCGTACCCCGTCGGCCATGTTCAGTTTCGCCGTCACCGCGATGGGCGTGCCCGCCTTCTCCACCGCGCGGCGCACCGCCAGCACCGTCCCGCGGGCCACCTTGGCCCGGTTCTCCAGTGATCCGCCGAACTCGTCGGTGCGGCGGTTGATCAGCGGCGAGAGAAAGGAGCTGGCGAAGTAGTTGTGGCCGAGGTGGACCTCGACGGCGTCGAAGCCGGCGTCGATGGCGTACCGGGCCGCGTCGGCGTGCGCGGCCATGACGTCGTCGATGTCGTCGCGGCTGGCGTGCCGGGCGAAACGCATCGCCAGCGGGTTGAAGAACCGCACCGGGGCCAGTGCGGTGGCCTTGTTCGAGCGCGCGTTGGCCACCGGTCCGGCGTGCCCGATCTGCGCGCTGATCGCCGCGCCTTCGGCGTGGATCGCCTCGGTGAGCCGGCGCAGGCCGGGTATCGCCTCGGGCCGCCAGTAGATCTGTTTGCCCTCGGTGCGTCCCCCGGGCGACACCGCCAGATAGGCCACCGTCGTCATCCCGACTCCGCCGGCGGCCGGCAGCCGGTGGTAGGCGATCAGATCGTCGGTGACCAGCGCGTTCGGCGTGGAAGCCTCGAATGTCGCGGCCTTGATGACGCGGTTGCGCACGGTGACAGGGCCGAGCTTGGCGGCGGTGAACACATCGTTGTGGTCTGTCATGTCGCCGAGCTTGCCACGTGCCCTGTCAGAATGGCTGCCGTGGGTGCAATCACTTTGGACGGCAAGGCCACGCGCGACGAGATCTTCGTCGATCTGACCGAGCGTGTCGCACGCCTGACCGCGGCCGGGCGCACACCCGGACTCGGAACCGTGCTGGTCGGCGATGACCCGGGTTCGCAGGCCTACGTGCGGGGCAAGCACGCCGACTGCGCGAAGGTCGGCATCAACTCGATCCGCCGCGATCTGCCGGCCGACATCAGCCAGGCCGCGCTGGACGAGGTGATCGACGAGCTCAACGCCAACCCGGACTGCACCGGTTACATCGTGCAGCTGCCGCTGCCCCGCCAGCTGAACGAGAACGCCGCGCTGGAGCGGGTCGACCCGGGCAAGGACGCCGACGGCCTGCACCCGACCAACCTCGGCCGCCTGGTGCTCAACGCGCCGGCGCCGCTGCCGTGCACCCCGCGCGGCATCGTGCACCTGTTGCGCCGCTATCAGGTCGAGATCGCCGGGGCGCACGCGGTGGTCATCGGTCGCGGCGTGACGGTGGGGCGGCCGCTGGGGCTGCTGCTGACCCGGCGGTCGGAGAACGCCACGGTGACGCTGTGCCACACCGCGACCCGGCACCTCCCGCAGATCACCCGCGAGGCCGACATCATCATCGCCGCCGCCGGGGTGCCGCACATGGTGACCGCCGAGATGGTGCGCCCGGGCGCCGCCGTCGTCGACGTCGGGGTCAGCCGCGACGACGCCGGCAAGCTGGTCGGCGACGTCGCGCCCGACGTGTGGGACGTCGCCGGTCACGTGTCGCCCAACCCGGGCGGCGTCGGGCCGTTGACCCGCGCGTTCCTGCTGACCAACGTCGTCGAGCGAGCCGAGGCGCACGTCTCGTCGTGATGGTCTCCCGACGTCTGCGTACCCGCGGTGGCGACGGTGCGGGCTTCGCCCGCACGGTGCTCGCGGCGCAGTGGCCGATCCTGTCGGTCGGTCTCATCCTGGTCGCCGCGTTCGTCCTGGTGGCGTTCGGCTACTGGCGTCGTGGTGCGGCGGTGATGGCGGTCGGCGTCGGGATGGCCTCGGCCCTGCGCCTGATGCTGTCCGACGACCAGGCCGGGCTGCTGGCGGTGCGTGGCCGCACGGTCGACGTGCTGACCACCGCGTCGGTCAGCGCGGCGATGCTCTACATCGCCTGGACC
>JAXHTL010000312.1:0-3895 GCA_034190095.1 Actinomycetota bacterium
CTGCGCAGCCGGTGCCGGCGAAACAGCAGCCGGTGCATCGCCACCGGGGCGACGAGCAGCGCGGTCGAGAGCACCGCGGTGCACACGGTGACCAGATAGACGTTCTGCATACCGCCGTCGAGGATGTCGAAACGCCCCTGGAACGGCAGCGTCAGCAGGAACCCGGTGAGCACCTGCACCCCGGTCTGCACCACCCGCAGCTCCTGCAGCAGGCTGTTCCAATTGCGGTCCAGCCGTTCCATTTCCGTCTCGCGGCGGCCACGATAGAGCTGGTCGTCGTCCTGCAACCGGTCGGCGTCCATGTCATCGATCCTTGCACGCCGCAGCCGGCGAAGACCAGGTTTGGCAACCCCGTTACCGGGGTATGTGCGGGGCGCCCGACGGAGTCACCGAAACGTGCGGAGACGGCATGAGCACATTGTCCAGGTCCCTCTACATCCCGCTGTCCACCGCCGCGAGTATCGGCGGCGGAATTCTGGCCGGCAAGATCTTCAGCCAGGTGTGGGAGCGCATCGACGACTCCGAGCCACCCGACCCACAGGATCTTCAGCAACCGATCGCCTCAGCGCTGCTCGCCGCGGCTCTGCAAGGGGTGGTGTGGGGCGTGGTCCGCGCTCTCGTGCAACGCGCCGGCGCCCACAGCTACCAGGCCATCACCGCCGAACAGCCACCCACGTAGCCGTTTCGTTGCCGGTCTCATAGCCGATCCACAGGTTTCGCCGAGCAGTCTCTAAGCCGGGCACAGCACCGTGGAGTCATGGCTAACACATCACGCAATCGGCAAGCCGCCGCCACCGGCTCCAAGGATCTGTGGTGTGGCTCCCTTCTCGCGCTGGCAGGCAGCGTCGCGATCATGCTGGTGGCCACACCCGGTGCGGTCAGCCCCGCGGTGTACTGGGCCGTGTCCTCTGTCGCGCTGATCACCGCATTGGCGGTGCTGGTCGCCGGTGAATGCGCCTGGGAGGACATGGTCGCCAACGCCCGCGCCGCCGGCGTGGTCGCCCGCTAGCCGGCGGGGAACTCAGCGGCCAGCCGGACCAGCCTGTCGCGCACCAGATCCGGGCGCTCATCGACGATGAAATGCCCGCCGTCGACCAGCTCGAGGGTGTAGTCGTCGGCGCGGCAGGTCTCCGGATCGGCCAACGCCGGCGCGATCGCGACGTCGTTGCGGCCGAACAGCACCCGGATCGGCACCGTCGCCTGCCGGCGCTCCGGGGCACGGATCAGGCGCGGGATCTCCCGGAACAGGAACGTCCGATAGGTGTCGCGGGCGGTGCGTGCCACCACAGGATCGCGGAACCGCTGCGTGTACACCTGCGCAGTCTGCGCATCGACCTCGGAGAACCGCCGGTAGGCACGGTCCAGGAAGCCGGTGCGACGCTGCACCGGAACCCCACCGATCGCGATCAGCGGCTGATACATCAGGAACCGCCAGGCATGCCGAGCCATCACCGTCGGGGGCACCCACGGATGGGCGATGTTCAGCGCAAGGTAGCCGTCGACGCGCTCGGGCACGCGCAGCGTCAGCAGGTGCCCCAGGTAGCCGCCCCAATCGTGGCCGACCAGCAGCACCCGGCCCAGCCCCAGCGCGTCCATCAGCGCCACCAGGTCGCTGACCACGTCCTCCTTGGCCCACCGGTGCGGAGCCGGGCCCGACCACCCGTAACCCGGCAGGTCGGGGGCGATGATCCGCAACCCCGGGGGCGGATCGGCGAGCAGATCCCGGTACACCCAGTGGTGCTGCGGCCACCCGTGCAGCGCGAGCACCGGACGGCCGTCGGGCGGGCCGGCCTCGGTGACGTGGAACCGGACCCCGCGGGCATCGATGTGCCGGCGCCGCACTGCCCGAATGGAGGGGGGTTGGCTGGTCATGCCCCGAGAGTATCGGCAACACGCTACGGTGCCGATATGCCCGGGTATCGCGACCTCTTCGACGCCAGCATCAACGACCCCGCCGCCTTCTGGGGCGACGCCGCCACCGCCGTCACCTGGACCAAGGCACCCGAACGCATCCTCGACGACAGCCACCCGCCGTTCTACCGCTGGTTCCCCGACGCCGAGCTCAACACCTGCGCCAACGCCCTGGACCGCCACGTCGAATCGGGCCGCGCCGACCAGCCCGCCCTGATCTACGACTCGGCGGTCACCGACACCCAACGCGTCTACAGCTACGCCGAACTGCTCGACCGGACCGCCCGCTTCGCCGGCGCGCTGCGCGGCCTCGGCGTCGGCAAGGGCGACCGGGTGGTGATCTACATGCCGATGATCCCCGAGGCCGTCATCGCCATGCTGGCCTGCGCACGCCTCGGCGCGGTGCATTCGGTGGTGTTCGGCGGCTTCGCCCCGCACGAACTGGCGGTGCGCATCGACGACGTCCGCCCGACGGTGATCGTCTCGGCGTCGTGCGGGATCGAACCGTCCCGCGTCGTCGAGTACAAGCCGATGCTCGACGCCGCCATCGCCATGGTGGAGCACCCGCCGACGCATTGCGTTGTGGTGCAACGTGATCGTCACCGCTGCGATCTCGTCGAGGGGCGAGACCTGGACTGGAACGAGGTCATGGCGGACGCCGAACCCGCCGACGCGGTGCCGGTGGCGGCCACCGACCCGCTGTATGTGCTCTACACCTCGGGCACCACCGGCAAACCCAAGGGCATCGTGCGCGACAACGGCGGCCACGCCGTCGCACTGCTGTGGAGCATGCGCCACATCTACGACATCGCCCCCGGCGAGGTGTTCTGGGCGGCCTCCGATGTGGGCTGGGTGGTCGGCCACTCCTACATCGTCTACGCGCCGCTGCTGCTCGGCGCCACCACGGTGCTCTACGAGGGCAAACCGGTCGGCACCCCCGACCCCGGCGCGTTCTGGCGGGTCGCCTCCGAACACGGCGTCAAGGCGCTGTTCACCGCGCCGACCGCGATCCGCGCCATCCGCAAGGAGGACCCGGAGGGCAAGTACCTCGCCGACTACGACCTGTCGGCGCTGAAGTACCTGTTCCTGGCCGGGGAACGGCTCGACCCCGACACCTACCACTGGGCGACCGACAAGCTGGGCATCCCGGTGATCGACCACTGGTGGCAGACCGAGACAGGCTGGGCCATCGCCGCCAATCCGGTGGGCGTCGAAGCGCTTCCGATCAAAGCGGGCTCGCCGACCGTGCCGATGCCGGGCTACGACGTGCACATCCTGCACGACGACGGCTACCGCTGCGAGACCGGCGAGGAAGGCGCGATCTGCATCCAACTCCCGCTGCCGCCGGGCACGCTGCCCACCCTGTGGAACGCCGAGGCCCGCTACGAGGCGTCCTATCTGTCCGAGCACCCCGGCTACTACCTGACCGGCGACGGCGGGCGCTACGACGAGGACGGCTACCTGTTCGTGATGGGCCGCATCGACGACGTCATCAACGTCGCCGGACACCGGATGTCCACCGGCGCGATCGAGGAGGTGCTCGCCACGCACCCGGCGGTCGCCGAGTGCGCGGTCATCGGTGTGCCCGACGAGATCAAGGGGCAGGCACCCCGCGGACTGGTGGTCCTCAAGGCCGGGGCCTCCACCGAAGGCCTGGCCGAGGAACTGGTTCGGCTGGTCCGCGACGAGATCGGTGCGGTGGCGGCGTTTCGGTTGGTCGACGTCGTACCCGCGCTACCGAAGACCCGATCGGGAAAGATCCTGCGCAAGACGCTGCGCGGAATCGCGGCCGGCCGCGACGAACCGGTGCCCTCGACGATCGAGGATCCCGGCGTGCTCGACGCCCTGGCCCCGATTCTGCGGTCCTGAGATCCCTCCCGGCGGGTTAACGGTGCCGTGCCGGTGGGTACTTCCTTCACAGGCGCGTCAATTCGGTCGCCGTGGAGGGAGGCGGAGGTCATGATCACGGGCGACGTCGGTTATC
>JAXHTL010000313.1:0-3881 GCA_034190095.1 Actinomycetota bacterium
CCGGGAGTGGGGCGAGGTGGTCTGCGCGGTGATCGTCGAGGCCGACGAGCCGGCCGGCGAGTCGGCCCTGATCGAACACTGCCGGCCGCTGTTGGCGGGGTACAAACTGCCGCGACGCATCGTGACACTGCCCGACCTTCCGAAGAACGCCACCGGCAAGGTGCTCAAGCGGGCGCTGCGTGACCGGTTGGCCGTCGAGAGCCCGCGATGAGCGCCGTGCGTACCGTCCTGACGCCGCTGCGCGGGCTCGGCGGATTCGTTCAGATGGCCCTCCAGGTCGTCGCGCTGATCCCGCAGCGGCCCTTCGCATTCCGGGAGTTCCTGCTGCAGTCCTGGTTCGTCGCCCGGGTGTCGATCGCCCCGACCCTGCTGCTGACCATCCCGTTCTGCGTCATGGTGGTGTTCACCTTCAACATCCTGCTCGTCGAGTTCGGGGCGGCCGACTTCTCGGGCACCGGCGCGGCGTACGGGACGGTGACCCAGATCGGGCCGATCGTCACCGTCCTGGTGGTCGCCGGCGCCGGAGCCACCGCCATGTGTGCCGACCTCGGCGCCCGGACCATTCGTGAGGAGCTCGACGCGCTGCGGGTGATGGGGATCAACCCGGTGCAGTCGCTGGTCGTGCCGAGGGTGCTGGCGGCGATGTTCGTCGCAACCCTGCTCTCGGCGGTGGTGATCCTGGTCGGGATCGCCGGAAGTTTCGTGTTCTCGGTGTTCGTCCAGCATGTGACACCCGGTGCCTTCGCCTCCGGCATCACACTGATCACCGGAATCGCCGATGTCGTCCTCGCATTCGTCAAGGCGGCATTGTTCGGCCTGACCGCCGGGTTGATCGCCTGCTACAAGGGGGTGAACGTGGGCGGCGGCCCCGCCGGTGTCGGCAACGCGGTCAACGAGACCGTGGTCTACACGTTCATGGCGTTGTTCGCGATCAACATCGTCGTCAGCGCGATCGGTATCGAGGTCACGCTGTGACCGTCGCGCGCATGCCCCACCCCGTCCTTCGGCGCGTCACACGTCGATGGCTCGACGGGCTGGAACGCATCGGTGAGCAGAGCCGGTTCTACGCCGCGACACTGCGGGCCCTGGCCGATGCGGTGCTGCACTACCGGATCGAGCTCCTGCGACTGATCGCCACGATGAGCCTGGGAACCGGTGCGCTGGCGATCATCGGTGGCACCGTGGTGATCGTCGGATTCCTGACGCTGTCCAGCGGCGCGGTCATCGCCGTGCAGGGCTACAACCAGTTCGCCGAGGTGGGCGTGGAGGCGCTGACCGGGTTTGCCTCGGCCTACTTCAACGTCCGGCTGATCGCGCCGCTGGTGGCGGCCATCGGCCTGGCGGCCACGATCGGTGCGGGCGCCACCGCACAGATCGGCGCCATGCGGATCAACGAGGAGATCGACGCGCTCGAGGTCATCGGTGTCCGCTCGATCGCCTATCTGGCGGCCACCCGGGTGCTGGCCGGCGTCGTCGTCGTCGGTCCGCTGTACTGCGTGGCGGTGCTGATGTCCTTCCTGGCAGCGCGATTCGGCACCACCGTGGTCTACGGCCAGTCCTCGGGCGTCTACGACCACTACTTCACCACCTTCCTCAACCCGGTCGACCTGATCTGGTCGTTCGTGCAGGCGGTGGTGATGGCGATCCTGATCATGCTCGTGCACACCTACTACGGGTTCACCGCGTCCGGCGGTCCCGCCGGGGTGGGCGCCGCGGTGGGGCGGGCCGTTCGCACCTCGCTGATCATCGCCACGTTCGTCTGCATGTTCGTCACGCTGGCCGTCTACGGCCAGTCCGGCAATTTCAACCTGTCGGGGTAGCGGTGCAGACGCAGCGACTGCGCCACGGCGAGCGGAGGATCCACCCGTTGTGGTGGACCGCCATCACGGTGGTGGTGATTGTGGCCTTCGTCGGGGTGTCGACGGCGTCGTTCGCCGGAACGTTTCGTGACTTCGTGCGGGTGACCCTGACCGCCGACCGCTCCGGGCTGGTCATGGAGTCGGGGGCGAAGGTCAAGATGCGGGGCATCGCCGTCGGCCGGGTGGCGGGGGTGCGCGGCGGGATGGACCAGGTCAGCCTCGACCTGGAACTCTATCCCGACCAGGTACGGTTCATCCCCGCCAATGCGCAGGCCCAGATCCGGGCTACGACCGCATTCGGTGCGAAGTACGTGGATCTGGTCTATCCCGAGCAGCCCAGTGCCGACCATGTCCGCGACGGCGCCGTGCTGTACGCCCGCAACGTCAGCACCGAGGTCAACACGGTGTTCCAGAACATTCTCGCGGTCCTCGACCGCGTCGACCCGCCGAAGCTCAACGCGGTGCTGACCGCGCTGGCCGAGGGTGTGCGGGGGCTGGGGCCGCGCATCGGCGAGGCGACCGGCGCCGCCGACGACGTGCTCACCGCGCTCAACGACCGATCCGAGGTCGTGCGCGCCGACTGGAATGCGTTGCAGGGCTTCAGCTCGACCTACGCGGACGCCGCGCCCGACATCGTGCGCATGCTGCGGTCCGTCGCCACGACCGGCGCCACCATCTCCGAGAGGGCTGCCGACCTCGATGCCCTGTTGCTGCACACCAGCGGTCTGGCCGCCACCGGAAACGCACTGCTGGCCGACAGCGGGGCGGATCTGGTGCGGGCGATCAACACCGCCGAACCGACCACCGAACTGCTGCGCAAGTACGACCCGACCTACACCTGTCTGCTGCAGGGCTCGACGTGGGTGCTCGACAACGGCGGCCGCCAGAACCTGGGCGGCAACGGCCGCTCGGTCGTCCTGGATGCGACCCTGCTCTTCGGCGACGACCCGTACCGGTACCCGCAGAACCTGCCCATCGTGGCAGCCAAGGGCGGACCGGGGGGCCGGCCCGGCTGCGGATCGCTGCCCGACGCCTCGCAGGACTTCCCGGTGCGTCAGCTGATCACCAACACCGGGTGGGGCACCGGCCTGGACGTGCGGCCCAACCCCGGCATCGGGAACCCCTGCTGGGCCAACTATTTCCCGGTCACCCGGGCCGTGCCGGAACCGGCGAGCATCCGCCAGTGCCTGCCCGGTCCGGCGATCGGCCCGGTGCCCTATCCGGGGGCGCCGCCCTACGGTGCGCCGCTGTACGGACCGGGGGGCACTCCGCTGTGGCCGGGGGTCCCGCCGGCGCCACCGGCCCCGCCGGCCCCATGACGCTGCGCTGTGGCACCGACACCGCCGAATCGAGGAATCCACGATGAAAGACGACCTGACCGGAGCCGTATGGCGGCTGGCGATCTTCGTCGTCGCCTGCACGGTGGCGATCGTCTGTTGCGTGATGATCTTCGCCCAGCTGCGGTTCGGAGAGGACGCCAGCTACCGGGCGGAGTTCACCAACGTCACCGGCCTGGAGCCGGGGAACTTCGTGAGGATCGGGGGAGTGGAGGTCGGCAAGGTCGACAGCGTCCGGGTTCGGCGGGACGCAGTCGCGGTGGTGGAGTTCTCCACCGACGACACCGTCCTGCTCACCCACGGCTCCGAGGCGGCGATCCGCTACGACAACCTGATCGGGGGACGCTACCTCGAACTCCTGCAGGGAGCCGGTGACCCGGCCAGGTTGGCGCCGGGGCAGACCATTCCGCTGGAGCGCACCCGGCCCGCCCTCGACCTCGACGCGTTGATCGGCGGCTTCCGTCCGCTGTTCCGGGCGCTGGACCCCGAACAGGTCAATGCGCTGTCGATGCAGCTGATCTCGGCGTTCCAGGGGCAGGGTGTCACCATCGGTGCGTTCCTGTCACACACCGCCTCCTTCACCTCGGCGCTGGCCGACCGCGATGAGCTGATCGGCCAGGTCATCGTCAACCTCAAGACGGTGCTGGGCACGTTGAGCGAACAGAGCTCCGAGGTCGACGAGACC
>JAXHTL010000314.1:0-3831 GCA_034190095.1 Actinomycetota bacterium
TCACCGTGCACAACAACTCCGAGCACACGATCTGGGTGTACAACCTGCCGAAGTCCGGTGATTACAGCATCGGCGCGGACTTCACCCCGGTGTCGATCGCCAAGGGGTCCAGTGCCCCGGTGACCCTGGCGGTGGGCACCGGGCAGCCCGGGTCGCCGGAGAACCGGATCTACATCGTCGAGGGCGAGTCGGGCTTCACGCTGCCGGTCACCTCGCCGTCGGGGGTCGACGCGTTCAACCCGACCGCGCCCTCGCAAGGAAACTCGTTCCTGAACTACTCCTTCGTGGAGTACTACCTCTACTCCGCCGACGGCGGTTACGAGTACACCATCGACACCTCCTACATCGACGAGTGGTCGCTGCCGATCCAGTTCAGGTTCGCCCTCAACGGCTCCGACTGGTCGGGGGCTGTCGACGGAAAGACCTACGGCTTCAACGACTACGACACCGTCGTCAATCAGCTCAAGGCCGCCGGCGGACCCTATGAGGATCTGGTCTGGAGCGGCGACACCCCGTGGGGTCCGCAGCCGCCGGCCACGGTGCACCGCATCATCGGCCCCGACAAGGTGTGGACCGCACAGGCCAGCCAGCCGCCGAGCAACGTCAACATGAACCAGGTCGGCTGGGTGCCCACCTCGTATCAGGACTTCGTCCAGCACGGGGCCCACACCGGCTCCGACGGGCACACCGTCTATCCCTTCGCCCAGAACGGCACGAAGTACTCCCCCGAGGGCAACTTCACCTTCTGGAAGAACTCGGTGGCGGGTCCGGCGGCCACGCCGTACCCGATCGCGTTGCGCACCGCAGCGTTCCTCGACGGTTTCCCTGCCGAAGGCGGGGTGTACGGGTTCTTCACCTACCCGAACGACGAGACCGCCGGCCAGTTCACCAACATTCCCACCGCGGTGTCCCTCGACATCTACGTGCACGGTTCCTCGGACGGCAAGAGCGACAGCGTCATCGAAGGGGGCAGCTGGTTCTACACCAGCTCGGCCTCGCCCTCGAAACGCGGATTCGTCCGATCGCAGCCACGCGTGATCAGCGGGACCGACGCCACCGACACCTTCATCCTCGACTCGGTGTTCGCCCGGCCCCGCACCGCACCGCTGGTCGACGCCGATTCCGGCCACGGCGACATCGTGGTGATCGACCGGACCACCTTGGGCGCAACCAGTTACGACGTCGACGTCGTCGACCGCGCCTGGTTCCTGGGCGGCGGTCTGGCCAACTACGACAGCCAGTTCGTCTTCGACCGCTCCACCGGCTACCTGTACTACGACGCCGATCCGGGCCGGTTCGGCTACACCGGCGTACTGGCCGTACTGCCTGCCGGCACTGATGATCCGAGCAGTACGGTCTTCGTGCTCTGAAGCGGGTGACGCCCTAGTTCCAGATGACGGCGGTGTCGGGTTCGCGGCGGGCCGCCAGCGGATGACCGGCGCCGAGCAGGTCGGCGGTGATGGTGCTGCAGAACCGGAACATCGGCAGGTCGAAGATCCGGTTGCTCATGGGCCGCTCGATGAAATACCCCAGCCGTTCGGCGACGATGAACAACACCATCAACAACAGACCGATGGCGACGCTGCCGAGCTGATGGGTGGCGTCGAGACGGTTGAATGCCACGATGGCGAACAGCCAGGCCAGCGAGCGGATGAACAGGTCGTAGTGCACCGGGATGGGCTCGTTGCGGATACGTTCCAGCCCGCCCTGTGAGCGGGTCAGCGCGGTGTTGACCGACATCAGCATGACCCGGGCCTGGTGGTCGATGTGGCCGTGGATGGACAGGTTCTGCACGTCGCGTGCCTGCAGGTTGCCCAGGACGGTGGCGGTGGCCCCGGGCGGGTCCTCGTCGGTGAGGTCGGTGACCCCGGGCGGTGCGGGGACGCCGCGCAGTTCGGCGGCCAACGTCCAGGCATAGCGGACCTGGCGGCGGCGCATCCGGTCGAGGACATCGGCCATCGCCGGCGTGCCGTCATCGACCGCGGCGAGGCTGTTGTCCATGGCCCGGCAGTCGTTGATGACCGCGCCCCACAGGGTGCGCGCCTCCCACCAGCGGTTGTAGGCGTTGGTGTTGCGGAAACCGATGAAGATCGAGGCCGCGATGCCCAACACGGACAGCACCGCCACCGAGTTCTCCATCTGGATGGTGTCGGGGATCGGCACCAGGATCGCGGCCACCGCCAGCATCACCAGCAGGTCGTACCGCAGCTGCCACATCACCAGCCAGGTGACCTTGAGCGGGCCGGTGCGACCGACGCTGCGGATCACGGCACCCTCCGGCTCACCGTCCGATTACATCACGGGGTCGCAGACGACAGCACCCAGCCGATCAGATGTTCTGTCGGCGAGACTGTCCCGACCACTGGGCGCGCAGCCGAAGGTGCTGGCCCCGGACCATGTTGCGGATCCGCTGGCCTGCGGTGCGGTCCGAGGCTGGTTTGGGCATCGTGCGCATGACGTCGACGAGCGTGTCGACGGCAACGTCGAGCAGGTCGCGATCCCCGGGCTCGGCGGAAACCGCGGTCGACGCCGATCGGGGTTGCAGATCGCCGAGGTCACCCACGACGTGGTAGCCGGCTGCCTCGATCTCGCCGACGAACTCCGCGGCGATGTCGCTGACCCACTCGACATCGGACTCGGGCAGCTTCTGGGTGCCACGCCACGACGACACGATCATCAGGTTGCCCACGAGGTATTCCTTGACCACCGATTCGTAGCGCTCCCAGTCGATGTCGTGCAGCCGGCCGTTGAGCCGGCGAAGCAGCTCGAGCTGCGGGGCATCCAACGAGTTGTTGGCGGTGGGTAAGTCACGGGTCAACCCGGCGGGGTCGATGCCCAGCGCCGTGGTGAAGCGCTGCCAGATCACCTGCGGTGAATCGACCGGCGAGGGGCTGGTGACCACGTGAACCCGCTCGGGCGGTAGCCCGGCACCCCATGTCGCCAAGATGCGAGGCAGGTCCTGGTACTCCCAGAACGGGGCTTCCTCGGATTCCTCGCGGCGCCGAATCGCCGCGACGAACTCACCGAACGTGGCGGTGTGGCGGTTCTTGAGGTTCTCCTGCCACACCGAGGGAATCTGGCGGGCCAGGTCGCGGGCGGTGCAGACGATGTGCACCTCGGCGAAACTCAGTGCGCGCAGGGCTTTGGCCGCCTGCTCGGCGGTGGCGGTGGCCAGCAGTTCATGGGAGATGACCGATGAACCGGGCCATTCGCGCACCTGGGCGACCAACCGGTCCCACGCGTGCCCGTGTCGCGGGTCCACCCAATGCGGGTAGCGGTCGGGCTGCAGTTGGACCGCCGCGTGGAAATGGGCTTCCCGGATGTCACCGGGATAGAGAAACCCCTGCCGCAGAGCGGCGTCGCGGTTGCGCCAGAGCCGGTCCTGCAGGTAGGTCGTACCGGTCTTCGGCACCCCGATGTGCAGGAACACCCGGCGCGGCTGTGCCACCGATGCCGATGTGACGGCATTGCCTTCCTCGACGCCCACCTCGCGACCTCACTACGCCTGCGGCGGGCCCTCCACCACGGCTGAAGCCGTGACCTGCGCGGAAAGCCGGCACTCCGTCCCAGTCAATCCGGGTTTGGTTGTAGAGAGTACGGCCTGGCCGCGGCGACCGCCCGGGTACGTGTCGACTCCGGCGATCAGTACTTGCTGCACTCCTGGGCCATCATGGCCACGGTCCCGACGAACTGCGACGCCCCGGGCAGCTGCTGCATCTGAGCGGCCATCTGGATGCGTTGGTCGCGCGGTGCCGCCAGGTACTGCTGCATGAACGCCTGCGCGGGAGGTGAGCCGTGGAACTGCGCCGCAGCGGCCGGATCGTTCGCGTC
>JAXHTL010000315.1:0-3684 GCA_034190095.1 Actinomycetota bacterium
GGTTCTTGCCATGGCCATTGAGCGTGAAGAAAAAAGGACTGCCTTTAAGCTGAGTATGGTTCATAAAATAAAGGAAAAAGGATATTGATTAATGGTAGCCTTTTCTGATTTCAGCTGTCCACCGAGGCCGTGTCCCGCCCGCAGACCAGCTACACCGCCAAGGACCCGGACAACAGCATCAGGGCGTTCCGCGACGACGTGATCGCCGCGATCGGTGCCAAGAACCTGGTCGACGTGCGCTCCCCCGACGAGTTCTCCGGCAAGATCCTCGCCCCGGCGCACCTGCCGCAGGAACAGAGCCAGCGGCCCGGCCACGTCCCCGGCGCCATCAACGTTCCCTGGAGCAAGGCGGCCAACGAGGACGGCACCTTCAAGTCCGACGAAGACCTGGCCAAGCTGTACGCCGAGGCGGGTCTCGACGGGAACAAGGAGACCATCGCGTACTGCCGCATCGGTGAGCGTTCCTCGCACACCTGGTTCGTGCTGCAGGAACTGCTTGGCCACAAGAACGTCAAGAACTACGACGGCAGTTGGACGGAATACGGCTCCCTGGTGGGCGCCCCGATCGAGTTGGGAAGTTGATCATGTGCTCTGCACCGAAACAAGGACAGGCGTTGCCGGCCGGCGTGGATCTGGAGAAGGAGACGGTGATCACCGGCCGCGTCATCGACGACTCCGGGCAGCCCGTCGCGGGTGCGTTCGTGCGCCTGCTGGACGGCTCCGACGAATTCACCGCCGAGGTCGTCGCCTCGGCGACCGGAGACTTCCGGTTCTTCGCCGCACCGGGCACCTGGACGCTGCGGGCCCTGTCGAAGTCCGGTAACGGCGATGCCGTGGTGGCCCCCACGGGCGCCGGGATCCACGAGGTCGACGTCAAGGTCGCGTGAGCATGTGAACTCATGCCCGGGTTTCCACGTGTTCCGTGGGTTCTGCTGCGATAACGCTGCGGGACCGCTTGTGGTCGGCGACGATATGATGAGATTCCGCACATCTGCACGCGGGAGAATCACATCGAGTGCGCGGCCGGCCGCGCGTATCACGAGGACCCGACCATGAAGATCACGATCGCCTGTCTCGCCGCGTCGTTCGGAGCGGCAGCGCTTGTGGGTGCCCCCGCGGCCGCCGCCGACCCGGAGGATGACTTCCTCACCGTCATCTCCGGAGGTGGCATCACCTGGCCACCGGAAAAGACGCCGCAGGTCATCGAGACGGGCTACGCGGTCTGCCAGGACTGGGCCAACGGCGCGACCTTCGAGCAGGAGGTCGCCGACCTGACCAGTGTCACCACCTGGACGGACTACCAGGCCGGCTACTTCGTCGGCGCCGCGACGGGCGCGTTCTGCCCCGAGTACGAGTATCTGGTCAGCTGAGCAGGGCTTCCACCGAGCCGACAGGTAGCCGCCGGGAGATCTTCTCTCCCGGCGGCTACACTTTTCTGCCGTGGTGCTGTTCTTCGAGATTCTGCTGGTCGCGGCCGTCGTGGTGATCACCTGGTTCGCGCTGTACGCGCTGTACCGCCTCATCACCGACGAATCGTGAGTTCCGGCGACGAGGCGGTCGCTGCGGCTGCTGCACGCGCCAAAGAGACTGCCGCGCGCAACATCCCGGTGTTCGAGGATCTGCCGGTGCCCCCGGACACCGCCAATCTGCGGGAAGGCGCCGATCTCGATGACGCGCTGCTGGCCCTGCTGCCACTGGTGGGCGTCTGGCGCGGTGAGGGCGAGGGCCGGGGCGCGCACGGCGACTACCGGTTCGGTCAGCAGATCGTGGTGTCCCACGACGGCGGTGACTACCTGAACTGGGAGGCCCGTTCCTGGCGGCTCGGCGACGACGGCCAGTACGCCAGCCCGGACCTGCGCGAGGTCGGGTTCTGGCGGTTCGTGTCCGACCCCGCCGATCCGGGCGAGTCACAGGCCATCGAGTTGCTGCTGGCGCATTCGGCCGGCTACATCGAACTGTTCTACGGCCACCCGCGCAATCAGTCGTCCTGGGAGCTGGTGACCGATGCGCTGGCCCGCAGCAAGTCCGGCCTGCTCGTCGGTGGGGCCAAGCGGCTCTACGGCATCGTGGACGGTGGCGACCTCGCCTACGTGGAGGAACGGGTGGATGCCGACGGGGGGCTGGTGCCACATCTGTCGGCCCGGCTGTCGAGGTTCGTCGGATAGTGACCATGTTCAGACTGCTCGCGGCCGGGGCCGCGGCCGCCGCAATGGCCGGGTTGGCAGGGTGTTCAGCTCCGGCCGATCCGGGGTCCGACCCGAGCCCGGAATCCGAGTCGACGAGCACGTCGGTTCCCAGCGTCGGCCACGGCTCGTTGGCCTACTGCCTCTCCGAACACGGGGTGTCCGCGGGCCCCGGGCCGGCGCCGGGCCCTCCGCCGGGTGTCGACGAACAGACCTGGCATGACGCGATGTCGGAGTGCTCGTCGCTGGCTCCTGGTCCGCCCGGCTAACGGCCGTGCCAGGTCAGCACCGGCGCGTTTCCGGCGCCGGCCAGCCAGCGCCGCTCCAGTCGTGACAGCGTTCCGTCCTCGCGCAACGAATCCACCGCCCAGGACACGCACCGGGTCAGGGGGCTGTCGTGGTTCAACACGATGCCCAGTTGCTCGGCGCCGTCACCGGACTGCGGAAACTGACCGATCATCACACCTTCGCGCAGCTCGTTGGACAGCGTGAAGGCGGTCGGCAGATCGGCCACCACGGCGTCTATCCGGCCGTCGACCAGCGCCATCTTGGCATCGACGGTCGTCTCGTAGGCCTGCAGGCCGGCATCGCCGCGCAACGAGGCGGCCGCGGTGTAGCTGGTGGATCCGATCTGGGCACCGAGCCGCACGGTCCGCAGCCCCTCCAGGTCGCGCACCGCCGCGGCGGGTGAGGAGCGCACCGTCATCACCGCCTGGGTCACGTCGAAGTAGGGCGTGGAGAAGTCGACGGCGGCCTTGCGCTGAGCGGTGATGGAGAACTGGGACAGGCTGGCATCGAACGGCTTGGCACCCGGCGCGAGCGCGGCGATGAACGGCACCCGGATCCAGCGCACCTCCTCGGCGGCGTAGCGCAGCCGGGCCGCGACGGCGTAGGCCAGCGCCGCCTCGAAACCCTCGCCGCTCTGCGGGTTGTCGCCCATGTACCACGGCGGATACACGGGCTGGTCGGCGGCGAAGGTCAGGATTCCCGGATACAGCGTGCCCAGGACGTCCTTGGTGCACTCACCCGCGTCGACACCGGGCGCGCGTTCGCCGGCCGGCGCCGCGCACGCCGCCAGGGTCAGGGAAAGCAGCACGGACAACGCCACGGGCTTCCATCGGTGACCGCGGGGCGCGAACATGCCCGGCATCATCGCAGAAACGGGCCCGGCCGGCAGATGCACCGAACATGGAGCGGCCCCCGAGCCGTCGTTCCTGGCCGGACAAGGCCGAGGGGCTCGGGGGCCGGGTGGCTGCGGGGAATTCGCCAGCGCGCACAGGTGCGTCGAGCGCTTCCCCGGCGCTGCTAGCTCGCAGCCACCTCACATGTCCATAAGTCACTCAATTTGTCGGACCACCTCCTTCCCTGTGTACAGGCGACCGTACCCGCGCTTGCTCACCGCGACAAGCGATTTAACCTCTCAGCGATCACTGAGGATGGCGGCGTCGATCAGGGAGGTCATGTCCTCGGCAAGCCGGTTCGGCGGCAACGGTGAACCGTC
>JAXHTL010000316.1:0-3664 GCA_034190095.1 Actinomycetota bacterium
CGCGACCACAGCAGGCTGCCCAGGCCCAGCGCTCCGCTGCGCCAGCCCAGCGCGCCGCCCACCAGGTCGCGCCCACGCAGCGGATAGCGCACGTAACGGCCGTTGACGAGCATCGCCGAACTCCGGGGCACCGCAAGCCACTGGTCTTCCGGGAGCAGCGACCGCCACAGGTCGGCGATCTCTTCGACCTTGGTGAAGAACCGGTGTCCGCCGGGGTCGAGGCGCCATTGGCCGTCGGTCGGGGTGCGCGCCAGCCCACCGACATTTGCCGTCGCCTCGAAGATCCTGGGCGCGACGCCCTGCTCGATCAGGGCAAGCCCAGCGGTGAGACCGGCGGGTCCGGCACCGATGATCAGGGGCGTGCTGTTTGCCATCATGGGGGTATTACCGCCCCCGCAGTTGCGGAAACCGCCGATAGTCGGCGACCAGGCCCTCGACCTGCTCGATGGTCAACTCGTTCAGTGGTGTCGCCAGAAAGAGCAGCTGCGCGTACTGGCACTGCAGCGGCAGGAAGCCGCTGAGCAGCGGTTCGGGGGTGGTCCGGATGACGAGGTCGACCTCGCTGATGTCGAGCGCCGCGACGATGTCGCAGCCCTGGTCGGCTGCGCGCCGGGCGGCGACGCGCACTTCGTCGTAGGCGTCGTAGGCGGCCAGGATGTTGATGTGGAAGCCGGTTCCGGTCATGGCGGCCTCCAGCCGCTCCGCGGCCACCCGGTAATTCTGCGGCAGCGCCGCACGGTCGCCGTGTAGTTGCACCGTGCAGACGGCGGGGTCGAAGGCGGCCGGGATCAGGGTGGTGAAGAACTGGACCGATGCGGCGTACACCGCGTCGAGTTCCGCACCGGTGCGCGAGAGGTTGGCGCGGCTGAGGTTGTACACCGATACGGTCTGAACATCGTTGCGCTGCAATGCCAGCAGGATTTCGACGACCTTCTCGGCGCCGCGCAGGTACGCCTCGGCCAGGGTGGTGTCGTTGGCCTTGGCCCAGCGCCGCAGACCGTCGGGGATCAGGCCGACGTGAGCGGGTTGACTCGCCACTCCATCCGACATTCGCGCAGCCCGTTCAGTCTTCGGCACTGCGCATGACCGCGACGATGGTGAGCAGCAGGATCTTGACGTCGAGCAGCAGCGACCAGTTCTCGATGTAGTAGTTGTCGAACTCGGCGCGGTCGGCGATCGACGTCTGCCCCCGCAGCCCGTGGACCTGCGACCACCCGGTGACGCCCGCTTTGACCCGGTGCCGCTCGCCGTAGCGCCTGATCTGGATTTCGAACAGTTCGACGAATTCCGGCCGCTCGGGGCGCGGACCCACCAAGCTCATCTCGCCGCGTACCACGTTGAGCAGCTGAGGGAGTTCGTCGAGCGAGGTCTTGCGCATGATCTTGCCGATCCAGGTGCGCCGGTCCTCCCCCTCGACACCGCCCGGCGCCGATCCGTCCTTCAACTCGAACTCGGCCGCATCGGGGTCCAGCGGGCGCATGCTGCGGAACTTCAAGCAGTCGAACACCTTCCCGTCGCGGCCGATGCGGGGCTGCTTGAAGAAGATCGGCCCTGGGGAGCTGAGCCGCACCAACACCATGAGCGCCAGGAAGATCGGGGAGATCAGCGCCAGCCCCAGTCCGGCGGCGACTCGGTCACCGATGTGCTTGACCTGGAACTGCCAGCCTCTGGTGTCGATGTGGTCGAGCACGACCAGCGGGACCCCGCCGAGGTGCTCGACCCAGGCGCCCCCTCCGACGGCGTCCATCAGCCTGGGCACCACCCGGACGCGCAAGCCGAGGTCGTGCGCCTCATGCGCGACACGCGCGAGCTGCTGATCCGACACCGTCGAGGGCGCGACGATCAGTTCCGTGGCATGGGTGGCGCGGACCGCGGCTTCGAGTTCGTCGGTGGTTCCCAGATAGGGAACGTCGACCACCTCGGTGCGGGTGGGCCGCACGTCGTCGAGGACACCGACCGGGCGCAGCCCGTAGTCGGGCACCTGCTGCATCCGCGCGATCAGTTGGTGCGCGATCGAGCCGGAGCCGATCACCAGCGCCGGTGCGCCGGCATGGAACCGGCGTCGAGCGTAACGCTGCAGCAACGAGCGGGCCAGGCGGAACGCGGGCAGCAGGATTGCGCCCCACACCCAGATCCGGACCATCATGTCGCTGGGCCGCACGTAGGGCCCGATCACCTCGCCCTGCAGGTGCGGGACCACCACCACCATGACGGTCAGCGTGCCCAGCGCGGCGACTGCGACGGCCGTCTCCACCGGCTCGAAGTCGTCGAGGAAGCGGTTGTTGAGCTTCTGTTTGTACATCGATCGGCTGGCCAGCACGATCACCACGAACGGCACGAACAGCCATGCGTAGAGGTAGATGCTGCGGTTGTCCTCGACCGCTGACCACCATTGCGCGGCCGCGACGGCGAGGACCGCGGCGGTGATGTCGAGCGTCAGAGTGGCGGCAGCGTAGCCGCGCTCACCACGCAGGAACGTCAGCCAGCGCGGTGCGGGCAGCTCGGCGAGCGGCGGCACCGATTTCAGCCGCGGCCCGGTGTCCCGGTCACCCGGCGCGGGAGCCGTCGTCCTCACCTCTTGATGCATGCGCCATCCTCTTGACGAACACTCTCCACGCTCACTTTAGGGCGCTGGGGGTGAAAGGTGCAGTCGAATCACGCGGCGGCAAAGGCTTTGCCCGGTCCGGCCCGGCGGCATCGATCCCAGGGGTAGCTGCATGGCGAACGGGGTGCGTCAGCCGGCGGGGCGGGTGCCGAAGATGCGTTCGGTGGCGAGCTCGGCCAGATCGGTGAGAATCTGCACGTGGCCGGTGGTCCACAAGCGTGGTTGCTCGTCGAACACACACAGCGTTCCGATCGCGTTGCCGTCACCGTCGGTCAGCGGAATGCCCAGGTAGGCCACGACGGTGCCGTCGACTACCGCGGGGTGGTTCTGGAACAGCGGATCGGTGCGCGCATCCTCGATCAGCAGCGGCGCCCCGTTTGCCACCGCGTACTGACACACCGAGCGGTCCAATGGCGTCTGGCGTTCCGGCTCGGTCAGCTCGCCCAGTCCGGCGGCGCTCTTGAAGAACTGCCGATCGGCGGCCACCAGCGACACCAGGGCGTGGGGTGCGTCCAACGCTTGGGCGGCGGCCCGGGTGATCCGGTCGTAGACCTCCTCGACGGGTGAGTCCAGCAGCCCGGTGGCGTGCAGGGCCCGCAGGCGTCCGGGATCGGCGATCGCCGCGGAGACATCCGGCGTCGAGGGATCGGTGAACACCCCGGCCTCGGCGAGGTGGGAGACCATCTCTTCCGGCGAGCGGGTGACCGAGCGGGTCAGGTCGGCCAGCATGCGGGTGGCCACCGCCCGGGCCACATAGGTGTCGACGTCTTCCCCGGCCTCGCGCGCGCATTCATCGAGCCCGCGCATGAGCCACTCGTCGTACCCCCGAAGCCACCCCGTCACGATGCATACGCTAGCTCACCTAACGCACCCGGATACCTCGAAGGGGCGGCGCTCGGTCGGCTGGTCAGCGGCGCTTTTGCGCAGCTATGTCGCCCGGGTAGCCGCCACACGGCGAGAAGGTCAGCTGGGTGCTTCTTCGGAGCCCAGAGTGTCGAAGACCTCGTGGTACAGCAACGAGTGCACCCGCTCGACGTTCGGGATGTCCTCGAACTCCAG
>JAXHTL010000317.1:0-3648 GCA_034190095.1 Actinomycetota bacterium
GCTCGGCAGGGCATGGACCGACCAGGACGGCACCCGGGAACTGGCGCAGAGCGACATCCTGATCGTCACGCCCTACAACGCGCAGGTGGTCACGGTGCGCCACCACCTCGACCGTGCCGGACTGACCGACGTGCGGGTCGGCACCGTGGACAAGTTCCAGGGTCAGCAGGCCCCGGTGGTGTTCGTCTCCATGACGGCGTCCTCGATCGACGACGTACCACGCGGAATCGCGTTCCTGCTCAACAGGAACCGCCTCAACGTCGCGGTGAGCCGGGCGAAGTATCTGGCCGTGATCGTGCGGTCGGCCCAGTTGACCGACTACCTTCCCGGGACCCCCGACCGGCTGGTGGAGTTGGGTGCGTTCCTGTCGCTGAGCGGATGTGATAAACCCTCGGGGTGACCGAACCGCTGACCGCACGCCTGGCCGCGATCGTCGGGGCGGCGTACGTGAGCACCGACCCGGATGTACTGGCCGGGCGCAGTGTCGACCACACAGGCCGCTACCGGGGCCGGGCCGGCGCACTGGTGCGGCCCGGGTCCGCCGACGAGGTCGCCGGGATACTGCGCGTCTGCCGCGACGCCGGCGTCTGCGTGACCGTGCAAGGTGGGCGGACCTCGCTGGTGGCCGGCACGGTGCCCGAGCACGACGACGTGTTGCTCTCCACCGAACGGATTCGCGCCGTCGGTGACGTCGAGGTGGCCGAGCGCCGCATCCGCGTCGGCGCCGGTGTGACGCTGGCCGAGGTGCAGCGCGCGGCCGGCGCCGCGGGCCTGGTGTTCGGGGTCGACCTCGCGGCGCGCGACTCGGCGACCGTCGGCGGCATGGCGTCGACCAACGCCGGCGGCCTGCGCACCGTGCGCTACGGCAACATGGGCGAGCAGGTGCTCGGGCTGGACGTCGCGCTGCCCGACGGCTCGATTGTGCAGCGGCACAGCCACGTCCGCGCCGACAACACCGGATACGACCTGACTTCACTGTTCGTCGGCGCCGAAGGCACCCTCGGCGTGATCACCGGGCTCGACCTTCGGCTGCATCCCAGCCCGCGGCACCGCATCACCGCGATCTGCGGCTTCGCCGACCTGGCCGAGTTGGTCCGGGCGGGCCGGGTGTTCCGCGACGTCGAAGGCATTGCCGCCCTGGAGCTCATCGACGCCCGCGCCAGCGCGCTGACCGCCGAGCTGGCCGGGGTGGCGGCCCCGGTGCCGGGCGCCTGGCAGCTGTTGATCGAACTGGCCGGTGACTCCGACCTGACCGACCGGCTCGCCGACGCGCTGGAGGACACCGAGTTGGCCGGGGAGCCGGCCGTCGGGGTGGACGCAGCCGCCCAACAGCGGCTCTGGCAGGTGCGCGAGGCTGTCGCCGAGGTTCTCGGGACCTACGGTCCGCCACTGAAATTCGATGTCTCGCTTCCCCTGTCAACAATCCCCCGGTTCGCCGGCGAGGCAGCCGAGCTGTTGGCGTCCCATGCCCCGGACGCGATCCCGGTGCTGTTCGGCCATGTGGGGGAAGGCAACCTGCATCTCAACGTGGTGCGGTGCGCACTGTCCGGCGCCGCCGAGCGCGCGCTGTACTCGGCGATGATGGCCCTGATCGCCGAGTGCGACGGCAACGTCAGCTCCGAACACGGCGTGGGCACCCGCAAGCGTGACTACCTCTCGATGTCGCGAACCGACGCCGACATCGCCGCGATGCGGGCAGTCAAGACGGCGTTCGATCCCGCCGGCCTGCTCAACCGGGCGGTGCTGTTCGGCTAGCGCGGTGGGTTAGCGTGGTCGGATGCCCCGCATCGACGCTGACTACCTGGTCATCGGGGCGGGCGCCATGGGGATGGCGTTCGTCGACACCCTGCTCGCCGAGACCGAGGCGACCGTGGTGCTCGTCGACGCCAACCAGCAACCCGGCGGGCACTGGAACTGGGTGTATCCGTTCGTGCGGTTGCACCAGCCGTCGGCCTACTACGGGGTGAACTCGCAGGAGTTCGACACCGAGGGCCGCCTCGACGAGTCCGGGCCCAACGAAGGGTTCTTCGAACTGGCCACCGGCCACGAGGTCTGCGCCTACTACG
The DNA here is from genome assembly GCA_034190095.1 of Actinomycetota bacterium. GTDB lineage: Bacteria > Actinomycetota > Actinomycetes > Mycobacteriales > Mycobacteriaceae > Mycobacterium. The sequence continues at coordinate 2,067 of JAXHTL010000317.1, forward strand.
AGCGGGTGATGCGGCACCGGCTGCTACCCACCGGCCGGCTGTCCTACTTCCCGATGGCGCACTACCTGGGCGACAACACTTTTCGCACCCTCGGCGGTGAGCAGTACTCCGTGACGGTGCGCCACCGCACCGTCGACGCCACCTATCTGCTGACCACCGTGCAATCCATGCGCTCGGCTCCGTTCGCCGTCGCCGAAGGCGTCGAGGTGGTCGCACCGAACGAGCTGCCCCGCCGGGCCGGCGGCCGTGAGCACTTCACGATCGTCGGCGGCGGCAAGACCGGGATGGACTGTTGCCTGTGGCTGATGCGCAACGGTGTGGCGCCCGAGCGGCTGCGCTGGGTGATGCCGCGGGACGCGTGGCTGCTCAACCGTGCCGACATCCAGCCGGGAGCGCGGTTCGCCAAGCAGATCCGGGCCACCATCACCGCGCGACTGAACGCCATCACCGAGGCGGACTCGCTCGACGACCTGTTCCTGCGGCTCGAGGCCGCTGAGAACCTGCTGCGGCTCGACCCGGCGGTGTGGCCGACGATGTACCACTGCGCGATCACCTCGCTCGGCGAACTCGCCGAGCTGCGCCGCATCGGCGACGTGGTGCGGCTGGGCCACATCGACCGCGTCGAGCCGGACCGCGTCGTGCTGCGTGACGGCGCCATCGCGGCCCCGCCGCGCTCTCTGTACGTCGACTGCACGACACCGGGCCTGCCCCGGCCGCCGTCGGTGCCGGTGTTCGACGGCGACCGCCTCACCCTGCAGAGCGTGCGCGGTTGCCAGCAGGTCTTCAGCGCGGCGTTCATCGCCCACGTCGAGGCGGGCTACGGCGACGACACGACCCGCAACGAGTTGTGCGTGCCCATCCCGCACCCGGACGCGCCGGCGGACTGGCTGCGGATCCTGTCCTCCGACAACCGCGCGCAGCTGCGCTGGCTGCAGGACCCTGAGCTGATGGACTGGCTCCAGACGGCTCGGCTCAACGTGCTGCGCGACGTGATCCCCCGCATCCCCGACAAACCCCGGGTGCGCGAGAAGGCGATCGGCGCGCTCACCGCGATGCTCGGCAAGACGAACGAACGCCTGGCCGCGCTCATGGGCTCCGACGACGGCGATCAGTAGCGCCCGCGCCCGCCGGCGGGCCCGGGCTCCTCGCCGCGGTCGCCCGGCGGCCGGTACCGGTGCGGGTCGTGCGCCGGGGTGGCGAGCAGTTGGTCGAAGATGGTGCGCCACTCCGGATCCGACGGCGCCGGTGGCGACCGGCGCACCGACTGGTCGTCGAGCCGGTCGGTGACCGGCGCCGGGGCTTCGACATCCCGGGCGTCGTCGGCCGGCCCGGTCGCGGCGTCGCCCCAGTCCACGACGAACTCCACGTAGTCATCGTCGTCGGCCCACTCGTCGTGCTCGGCGTCGTCGACCCATGCTGCGTCACCGGCACCGGCTCTCCCGGCAGCCGCATCCTCGGAGGCACCGGAGCCGCCCGCCGCGGACGCGGGCACCGTGGTCACCCGGGAACCGGTGAATCCCACCAGGAACACCGCGCCCAGCACACCGAACAGCGCGACAAACGCCGGCAGCAGCATCGCCTG
>JAXHTL010000318.1:0-3640 GCA_034190095.1 Actinomycetota bacterium
ACCACCACGACGACCACCACGACGGCGCCGCCGACCACCACCACGGTGCCGCCCACCACCGAGACCACGGTTCCCCCGGAGACGACCACCGTCCCCACCACGGTCGACGAACCCAGCCCCCCGCCGCAGAACCCGATGACGACGACCTATCTCGACGTGCCGTTCGTCCCGGTACCGATTCCGATTCCGGTCCCCGACAGCCCCTGACCTCGGGAGAAACCCTCGGCGCAAGAGACTAGGGAAATCCCCGATTCCCCCGGGGTCCCCCGCGGCCTACTGTTTGCACCGTCGGTTCGATCGGCTGCGGAGGGGACAGCCGATCGGGCCGATGCTTCTTGCCCGCTGTCAGCCGGCCGGCGTCCGACGCGCGAACGCCGGGGCATGCTCGGGCAGCACACCGACGCCGACGAGGTGACCCGGGATGACGGCCAGCCACGGCATCAGGTCGAACAACCGGAGCAGGGCCGGCGGCGGGCCGCTCGTGTCCCCGCCCCGCAGGATCGGCCCGAGGAACCGCTTGTCGAACTGGCGCTGGAAGGCCTGCGTCACCGCCGTCGGAACCAGCCGGCGACGGCGCACCGCGCCCAGTTCCCGGTCGGTGGGCGTGCCGTGCCGCAGCGGTTCGGCCAGCAGCCGTGCGGCCGCGACCCCGTCCTGCACGGCCATGTTGATTCCCACGCCGCCGGCCGGCGACATGGCGTGGGCGGCATCGCCGATGCACAGCAGCCCGTCGGTGTGCCAGCGGCGCAGTCGATTCAACCGGACATCGAGATGTTTGACGTCGTCGAGTGAGGTGACCGACTCGACCTTGTCGCCGGCCTCGGGGAACAGGTCGAGGACAGCGGCGTGGAACGCCTCGAGCCCGCGGGCGCGCAGCCGGGCGTCCGAGCCCTTCGGAATCAGCAGGGCGATCTGGAGATAATCGGTGCGGGGGATGACGATCATCGCCTTGCCGGCAGCCAGCCGCGGCAGCAGCGTGAAGGTCGACTCGGTGTCGGGCTGGGGCAACCGGAACCACCACGCGTCGAAGCTGACCGGCCACTCCCGGACCGGCAGCCCCGCCGCCTGCCGAACCACCGAGGTCCTCCCGTCGCACCCCACGGTCAGGTCGGCGCGCAGTTCACCGGGCCCGTCCGGACCCTGGTAGCGCACCCCGGCGACCCGGCCGCCCTCCTGCAGCAGGCCGGTGACCTCCGTGCTCATCCGCAGGGTGAAGGTCGGCTCGGCCTCGCCCGCCTCGGCGAGCAGGTTGAGCAGGTCCCACTGCGGCACCATCGCGATATAGGGGTGCGGCTGGCGCAGCTTCTCGAAACTGACCACCGTCACCGGATGTCCGGCTGCCCTGTCGAACGCGACCTTGCGGACCTGGCTCTGCGGCAGCGCCGCGAACCGCGGCCACAGTCCGAGTTCCTCGATGAGCCGCAGCGTCGTGGGATGCACCGTGTCACCGCGGAAGTCGCGCAGGAAGTCGGCGTGTTTCTCGAGCACGGTGACATGGACCCCGGCCCGGGCGAGCAGCAGTCCGAACACCATGCCGGCCGGACCGCCACCGACGACGACGCAGGTGGTTTTCGCGGTCACCGCCTCACGCTAACCGCCGGATGCCGCCTCGGGAAACCTTTCGGCGACCCACCGGCTGCCGTCCTTCGCCGCCCTGGCCAGCGCACCGCATTCACCGAAGAACGACGCCACCGCCCCCACCGCGGGCAGCATGCCGAGATAGCGGAACGGAGCCCGCGGCTGCGGCCGTTTGGCCAGCTCGTCGCCGATCGCCTCGATCAGGGCCGGCACCTGGCGCACCGAGGCCCGCGAGGACGGCCGCGGCTCCCCGGCCCCGGCGGCGCTCCGCTCGCACAGCACCTCGGCGAGCATCCGGGCCTGCGCCTGCTCGTCGGTGACACCGAGCTCCCTGGCCACCGCGCACAGCACGACCGTTTGATTGACGAAGCCCAGCAGGTCCTGGATCGGGAGCAGGCGGCCCACCGCGCCCAGCACCCCGGGGTAGGCCACCGCCACGGAGTTCAGCGCACCGATGCGCCACACCCACCACCGGAGGCGCGCCTCGGTGTCCATCTCGTCCCAGGCCTGGGTGCCGGGCAGGTCACCGGCGTTGAGCAGCCACGCCGCCCCGGCGGCGAGCCGCTCGAACGGCCCGGCGCCGGGCGCCGCGCGGGGCGCGCGGCGTTTGAGCCCCAACGGGTCGGTACCCCACGCGACGTCGAGCAGCGGGTTGACCACCCGCACAGCGCGACGCAGCGCGAGCTCGACGTCAGCGTCGGTGATCTCGGGTTCTGTCGTCGACCAGAGCGCCACGCTGGGACAGTGTCCACTGCGTCGCGGTCTCAAACACCGGCCCTCAGCCCTGACGGGCCCGGCCCTCAGCCCTGACGGGCCACGATCACCGGGACCTGCGCGTGGTGCACCACCTTCGTGCTGACCGATCCGAGCAGCATGCCGGCGAACCCGCCGCGGCCATGGCTGCCGACGACCACCAGCTGGGCCTTCTCGGCCTCCTCGAGCAATTTGTGGGCCGGCCGGTCACACACGACCGCGCGGCGGACCTCGACGTCGGGATAGCGCTCGTGCCAGCCGGCGAGCCGTTCGCCGAGGGCTTCCTCGCCGAGGTTCTGCATCGTCGCGTAGGTGACGCCGGGGTACTCGATCGCCGTCGCATCGCTCCAGGCGTGCACCGCGACGAGCGGGACATCCCGGCGTGCGGCCTCGTCGAAGGCGATCGCGGTGGCGGTCTCCGAGGCCGGCGAGCCGTCGATTCCCACGACGACCGGCGCCCCCGAGCTGGCCCCCTCGTCCCAATCGTCGTGGATCACCGCGACCGGGCAGTGGGCATGGTGCACCATCGCCGAGCTCACCGAACCCAGCACGGTGCGCCCCATGGCGCCCAGACCGCGGCTGCCGACGACGAGAAGCTCGGCATCCTTGGACAGGTCGATGAGGGTGCCCATGATGGTGTCGGAGTACATCTCGCTGCTGACGGTGACCCCGCCGAGTTCGGCGGCCAGCTTCTCGGCGCGCTCGGTCGACGTGGCGAGCACGGCCCGGCCCTGATCCTCGGGTGTCTCCCCGGAAACCGGCGCCGGGGGCATCTCCGGCCAGGCGACCACCATCGGGGGTCGCAGCACATGGACGACCTTCAGCGGGGTCTTGCGCGACGCCGCTTCGCGTACCGCCCAGTCCACGGCCTTGTCGGAGGGGGGCGAACCATCCACTGCGACGACGATTCCGCGAGCATTGGTGTATTCGGTGTGGGCAGTCATTTCCCCATCTCCTTCTGCCCGGCTCTTTCCGGTACACCTCCACGCTAGGACGCCGCGCAACCCCCGTCTGGGGTCCAAGGTCGAGACCGTAGGGCCTAAAGTCCCACGCCGAGCTCAGAACTTGAGATATCCGCCGTCGAGTCGCAGCACGTCGCCGGTCTGATAGCTGCTCGCGGCGCTGGCCAGGTAGACCGCGACACCGGCGACGTCGTCGGGACCGCCCCACCGGCGGGCCGGGACCCGTGGCAGGACCCGGGAGCTGAACCGCTCGTCGGCCAGGCCCTGCGCGGTCATCTCGGTGTCGAACCACCCCGGCTGGATCGTGTTGGCGCGGATCCCGTGCCGGGCCAGCTCCACGGCCATGC
>JAXHTL010000319.1:0-3625 GCA_034190095.1 Actinomycetota bacterium
CATCATCTGCTCAAGACGTTCTGGGACGGCTGGGGCGAACACCAATCGCCCGACGGCACGCTCACCCTCACCACCCCGACCGGCCACGTCTACCGAACCAAACCGTTCTCGGCGCTGCTGTTCCCCTCCTGGAACACCACCGGCGAGCCACCCCCGGCAACGGGGATGACCGTACCGCCGCGCACCCCGGGGCGGGAGCTGATGATGCCCACCCGGCGACGCACCCGCGCCCAGACCCGCGCTGCCTACATCACCCGCGAACGCGAACTCAACGCCGTCCACAGAGAACTCGACCGCGCCGCCGTTGCCGAAGTCAGCGGAAAACACCGCCGGAATCGTCCAGAGCAGGTAATTGCGGACGTCATCCGGCGATCACTGGATCGCCCACCCGGCTACCGACCCGACTATCGCGACGACCCGCCACCGTTCTAGCGACCACCGGATGCAGCCAGTCCCGGCACGATGTCGTCGAGCCGATACCCGACGGGCCGGTCGAGCTGGTCGTAGGTGCACGAACGCGGATCGCGGTCCGGGCGCCAGCGGTTGAACTGTGCCGTGTGCCGGAAGCGGTGGCCCTCCATGTGGTCGTAGCGCACCTCGACCACCCGCTCCGGACGCAGCGGCACGAACGACAGATCCTTGCCGGCGTTCCAGCGTGAGCCGCCCCCGTACCGGCGTCCGAGCTCGGGATCGGCGGCGACCTGTGCCGCCCAGTTCCACGGATGGTCCTCGAACGTCGTCACCAGCGGGGCCAGCTCGGCGAACAGGGCGCGGCGCCGCGCCATCGGGAACGCGCCGATCACCCCGACCGAGGCCAACCGCTCGTCGTCGCCATAGAGCCCCAGTAGCAGCGAGCCGATGGCGTCGTCGCCGGACTTGTGCAGCCGGTAACCGGCGACCACGCAGTCGGCGGTCCGGACATGCTTGATCTTGAACATCGCCCGCTTGTCCGGCAGGTACCGCACGTCCAGCGGCTTGGCGATGACCCCGTCGAGCCCGGCCCCCTCGAACTCGTCGAACCAGCGTGTCGCGGTGGCGAGGTCGGTGGTCGCGGGTGTGACGTGGAATGTCGGGCCCACACCGGAGAGCGCATCGACAAGCGTGGCCCGACGCTCGGCGAACGGCCTCGTGGTGTAGTCCGTATCGCCGAGCGCCAGCAGGTCGAACGCGATGAACGCCGCCGGCGTCTGACCGGCCAGCATCCGTACCCGCGAGGCGGCCGGGTGCAGCCGCAGCTGCAGCGCCTCGAAGTCCAGACCGTCGCCGGTCGCGATCACGATCTCGCCGTCGATCACACAGCGTGGCGGCAGCTCGGCGCGGGCCGCATCGATCAACTCGGGAAAGTAGCGCGTCATGGGCCGTTCGTTGCGGCTGCCCAGCTCGACCTCGTCGCCGTCGCGGAACAGGATCGACCGGAACCCGTCCCACTTCGGCTCGTAGGAGCCGTCCGGCGGGATCGAGCGGACCGACTTCGCCAGCATCGGCGACACCGGAGGCATCACGGGTAACTGCACGATGACATTCTCCGGCTTGGCCGGTCTGTCACAGCATGCAGGCAAGAATGGGTCTTGTGGACCTCCCCGTGCAGCCGCCGCTCGAGCCGATGTTGGCCAAGGCGCAGACGACGGTGCCGACCGACGCCGGCGCCTGGTCGTTCGAGCCGAAGTGGGACGGCTTCCGGGCACTGGTGTTCCGCGACGGTGCCGATGTCGCCCTGATCTCGCGCAGCGGCAAGGACCTGGGCCGCTACTTCCCCGAGGTGCTCGCCGCGGTGCGCGACGAGCTGGCGCCGCGCTGCGTGCTCGACGGCGAGATCGTCGTCCCGCGCGAGATCGCCGGGAGAACCCGGCTGGACTGGGAGTCGCTGAGTCAGCGCATCCACCCGGCCGAGTCGCGCATCAGTCTGCTCGCCGAACAGACCCCGGCACACTTCATCGGCTTCGACGCGCTGGCGGTCGACACCACCTCGCTGCTCGGGCGGCCGTTCCGGGAGCGCCGGCAGGCGCTGATCCACGCCGTCGACCAGAAGCAGTGGTGCCACGTCACCCGCACCACCGAGGATCCCGAACTCGGCGCCCGATGGCTCGAGGACTTCGAGGGTGCAGGCCTCGACGGTGTGATCGCCAAACGCCTCGACGGGGCCTATCTCCCCGGGAAGCGGGAGATGGTGAAGATCAAACATCACCGCGACGCCGACTGTGTGGCCATGGGTTACCGCATCCACAAGAGCGGCCAGGGCGTCGGCTCGATTCTGCTGGGTCTCTACCGTGATGACGGAGAACTCCAGATGGTCGGCGGCGCAGCCTCGTTCACCGCGAAGGCGCGGTTGGCGCTGCTTGCCGACCTGGCGCCGCTGCGCCTCGGTGACGACGTCCGCGACGGCGAGCCCAGCCGATGGAACTCGGCGGCCGACAAACGCTGGATCCCGGTGCGTCCCGAGCGGGTCTGCGAGGTGGCCTACGACCAGATGGAGGGCAACACCGAGAACGGCCGGCGTTTCCGGCACGCGGTGAAATTCCTGCGCTGGAGGCCCGACCGCGACCCGGCCGGCTGCACCTTCGACCAGCTCGACGTTCCGCTGACATACGACCTCTACGACGTGTTGGAGTCCTGAGATGGCCAGCCCCGCAAAAGAACTGGATGTCGACGGTGTGAAGGTCCGGCTGACCAACCCGGACAAGCCGTATTTCCCCGAGCTCGGCGCCGGGGGCACCAAGGGCAAGCTCGTCGACTACTACCTTGCGGTGGCCGAGCGGATGGTGGCGTTGTTACGGGACCGCCCGGTGCACCTGCAGCGCTTCCCGGACGGCATCGAGGGCGAGGAGATCTACCAGAAGCGGGTCCCGCAGAAACATCCCGACTATCTCGAGACGTGCACCGTGACATTCCCGTCCGGCCGCACCGCCGACGCCCTCAAGATCACCCACCCGTCGGCGGTCATCTGGGCCGCCCAGATGGGCACCGTGACGCTGCACCCGTGGCAGGTGCGCTGCCCGGACACCGAACATCCCGACGAACTGCGCATCGACCTGGACCCGCAACCGGGCACGGGTTTCGGTGAAGCCGCCGACGTCGCCACCGGCATCCTCAAGCCGTTGCTCGACGAGCTCGGCCTGGTCGGCTACCCGAAAACCTCGGGAGGGCGCGGGGTGCACGTCTTTCTGCGCATCGCCACCGAGTGGGACTTCATCGCGGTGCGCCGCGCCGGCATCGCGCTGGCACGCGAGGTCGAGCGGCGGGCGCCGGACGCCGTGACGACATCGTGGTGGAAAGAGGAGCGGGGCGCGCGGATCTTCATCGACTACAACCAGAACGCGCGCGACCGCACATTCGCCTCGGCCTACTCGGCGCGCAAGACTGCGATCGCCACCGTGTCGACGCCGTTGACCTGGGCCGAGCTGGGCGACGCCGACCCCGACGACTACACGATCGCCACCGTCCCCGACTTCGTCGCCGGCCGTCCCGATCCCTGGGCCGGCATCGACGCGCTCGCACAGTCGATCGAGCCGCTCCTGGCCATGGTTGCCGCCGATGAGGACCGCGGGCTCGGCGATCTGCCGTACCCGCCGAGCTACCCCAAGATGCCGGGCGAACCGCCGCGGGTGCAGCCGAGCAAGAAAGTGGC
>JAXHTL010000032.1:0-33525 GCA_034190095.1 Actinomycetota bacterium
GTCGGCGGCGAACAGCGCCGGGACGGTCCACGACGACCCCAGCACCCCCGATACCGCCACCGCACCGACGCCGAGCGCCGCCGCACCCGCGAAACCGGTGACGAGACCGGTCAATACGCCGTGCGCAACGGCCGCGCGGGTGTCGTCGACCTCCCCGCGCATCGGTCCGAGGCCGGCGGCGGCGACCGTCAGCCGCGCAGCCGCCGAGAGCCCTGCCAGCGCCAGCACAACCAGGACGGCGCCTGCGGTCGCGATCGGCGCCCCGGATACCGTGCACAGCGCGCTCACCGCTGCCAGGCAGCCGGTCAGCGTGGCCAGTGCGCACAGTGCGGCACTGCCGCGACACGCCGTGCGCAGCATCGTGGTCGACACCGCCAGTCCCGCCGCGGCAGCCAGCAGAAGCGTTGCTGCCCAGGGGGAGTGCGGCACGGCCAGCAGTCCGGCGGCCACCGCGAAGACCACCGCGCTCGAGCCCAGCGGCGCTGCCGGCCGTAGCCCGCTGCGGGCGGCGGTCAGAGCCGCGGCCGCGGTGCCCGCCGACAGGCCGCCGGCCACCCACGGGTGCGTCGCGGTCGCCGCGGCGGTGCCCGACCACACCAGAATCGCTGCGCTGATCACACCGAACGCCGCTACCGCCCAGGGCGCCATACCGTGCAGCGCGGCCGCGGACCGCTCCGCCGCCGCGGCGACGGCGCCGGCCGGGTCGCGGTGAGTGCGCTGCGGGGCAGTGCTGTTCACCGTCGAGAGCAGCAGCAGAGCGCCGTCGCCGACATCCTGCTCGCCCAGGGATATGGCGGTGTCCAGTTCCCTGCCCCCGACCCGGGACAATCGCCAGTGCAGCGGCCCGGCGCCGGCCGCGCCGACCACCTCGTCGACGATCGCGGGCATCAGAACCCCGAGCGGGCACCCGGCGGGCAGCATCAGATCGGTCTCCGAGTCGGTGCGACCGCCGGGCAGCCCGGCCGCGTGTACGGTCACCCGGCGCAACGTATCCGGCACGTCGACAACGTAACCCGGGCCGCAGGAGCCTTCGTGCACGAATTCGGCGGCCTGCGCGGGGAACCTCCTGGCTCGCCGCGGCGTCTGATCCCACGATGGTGTCTCCCGATCTGTCGTCCGACCCACCGTGCGCGCTGCCGGAGGGTCAGCTCGTGGTCGAGCCACCGCCCGAGCTGCCCGAGCGCAGCGCGGCCAATCCGCTGGCCCGGGTCATGCCCCTGGTGATGATCGCCGCCATGGCTGGGATGGGCGCGGTGTACCTCACCTCGGGGGCGGCCGCCTCGCGCGGTCCGGCGTCGCTGTTCTTCCCGGCCATGATGGTGGTGTCGCTGATCGGAACGCTCGCCTACGGGTCGCGGGGGCTCGGGCGTGGCGGCGAGATCGATGAGCAGCGTGCGCGCTATCTGCGCTACCTCGACACCGTGCACGCCGAGCTGTCCGGGTGTGCGGTGCACCAGCATCGGTACCTGCACTGGGCGCACCCGGACCCGGCGGCGCTGTGGACCCTGGCCGGCGGGCAGCGGATGTGGGAGCGCACCCCGGATCACCCGGACTTCGGTGCGGTGCGGCTCGGAACCGGGGAGGGCCCCGCGGCGAGGCGGGTGGTGGGGCCGGTCGTCGCATCCGATGACGCCGCCGATCCGGTGACCGCCGACGCGGTGCGCGACCTGCTGCGCCGGCGATCCGTCGTGCCCGATGTTCCGGTGCTGCTGTCGCTGCAGAGCACCCGGGCCATCACGGTGCGCGGCGATGCCGACGCAGTCCGTGCTGCGGTGCGGGCGCTGGTGTGCCAGCTCGCGATCTCACACGGCCCCGAAGCGGTCGGTTTCGCGGTGCAGTCCGGCGAGGGCACCGGCCGCGCCTGGCAATGGCTGAAATGGCTGCCCCACGTGTCTGATCCGGCTGCGGCCACGCACCGGCTGCTGATCGTCGACGGCGGTCGCGCACCGGTTCCCGCGGCGGGGGTCACCACCGTCGTGGTGAGCCCCGACGAGGATGCGACCGCAGTGCGGGTGCACGCCGACGGCGCCGAGCTCGCGGTCGAGTGTGACCGGATGTCCGCGGCCGACGCGCTGGCCTGTGCCCGGGCCATCGCACGGTGCGCGGCCCTCTCGGCGCATCGACAGCGCCCGCGGGTGTCCGACTGGTCGACGCTGATGGGCATCGACGACCCGGCGAACCCGGGTGGCGCGGTGCGCTGGGCCGGCGACGGCCCCACCCGCGCCGTGCCGATCGGAACGAGCGAGGACGGCCATGCCGTCCATCTGGACATCAACGAGGCGGCGGCCGGCGGGATGGGCCCGCACGGTCTGTGTGTCGGGGCCACCGGATCCGGCAAATCGGAGTTCCTCAGGACGCTCGCGCTCGGCATGATCGTCACCCACTCACCCGAGAGCCTCAACCTGGTGTTGGTCGACTTCAAAGGCGGGGCGACCTTTCTCGGGCTGGAGACCGCCCGCCACGTGTCGGCGGTGATCACCAACCTCGCCGACGAGGCGCCGCTGGTCGCGCGGATGAGAGCCGCCCTTTCCGGTGAGGTGAACCGCAGACAGGAGATCCTGCGCTGTGCAGGCAATCTCGCCAACATCGCCGAGTACCGCCGGGCCCGCGACCGAGAACCCGCGCTGGCCGCACTGCCTACGCTGTTCATCGTCATCGACGAGTTCTCCGAGTTGCTCAGCCAGCACCCCGATTTCATCGACATGTTCGTCGCGATCGGGCGGTTGGGCCGGTCGCTGGGTATTCACCTGCTGCTGGCCAGCCAGCGACTCGACGAAGGCAGGTTGCGCGGGCTGGAAACGCACCTGTCCTACCGGATCTGTCTGAAGACCTTCTCGGCCGGCGAGTCGCGCGCAGTGCTCGGGGTGGCCGATGCCTACCATCTGCCCGCGCAGCCGGGTGCGGCCTACCTCAAGACCGCCGACGGGCGCATGCGGCGATTCCAGACCGCCTTCGTCTCCGGCGTCTGTGCGCCGGCGCCACGGCCCGCCCCGTCCGCCGCGGTGCGGCCGTTCACCATGGCCACGGCGCTGAGCACATCCGGGCACCGCGACCGTGCACCGGTGGGCCGGCCGCTGCTGGAGGTGGTGCTGGGCGCGCTGGCCGGGCACGGCCCCGAGGCGCACCGGATCTGGCTGCCCCCGCTGGACCGCTCCCCGCAGCTGGGCTCGCTGCCCGAGGCGCGGCCGCGCTCGCGCCTGCAGGTGGCGATCGGGGTCATCGACTGCCCCTTCGAGCAGCGTTACGCGCCACTGACCCTCGACCTGTCCGGGGCGGCAGGCAATGTCGTCGTCGTCGGCGCACCGCGGTCGGGGAAGTCGACGGCGCTGCTGACCCTGGTGAACGCGCTGGCCCGCTCTCATGACCCGGCCCAGGTGCAGTTCTACTGTCTGGACTTCGGCGGGGGAGCGCTGGCTGAGCTGGCCCGGCTACCCCACGTCGGCGCGGTCGCCACCCGCGCAGAACCCGAGCTGTGCCGGCGCACGGTGGCGGTGCTGGAATCGGTGCTGCGCTCGCGCGAGTCGGGGGCGTCCGACGCCGCCGACGGTGACGTGTTCCTGGTCGTCGACGGATGGGCGGTGCTGCGGCAGGAATTCGACGGACTCGACCAAGTCGTCACCGCGCTGGCCACCCAAGGGCTGGCCCACCGGGTGCACGTGGTGATCGCGGCGTCGCGGTGGGCGGATCTGCGTCCCGCGCTCAAGGACCAGATCGCCACCAGGATCGAACTGCGGCTCGGCGATCCGGCTGATTCGGAGATGGACCGGCGGCGGGCGGCGGAGCTGCAGGGCCGCCCGCCCGGGCGCGGGCTGACCCGAGACGGCAGGGAGCTGCTCATCGCCCTGCCCGGGGTGGACGCGGTGCGGTCGCACCCGGAGGGACGCACCGCGGAGCCGGTCGAACTGCTGCCCGCCCGGGTGGACCACGCCAGGATCACCGCGCCGCGGCGGGACCCCGGTCGGGTCCTGCTCGGTCTGGGCGAGCGCGAGCTCGAACCGGTCGTCCTGGATCTCACCCGGATCCCGCATCTGCTGGTGCTCGGCGACACCGAATGCGGCAAGACGGCCGCGCTGCGGGCCGTGTGCGCGGAACTGGTCGCTGGCTGTGACGGGGCGCAGGCCCGGTTGGAGATCGTCGACTACCGGCGCAGCCTGCTCGGTGTCGTCGAGACCGAGCACCTGGCCGGGTACTCGGTGTCGGGCCCCGCGCTGGTTGCGCGGATGGCGTCGTTGTCGGCGCAACTGGAGGCCAGAATGCCCGACGAGAACGTCACCCAGCGCCAGCTCCGGGAACGATCCTGGTGGTCGGGGCCGGACATCTACGTCATCGTCGACGACTACGACCTGGTGGCCGGCGCCACCGGCAATCCGCTGACTCCGCTGGCCGACTTCCTGCCGCACGCCAAGGATCTGGGTCTGCACGTCATCGTGGCGCGCCGGGCCGGGGGTGCGGCCCGGGCGATGTTCGACCCGCTGCTGGCCCGGATGCGTGACCTCGGGTGCTGTGGCTTGATGATGAGTGCCGGTCCGGACGAGGGCGTGCTGCTCGGCAGCACCAGACCCACCCCCCAACCCCCGGGCCGCGGTGTCCTGCACATGCGTGACCGGCCGGACGAACTCGTCCAGGTCGGCTGGGTCGAGCCGCCGTGACCGTCACCGTCGAGGTCGGACCGGTGACGGTACGCGGTCCGCACCCCGCGCCGCCGGATCTGGTCGCGGCGGCCGTCGGGTGCATCGACGACCCGGTCGCGTTGGTGGCGGAACAACCCGTCGAGGTCGGGCAGCTGTGGCGCGACGTCCTGCGCGTTGCGGCCGGCGCCCATCCCGCCGCGCTCATGCTGGTGGTCCCCACCTGGTGGCCGGCCGCGCGTGTCGAGGTGGTCGCCGACGCTGCGCGCCGGGTCAGCGCGCAGGTCGATATCGTTTCCAGGACAGCACTTCTGGCGGGTACGGAGGGTTCGGCGGGTTCGGCGGTGGTCGAGTTCGCCGAGGACGTCGTCGTGCTGGCCGCGCCCGGCGCCGACGCGGTGGTGCTGGCCCGCGACGACGACGCCGTGTGCGAGCAGCTGGGTGCCCCGACCGGGGTCCTGCTCGACGTGCCGGCCGGTGTCAGGGCGCCGGCCCCGGCGCTCAGCGCCCGACTGCGCGCGGTCTCGACGACGGTGAGGTTCAGCGATCGCCGGGCGTTCCTGGACGCCGACCGGCCGGACCCGCCACCGGTCCGGGGCCGGGCAGAGCCGCCCCGGCGCAGGGTCGCCGTTCTCGCCGGCGCCGCGCTGGCGCTCGCCGCCGCCGCCGCGTCATGGTGGCTGCCCGACCCGGGCGCCGCGCCGGCCCAGACCGTGGTCCTGGTGGAAGGACGCGCCGCGGTGCGGGTGCCGGCGCACTGGGCCGTCCAGCGCATCACCGGTGGACCCGGCTCGGCGCGGGTGCGGATCGCCCCGGGGCCCGGTCTGCCGGCGCTGCACGTCACCCAGGCCAGTTCGACCACTGCGGCCACACCAGAGCAGGTCGCCGAATCCCTGCGCCGCGCACTGCAATCCGAACCGGACGGCGTGTTCGTCGACTTCGATCCCGCTGCTGAGGTCGGGGGCAGATCCGCGATCACCTACCGGGAACGGCGCACCGACAGCGAAACCCTCTGGGCGGTGGTCATCGACGGCACCCTGCGGATCGCGGTCGGATGCCAGAGCGCACCGGCCCGTCGCGACGCCATCACCGAGGTGTGCGAGCAGGCGGTGCGCTCGGCGCACGCGGTGCGCTGAGAGATCTTCGGTCCCGAGGGAACCGAACAGCACTGCGGCGACGTCCAATTCACAGTCAGTCAGAAAGAGAGGACCACGATGTCACCACCTTCGGCAAGCCCGTCGGGCGCCTCGGGCCCCGCGCTGACCACCGACTTCGAGCTGATGCTGGCGGTGGCGGGCAGGACCGACGTCCGCAACGACGAGATCCGCGCGATGCTGCAGTCCTTCATCGGCGCGATGTGCAGCGTGCCGCCCTCGGTCTGGGGTGGTGCGGCGGCTGTGCGTTTCCGCGAGGTGGTGGAGCGCTGGAACACCGAATCGCTGCGGCTGCACGCGGCGCTGCAGCGCATCGCCGACACCATCCGCGACAACGAGCGCATCCTGCGCACCGCCACCGACGGCCACGCCGACCACATCGGCTCGGTGGCCACGACCATCTGAGGAGCACTTCATGGACCCCGTGCTGTCCTATGACTTCGGCGAGATCGAATACACGGTCCGTCAGGAGATCCACACCACCTCGGCGCGCTTGAACGCCGCCCTCGAGGATCTGCGGGCCCAGATCGCGCCGCTGCAGGCAACCTGGAGCCGCGAGGCGGCCGAGGCCTACCGCATCGAACAGGCACGCTGGGAGCAGGCCGCCACGGCGCTCAACGAGATTCTGCACAGCCTGGGCAATGCGGTCCGCGACGGCGCCGACGACGTCGCGGCCACCGACCGCAGCGCCGCCCGTGCCTGGGGCGCCTGAGGAGCCCCGCCCGACTCTGCGCGGCCCCCGGCCGGAGGAGAGCCGAACCGGGGGCCGCGCAGTAACCCCGCCGAAGGATGGGCTCTACCTGCACCAGCCCGGATTGGGCTACCCTGGCGCCAGGTGTGATGACCGGCACAGCGACGGGTGCGCAGGCACAGGTCCACCACGAGGAGCGTGACGCCGGGTGGCAAGTCCCAGAACATCGCGCGGACGGGAGAGCACCCGCCCGTCGCCCTCGGCGCTGCGCGCCGTGCATGAGCTGTTCATCGCCGGTGAAGTCGACACCAACTACCTGAACTCCACCTCGGTGCGGCCGGTGGTCGCGCAGAGCTGGCAGCGCAGCCTGGCCGGCGGTGTCGATCCCGACCTGGAGGGGGCCCGTGCCGCAGCCGCGGTGACGGCGGTCGAACGGCTCCGCGAGACACACCCGCTGGCGCCCGCACTGCCGGTGATCCGCCGCCTGCTGGTCACCGACGCCGCCGATTCCGGCGTGGTGGTGGCCGTCAGCTCCGCCGACGGAACCCTGCTGTGGGTCGAGGGCGATCCGGCCGCCTGCCGCAAGGCCGAGGCGATGAACTTCGCGCCGGGCGCGGACTGGAGTGAGCGCAGCGCCGGTACCAACGCGCCCGGCACTGCGCTGGCCCTGGACCGCGAGCTGCAGATCCGCGGTTCCGAACACTTCTCCCGGGTGGTGCAGCCGTGGAGTTGCACCGCCGCCCCCGTCCACGACCCCACCACCGGCGCGCTGCTCGGCGCCATCGACCTCACCGGCGGCAATCAGGTGGCCACGACGCAGACGCTCGCGCTGGTGCGCGCGACGGCGGTCGCCGTCGAGAACCATCTCGCGCTGCTGCGGATCTCCGGTGCGGTCACCGAGCCGGCCGCCCGTCGACCGCACCTGGTGGTCCTGGGTGGCGACCGGCCCCGCTGGGTCACCACCGACGGCTACGGTCACCTGCAGACCGCCCACCTGACCGGCCGGCACGCCGACATCCTGGTGCTGCTCAGCCGCCACCCGGAGGGCCTGTCGGCCGATCACCTGGCGGTGCTGCTGGATGACAAGGACCTCGACGTCGTCACGGTGCGCGCCGAGATGTCGCGGCTGCGCAAGGTCGTCGGCGCCGAGAACCTGGGTTCGCGCCCCTACCGGCTGCTGGCACCGATCACCAGCGACATCGGCGAGGTGTTCGACGCCCTTGATGCCGGCGACGTCGAATCCGCGCTGGCCCGCTACCCGGGCCCGCTGCTCACCCACTCGGTGTCCCCGGCCATCGGACGGCTGCGCACCCAGCTCTCGGCGACCCTGCGTGAGGCGGTGCTCGCCGAACACGCGCAGGGCCGCAGCGCACTGCTGCGGCGCTGGCTGGAGCTGCCCGAGGGGCGCGACGACCGCGACGGGTGGCAGGCGTTGCGCGACAGCGCCGGTCTGACCGCCGTGGCCCGGGCCCGGGCCGGCGGGCATCTGGCCGGCCTGGACTTCGAGCTGGGCTGAGAAACTGAGCACGGCGGCGAAAGCCCTGCCCACGGTCGGTGCGAAGGCGAGTTGGCAACGGCGCCCGATGATTCGACGATGATCCGGTGGACTACCGCAGCTACGCCGAGTTCCTGCCCGCCGGCTACCGGGACGTGCCACCGCCGGTCGCCACCTGGTGGCCGTGGCGGGGCCACCAGGTCCACGTCGCCCGCGCGGTGGCGCCCGACGCCGCCGTGCGGGTCCTGGTCGTCCACGGCGGCGGTGGCTACAGCGGCGCCCTGTGGGCTGCCGCCCTGGCGGCTGCCGGACCCGGTGTCGAGGTGCTCGCGCCGGACCTGCCGCTGTACGGAGACACCGTGGCCGGCGACCCCGCCCGGGTGCGCTACGACGACTGGGTTGATCTGCTGTGCGACCTGGTCGCCGCCGAACGGGCGGCCGACCCGCGCCCGCTGATCCTGTTCGGCGCCAGCATGGGCGGAATGCTGGCCTACGAAGCCGCGGCCCGCACCGGCCGGGCTGCCGCGGTGGTGGCGACCTGCCTGCTCGACATGACCGATCCGGCCGCGCGCGCCGCGGCGACCCGGTTCAGCTGGCTGGGCCGGCCCGCGCCGGCGGTGCTCGGGATCGCCGAACCGATGCTGGGCCGGCTCAGGATTCCGATCCGCTGGCTGGCCGACATGGCGAACATGAGCACCGACCCGCGGCTCTCGCGGATGTGCGCCGCCGACCCGCGTGGCGGCGGGGTCAGCGTGCCGCTGGGTTTTCTGGCCAGCTGGATGACCTTCGCGCACACGGCCCCCGAGGCGTTCGAGGCGACGCCGGTGACCCTGGTGGCGCCCGCCGCCGACGCCTGGACCCCGCCCGAGCTGAGCATCCGGTTCCTGCATCGTGTTTCGGCGCCGACCACCCTGGTCATGCTGGACCGCTGCGGGCACTTCCCGATCGAGGAGCCCGGGCTGGGCCGGCTGCGCGACGCGATGCGCACGGTGCTCAGGCAGGTGGCGGCGCAATCCGATTGACGGTCTGCACCAGCGCCTCGACATCGAGGGAGGTGCCGGTCATGACGCGGTGCAGCTGCGCGTCGACCGTGTGCACCACCGTGCGCGCGGTCACCTCCACGTCGGCACGGCCGTCGGCAGCGCCGCGGCCGCAGCGCTGCAGGTGGTAGGCCACCTCGGCGCAGATCCGGTCCTCGAAGGCCTGCACCGCGGCCAACTCCTCGGCGCTGCGCGGAGCCATCCGGTGCAGCAGCGCATGCAGCCGCGGCCGGTCGGCATGCAGGGCCACCACCGCAGCGAGAATCTCGCGCATGGCGACGTCGAACGGCGGATCGCTGGCGCGGAGCCGGCCGAACACCACGGTCAGCGCCCGATCCGCATCCCGCACATGTCGCTGCGCCAGCAGGTGCAGCAGGGCGAGCTTGTCGGGGAAGTACTGGTAGAGCGTGCCGATGGAGAGCCCGGCGCGTTCGGCGATGCGGTTGGTGGTCGTGGCGATGCCCTCCCGGGAGAACATCTGCGCCGCGGCCTCCACCAGCGTGTTCACCGTCTCGTGGGCGCGGGGCTGGCGAGGCGTGCGGCGGGGTGGTCGTCCTGGGGAGGTGATACCGGGAATTGTCGCGGGAATCCGCGCGACGATGCAACCGTGCTGCAACGGTCGCGAGCGTAGGTTCAGTGACGCACAACACACGTGTGCCGGCAACTGCTGTTGGAGGGCCGGCATGGATTCAGGAGACTCCTCATGACTGTGTACGCCCGACCCGGGACGGACGGCTCGTTGATGTCGTTCAAGGCCCGCTACGACAACTTCATCGGCGGACAGTGGGTACCGCCCAACGCCGGACGCTACTTCGAGAACCCCACCCCGGTCACCGGGCAGGCGTTCTGCGAGATTCCCCGTTCGGATGAGTCCGACATCGACAAGGCGCTCGATGCCGCGCACGCTGCGGCGCCGGGCTGGGGCAAGACTGCGGCTGCCGAGCGCGCGGTGATCCTCAACAAGATCGCCGATCGCATCGAGGAGAACCTCGAGTCGATCGCGCTGGCCGAATCGTGGGACAACGGCAAGCCGATCCGCGAGACGCTGAACGCCGACATCCCGCTGGCGGTCGACCATTTCCGCTACTTCGCCGGCGCGATCCGCTCCCAGGAGGGGTCGCTGAGCGAGATCGACGACGACACCGTGGCCTACCACTTCCACGAACCCCTCGGTGTGGTCGGCCAGATCATCCCGTGGAACTTCCCGATCCTGATGGCGACGTGGAAGCTGGCCCCGGCGCTGGCGGCCGGCAACGCGGTGGTGCTCAAGCCCGCCGAGCAGACGCCCGCCTCGATCCTGTATCTGTTCGAGCTCATCGGGGACCTGCTGCCCGACGGTGTGGTCAACATCGTCAACGGGTTCGGCGTGGAGGCCGGCAAGCCGCTGGCGTCGAGCAACCGCATCGCCAAGATCGCGTTCACCGGTGAGACCACCACCGGCCGGCTGATCATGCAGTACGCCTCGCAGAACCTGATCCCGGTGACGCTGGAGCTCGGCGGCAAGAGCCCCAACATCTTCTTCAACGATGTGATGGCCGCCGCGGACAACTACCAGGACAAGGCGCTCGAGGGCTTCACGATGTTCGCCCTCAACCAGGGCGAGGTGTGCACCTGCCCGTCGCGGTCGCTGATCCAGGCCGACATCTACGACGAGTTCCTGGCGCTGGCGGCGATCCGCACCAAGGCGGTGCGACAGGGCGACCCGCTCGACACCGAGACGATGATCGGCGCACAGGCGTCCAACGACCAGCTCGAAAAGATCCTGTCCTACATCGAGATCGGCAAGAGCGAGGGCGCACAGGTGGTCACCGGCGGCGAGCGCGCCCAGCTCGGCGGCGAGCTCAACGGCGGATACTACGTCGCCCCAACCATTTTCACCGGCAACAACAAGATGAGGGTCTTCCAGGAGGAGATCTTCGGCCCGGTGGTCGCGGTGACGTCGTTCACCGACTACGACGACGCGATCAGCATCGCCAACGACACCCTCTACGGACTGGGTGCCGGGGTGTGGAGCCGTGACGGCAACACCGCCTATCGCGCCGGACGCGACATCAAGGCCGGCCGGGTGTGGACGAACTGCTACCACCAGTACCCGGCGCACGCCGCGTTCGGTGGCTACAAGCAGTCCGGCATCGGCCGGGAGAACCACAAGATGATGCTCGACCACTACCAGCAGACCAAGAACCTGCTGGTGAGCTACAGCGACCAGGCCCTCGGGTTCTTCTAGATCTACCTGTCGCCGGATAGGCGCAAACTCGCACGGATCCCCCTCGGTCCGTGCGAGTTTGTGTCCAATCCGTTAGTGCCACAGTACTTTTCGCCTCTACTTTCGGATAGTTTGCAGCAATCTGGTTCGGTGCCACACTGTGGCCTATAGGTTGGACAGTGTGATCGGTGCTGCGCCGGTCGAGAGTGCAAGGAGCGGGAGTTGGGCGACTTCGTAGCCGCAATCGACCAGGGGACGACGAGCACCCGGGCGATGGTCTTCGACCATTCCGGCCGGGAGGTGGCGCGCCACCAGCTCGAACACGAGCAGATCCTGCCGCGCGCAGGGTGGGTCGAGCACAACCCGGTCGAGATCTGGGAGCGGACCGGTTCGGTGCTGCAGACCGCACTGAACAAGTCCGAGCTCAGCGCGCAGGACGTCGTCGCCCTGGGCATCACCAACCAGCGCGAGACCGCACTGGTCTGGAACCGCAAAACGGGACGGCCGTACTACAACGCCATCGTCTGGCAGGACACCCGCACCGACCGGATCGCCGCGGCGCTGGACCGGGACGGCCGCGGTGAGGTGATCCGGCGCAAGGCCGGACTGCCGCCCGCCACCTACTTCTCCGCCGGCAAGATCCAGTGGATTCTGGAGAACGTCGACGGCGTCCGGGAGGCCGCCGAGCGCGGCGACGCGATCTTCGGCACCTGTGACACCTGGGTGCTCTGGAACCTCACCGGCGGGACCCGCGGCGGTGTGCACATCACCGACGTCACCAACGCCAGCCGCACCATGCTGATGAACCTCGAGACCCTCGACTGGGACGACGAACTGTTGTCGTTCTTCGGGATTCCCCGCCAGATGCTGCCGGCGATCGCCCCGTCGTCGTCGCCGGATGCGTTCGGCGCCACCCATCCGGCCGGACCGCTGGAGACCGAGATCCCGGTGACCGGAATCCTCGGCGATCAGCAGGCCGCGATGGTCGGGCAGGTGTGCCTGTCGGCCGGCGAGGCGAAGAACACCTACGGCACCGGGAACTTCCTGCTGCTCAACACCGGAGAGAAGATCGTCCGCTCGCAGCACGGCTTGTTGACGACGGTGTGCTACCGGTTCGGCGACTCCGAACCGGTGTACGCGCTGGAGGGCTCGATCGCAGTCACGGGTTCGGCCGTGCAGTGGCTGCGTGATCAGCTCGGCATCATCAGCGGCGCTGCCCAGAGTGAGTCGCTGGCCCGCCAGGTGGACGACAACGGCGGGGTGTACTTCGTGCCCGCGTTCTCCGGTCTGTTCGCGCCGTACTGGCGCTCGGATGCGCGGGGCGCGATCGTCGGGCTGAGCCGGTTCAACACCAACGCCCATCTGGCCCGCGCCACACTGGAGTCGATCTGCTATCAGTCCCGTGACGTGGTCGATGCGATGGAGGCCGACAGCGGCGTGCATCTGGAGGTGCTCAAGGTCGACGGCGGTATCACCGCCAACGAGTTGTGCATGCAGATCCAGGCCGACGTGATCGGGGTTGACGTGGTCAAACCCGTTGTCGCCGAGACGACTGCGCTCGGCGCGGCGTACGCGGCCGGGCTGGCGGTCGGGTTCTGGAAGGACGAGCAGGAGCTGCGAGCCAACTGGCAGGAGGGGCGGCGCTGGTCGCCCACCTGGAGTGAGGAGCAGCGCCAGTCCGGCTACGCGGGATGGCAGAAGGCGGTGCAGCGGACCCTGGACTGGGTCGACGTCGACTGAGACCGGGGCCCGCCCCGGCCTCAGCCGGGCAGGCCGGCCACGCCGGCCTCGGCCACCGCGACGTCCTGGGTGACGCTGCCGGCGCTGACACCGATCGCCCCGACCACCACGCCGTCGATCTCGAGCGGGATGCCGCCGCCGAAGATCACCAGCCCGCCGGAGAGCTGCTCGAGCCCGTAGAGCTCGGCGCCGGGCTGCACCAGGTCGGTCAGCGCGGCGGTCGGCGCGTTCATCAGCACCGAGGTGGTTGCCTTGCGGGTCGAGATGTCGATGCTGGCCTTGATGGCGCCGTCCATCCGGGCGAATGCGATCAGGTGTCCGCCGTCGTCGACGACGGCGATGTTCATCGGCTGACCGATTTCGTGTGCCTTGGCGATGGCGGCCTCGACGACGGCCTGTGCTTGGGTCAGTGTCAGAGCGGGCATGGGTCAACCTTTCGAACAAGCTTCACTGCAACTGTTTTGGATTCTCTCCTGAAACGATGCTAGGCGGCGGGGGTGCCCGGCACATCGAGTTTGGCAGTTGACCGCGCTGCTGCGGCAGGCAACCTAGCCGAAAGCCCAGTGCAATGGCCAGTTGCCGGTTGGGACATCCCCGAAGATGCGCAATCCCAACCGATTCCTGGCCAACACTGGGCGACGGAAGGATCCGCGATCTCGGGGCATTTAGGAAGGTTGGGCGTTGTCCTACACCGACATTTTCATCTGGGAGTTGCTCGGCACCGGCGTACTGGTGCTCATCGGGAACGGTTCGGTGGCAGCGGTCGCGCTGAAGAACTCGTTCTCGTACGGCGGTGGCGGCGACTGGCTGGTCATCGTATTGGGTTGGGGTTTCGGCGTGTTCACCGGAGCCAGTGTCGCCGCTCCATCCGGAGCGCACATCAACCCGGCGGTGACGCTGGCCTTGGCCATCGACGGCGGCACTGCCTGGGCTGCCGTGCCGTTCTACATGGGTGGGCAGCTGGTGGGCGCCGTCATCGGCGCCGCCTTGTGCTGGGCGGCGTTCAAGCTGCAGTACGATCACAACGGAGACAACTCGGGAACCCGTGCGATCTTCTGCACCGCTCCGGCGATCCGCAGCACCGGCTGGAACCTCGTCACCGAGGTGATCGCGACGTTCGTGCTGATCCTGTGGGTCTTCACCACTCCGGAGGTGAACAACACCTTGGGCTACGCCGGTGTGACCTTCGTCGTGATGGCCATCGGGTTCGGGCTCGGTGGCCCGACCGGCTACGCCATCAACCCGGCCCGTGATCTGGGCCCCCGAATCGCCTACGCGCTGCTGCCCATCAAGGGCAAGGGCGACCCGTTGTGGTCGTACTCGTGGGTGCCGATCGTGGGGCCGCTGCTCGGTGCTTCCCTTGCCGCGCTGCTGGCCGGCGCGTTGGTCTGAGCGCCGCCATGGCCGTACACCTCACCAGGATCTACACGCGCACGGGGGATGCCGGTACAACCGCGCTCGGTGACATGTCGCGGGTGCCGAAATCGGATGTGCGGGTGGGAGCCTACGCCGACTGCGACGAGACCAACGCGGTGATCGGTGTGGCGCGCAGCTCGCCGGGCGTGACACAGCGCTGCGCGGCGGTGCTGGGGGTCGTCCAGAACGATCTGTTCGACGTGGGGGCCGACCTGTGCACTCCCGTCACCGAAGACCCCGAGCACCCCCCGCTGCGGGTGACCGAGCAGCAGGTCGTGCGCCTCGAGAAGTGGTGCGACGAGTTCAACTCCGGGCTCGCGAAGCTGAACAGTTTCATCCTGCCCGGCGGTTCGGCGACGGCGGCTCACCTGCATCACGCCCGCACAGTGGCCCGGCGAGCCGAGCGCAGCGCATGGTCTCTGGCCGAGTCCGCCACCGTCAATGCTGCCGCGCTGCGCTACCTCAACCGGCTCTCCGATCTGCTGTTCATCCTGGCGCGCCACGAGAGTTCGGACGGCGACGTGCTGTGGCAACCCGGTGCGGCGCGCAGCGCGGACTGACCGGACCCGCCATCAGGCCTGCATCGTGGCGACGGGCGCGCCGACCGGAATGCCGGCGACGAAACCGGCCACCTCTCCGATCACCGTCGTCGCCGGCGGCCCGATCCGCGCCGAGCGCGCCGCAGCGCCGATGGTGGCCAGTGTGGCTCGCACCTGCGTCTGGCTGGGCAGGCATCCGTCGGCGATCACCACTGCGGGAGTGTCGGGGTCCATGCCGGCCTGGGCCAGCGCCGTGGCGATCGCATCCAGGTTGGCCACCGCCATCATCAACACGATGGTGGTGTTCACCCGGGCCAGGGCGCCGTAGTCGATGGTCGAGTCGGGATGTCCGGGCGGCACGTGCCCGGAGACCACGGTGAATCCCTGGGTCAGGCCGCGGTGGGTGACCGGGATCTGCGCCGCGGCCGGTGCGGCGATCGAAGCACTGACCCCGGGGATCACGTCGACGGTGACCCCGGCGCGCACGCAATGGTCCAGTTCCTCGCCGCCCCGGCCGAAGACGAATCCGTCGCCGCCTTTGAAACGCACCACCGTGCGGCCTGCCGAAGCGTGCTCGACGAGCAGCCGGTTGATGGTGCTCTGCTCGGTGCGCCGCCCCCCGGGAATCTTGGAGACGTCGATGAGCTGGGCGCGCGGTGCGAGTGCGGCCAGTGAACCGACCGGCGCCAACCGGTCGGTGACGATGACATCGGCATCGGCCAGCGCATCGCGGCCCGCGAGGGTGAGCAGGCCGGGATCGCCTGGCCCACCGCCGACGATGATCACCCTGCCGGCCGTCGCGGTACCGCGGCCGGATCGTGGCGGTGGATCGGCGACCAGGCAGATCCGGTTCAGCCGTTCGGTCAGCGCTGCGATGGAGCGGTCCTGGCCCGGATCTGCGGTGAGGGCGAACACCGCTGCCGCCGAATCGATGTCGTCGGCGCTGAGATGCCGGCGGTGCAGGGTCAGCAGGCCGCGCTCGGCGAGGTCGTCGAAGTACGGCAGCGGATCGGGGGCGAAGACGCTCACCACGGCGCCGGCGTCCAGCAACGCGGCGGTGGTCGTGATCGCCTGGGCCGACGCCCCGGCGACCGCGACGTGACGGTTGCGCACCGGTAGGTCTGCTGCGATGCCCGGGTTCATGTCGATGCCCGACCGAAGTGTTCGAAGTGCAGCACCGTGTCCAGCGGGGTTCTGCGGCGCCAGTGGTGGCGTTCGAGGTCGGGAACGGTGACAAGCTCGCTCACCGGTCCGAGACACAGCCACGCGATGGGGCGCAGCGGAGCGGGGATAGCGAGCAGGTCGGCGAGGAAGGCGTCCTCGTAGAACGAGACCCAGCCGACTCCCAGGCCCTCCGCTGTTGCTGCCAGCCAGAGGTTCTGGATCGCCAGACACACCGAATACAAACCTGTTTCGGGGTTGGTGTGCCGCCCCAACACATTGGGTCCGGCACGCTGTTCGTCATAGGTCACGACGATGCCCATCGTCGACTCCAGGATGCCTTCGACCTTGATCGAGTCGAAGAGTCGCGCGCGTTGGGCGTCGAGCACCCCGGCGAACCGGTCACGCTGTTCGAGGACGTGGCGCTGGAAGGCGCTGCGGGTGGTGTGGTTGCGGATGACCACGAAATCCCAGGGCTGGCTCATGCCGACACTGGGAGCGGTGTGTGCGGCCTGCAGGATGCGGGTCAACACGGCCTCGGGTACCGGCTCACCGGTGAACTCGGCGCGCACGTCGCGGCGCCGGTTGATGACGTCGTAGAGGCCGGGTGAGGACATCAACGTCCTCCGATCACCTTGCCACGCAGCGCCGTCGAGACCAGCGCGGCTCTGCGGTGCACCCCGAACTTGCCCATGATGTTGTGCAGGTGGAACTTCACGGTGGCCTCACTGATGAACAGGCTGCGCGCAATCGTGCGGTTGTCCAGGCCGTGGGTGAGCAGCTGCAGCACTTCCTGTTCGCGGCGGGTCAGCATCGGCATGTCGAGTTCCTCCGGCTCGCCGGCCGGCGAACGGAGCGCGGTGATCACCGCGTTGGCGCACGATGAGTCCATGGCGTTGTGACCGGCCGCCACCCGCATCAGGGTGGTGAGCAGCTCCGCCGACGTCGACCGCCGGTCGATCAGGCCGTCTGCTCCGGCGCGGATGATGTCGAGCGGGTCCGTTTCGGCGTCGCCGGTGTCGACGACCACGACCACCTTGGGCCGCGGGTGCAGCGTGGCGAGCAGCGCCGGTAGTGCGATGTCCCGGTCGCCCCCGAGCACCAGCAGCTCGGGTCGCAGGCCGTGCAGGCGTCCCGCCAGTTCGGAGTCGGGCCGGATGTTCCCGACCAGCTGCACGTTGTCGGTGCGCGACATCATGTGCACCAACCCGTGGCGTAGCAACTCGTCGCTGGTCACGATCGCCGTCCGCATCTTGCGTGCTGATCCGAAATGTTTTCGGGCAGAAGGTATCGGAGCGCGATGGCCCAGTTCGGGGCGAGGCGGAAACGCAGCTGGCGCTGCGTAGTCGCTGGAGGACAAACTCATCGGTGACTCCGTCCGGTCGGTCGGCGGGGCAGAATGCTAGTGAGGCTTTCGTTGCATCGACGTTGCAATCCGGCCGTGGTGAGACGAAGTCGGCGCAGCGGCGTCAGTGTGACCGCGCGGAGGTCTGCAGCACGCAGTCACCGCACAGCCCGCCGCCCGGCACCTGGTAGTAGAGGCAGCAGGTGCGCCGGCGGAACGTCGGCCCGTCGGTGACGGCGGTGTCGCGCAGCGGGCCCGTCCCCGCCAGCGCGCCGACCAGCCGGCGCCCGGCCGGCACCAGGGCCGGGCGCGCCGACCCCAGCACCGTCACCGCGCCGTTGGCAGCGGAGATGACGTTTCCCCACATGATCTTCGGCGACAGCCCGCTGGCGGTGTGCATTCGGTCGATGAGTTCGGCCAGCACCGAGTCGAGCAGGGTCGCGGCGACACACCGGGCGGCTTCCCCGGCGTCATCGTGCTGCTGCCAGCTCAGGGCGCTGACCGCGAACCGCACCGAGTGGTGGTCGGCCGACCAGCACAGCACGTCCGCGGTCAACAGCGGGACGCGCTGCAGCGCGGCGACCGAGCCGATCACCGGTGAGATCAGCCGGGCCGCCATCGCCAGTTGCAGCGACGACGCGGCCGCCCGTGCCGGAACTTCTTCGGGCGCTGACCGCGAGAACCTGGCCATGGCCCGCCGGGTGGCGCCGACCAGAGCGGCCAGCACGTCCGGGGCCAGCAGGTCCTCGAAGCGCAGCCAGCCCGGTCCGGTGGCGACGCCCAGGGCGAAGTACTCACCGATCTCGGCGACCTGGTTCGGCACGGCCGGGCCGTGGGCCTTCTCGTCCATCGGCGATCCACGCTAGTACGGCGGGCGCCCGGTCCGGCGGTCGGGAAAACTGCAACGTCGGTGCAACGTGACGGGAGCCACACTGGTCGGACGGACTTTCACCGGTCCCACCACACCCGGGCGGCGGCCGCCGCCCCGTACTCCTGGAGAAGTGCATGACGGAACCCAACCTCGACCCCGCGGTGGACTATCCGTTGAGCGTGAACCGCAGGGACCTGCTGGTCACGCCAACCGGCAAGCCGATCGACGAGATCACGATGTCGGCAGTCATGGCCGGCGACGTCGAGGCGGCGGATCTTCGGATCACCCCGGAGACCCTGAGGTTGCAGGCGCAGATCTCGGAGAAGGTCGGTCGGGAGCCGCTCGGGGCGAATCTGCGCCGGGCGGCCGAGATGACCGCCCTCTCCGATGAACGCGTCCTGCAGATCTACAACGCGCTGCGCCCGAATGCGTCGACGAGGGCCGAACTGGAGGCCATCGCCGACGAGCTCACCTCGACCTATCACGCCGAGCTGCTCGCCGCGCTGGTGCGTGAGGCCGCCGAGGTCTACGAGCGCCGCGACATCCTGGCCACCAGCGATTAGGAGACACGACCCATGACTGCAGTTGCCCCCCAGGGTTCGCCGGTTCAGAGTGCGCGCCACTCGCTGCGCACCGAGGTGCTGGAGAACCGGCCGGTCAACCTCGACGGATTCGTCGAGGAATGGCCCGAGGTCGGCATGGTCGCGATGGACAGCCCGTACGACCCGGCGCCCAGCGTGCGGGTGCAGGACGGCGTCATCGTGGAGATGGACGGAGTGGCCCGCGCCGACTTCGACTTCATCGATCAGTTCATCGCCGACCACGCCATCGAGGTCGAGACCACCGAGGCGTCGATGGCCATCCCCGCCGTCGAGATCGCCCGGATGCTCGTCGACCCCGGCACCTCACGCAGTGAGGTCATCGCGGTCACCAAGGGGCTGACCCCGGCCAAGCTGCTCGAGGTCGCCAAGACCATGAACATCGTCGAGATCATGATGGCGATGCAGAAGATGCGGGCCCGCCGCACCCCGGCCAACCAGGCCCACTGCACCAGTGCCCGGGACAATCCGGTACAGGTCGTCTGCGAAGCCGCCGAGGCGTCGATCCGGGGATTCTCCGAGGTGGAGACGACCCTCGGGGTGGTGCGGTACGCACCGCTGGTGGCGATGGCGCTGCAGATCGGCAGTCAGGTGGGCGAAGGGGTGGCGCTGACCCAGTGTGCTCTGGAGGAGGCCACCGAGCTCGAACTCGGGATGCGTGGCATCACCGCCTACGCCGAGACGATCTCGGTGTATGGCACCGAACCGGTGTTCGTCGACGGCGACGACACACCGTGGTCGAAGGCCTTCCTGGCGGCGGCCTACGCCTCGCGCGGAATCAAGATGAGGTTCACCTCCGGCACCGGCTCGGAGGTGCAGATGGGCAACGCCCAGGGCAAATCGATGCTCTACCTCGAAATCCGCTGCATCCTGGTCACCAAGGGCGCCGGCGTGCAGGGGCTGCAGAACGGCTCGATCTCGTGCATCGGTGTGCCGGGTGCGGTTCCGGCGGGAATCCGCGCGGTGGCCGCCGAGAACATGATCGCCTCGGCGGTCGACCTCGAGTGCGCGTCGGGCAACGACCAGTCGTTCTCGCACTCGCCGATGCGGCGTACCGCGCGGCTGATGCCGCAGATGATGCCCGGCACGGACTTCGTCTGTTCGGGCTACTCGGCAACACCCAACTACGACAACATGTTCGCCGGTTCCAATGTCGACAGCGACGACTTCGACGACTTCAACACGATTCAGCGGGACCTGCAGATCGACGGTGGGTTGCGTCACGTCAAGGAAGCCGACATCCTCGCGGTCCGGACCAGGGCGGCGAAGGCGTTGCAGGCCGTGTTCGCCTACCTCGACCTACCGGCGATCACCGATGCCGAGATCGAGACCGCGGTGTACGCCAACGGATCCGCCGATCTGCTGCCGCGGGACGTACTCGAGGACCTCAAGGGCGCCCAGCAGGTGATGGACCGCGGAATCACCGGCCTGGACCTGGTCAGAGCGCTGGAGTCGACCGGCTTCTCCGATGTCGCAGCCAATCTGCTGGCCGTGCTGCGCCAGCGCGTCTCCGGGGATCTGCTGCAGACCTCGGCGATCATGACCGCCGAGCTGGAACCGCTGTCGGCGGTCAACGACGCCAACGACTACCAGGGTCCCAGTACCGGCTACCGGCCGTCCGGGGCGCGGTGGGAAGAGATGAAGAAGCTACGACACGTGACCAGCGCGTCGAACCCCGAGATGGAGGTGCAGTAGCGGTGACGACCACGACCGGTGAGGTGCAGCGGGCGTTGACCCTCGAGGAGATCGGAACCGCCGACCGCGGAACACGTTCCGATGAGGTGGTGCTTGCGGTGTCGCCGGCGTTCGCCGGCTTCTTCACCCAGACCATCGTCAACATCCCGCACGCCGAGGTGATCCGCCAGATCCTGGCCGGCATCGAGGAACAGGAGGTCGCGGCCCGGGTGATCCGGGTGCGGCACAGTTCGGACCTGGCGGTGACGGCACACACCGCGGCCAAGCTGTCCGGCTCTGGTATCGGCATCGGCATCCTGTCCCGGGGGACCTCGATGATCCACCAGCGTGATCTGCCGCGGCTGTCGAGCCTCGAACTGTTTCCGCAGTGCCCGCTGTTGACGTTGGAGACCTACCGCAACATCGGTGCCAACGCCGCCCAGTACGCCAAAGGTGAATCCCCGCAGCCGGTTCCGACACTCAACGATCAGATGGCGCGCCCCCGCTGGCAGGCCAAGGCGGCGCTGCTGCACCTGAAGGAGACCGAGCAGATCAGCAAGAGTGCGAAGCCGGTCGAGGTGAGGGTGGAGTTCTCGACCGCTGCGGCGCGCTGACGGGGGCCGACGTGGTGGAACTGATGGTCGTGGGTGTCGACATCGGGAACTCCACGACCGAGGCCAGCCTCGCCCGGGTGGGCGCCGGGGGCGCGGTCGACTACCTGGGCGGTGCACTGACCCGGACCACCGGGGTCAAGGGCACTGTCAAGAACGTCGATGGCGTGGTCAAGGCGGTCACCAGGGCGGCCGAGGACGCCGGCGTCGGTCTGGACCGGGTCGACGTGGTGCTGCTCAACGAGGCGACACCGGTGATCAGCGGCTTGGCGATGGAGACCATCACCGAGACCATCATCACCGAGTCGACGATGATCGGACATGATCCGAGGACACCCGGGGGTCGGGGGCTGGGGGTCGGCACGATCGTCGAATTCGACACGCTGCCAAGCCGGTCACCGGACGAGCCCGTGATCGTGCTGGTCTCTGCAGGTGTGGATTTCGACGACGTCGCAGCTGCGCTCAACGCTGCCGTACGGCGCGGAGTTCAGGTCGTCGCGGCAATCCTGGGCAACGACGACGCCGTGCTGGTGGCCAACCGGCTCGACGTGTCGGTACCGATCATCGACGAGGTGTCGCGCGTCGAGGCGGTGCCGGTGGGCATGCTGGCGGCCGTGGAGGTCGCCGGGCCCGGCCGGTCGATCCGAACGCTGTCCAATGCCTACGGTCTGGCCACCATCTTCGGCCTGGACGCCGCGCAGACCAGGATGGTGTCTCCGGTGGCGCGGGCGCTGACCGGTAACCGCTCGGCGGTCGTGGTGCGCACCCCGTCCGGTGATGTCGAGGACCGCACCATCCCGGCGGGCAGTCTCGAGCTGATCGGAGCCAACCGTTCTGTCTCGGTGGATGTTTCGCGCGGTGCGGGTGAGATCATGGCCGAGGTGCAACGGGTGAGCCCGCTGCGCGACGTCACCGGTGAGTCGGGGACCAACACCGGCGGGATGATCTCCACCGTGCGACAGAGCATGGCCGACCTGTCGCACCACGATCTCGGCGACGTCAAGATCAGGGATCTGCTGGCGATCGACACGCTGGTGCCCCAGGAGGTTCGCGGCGGGGTGGCCGGGGAGGTTGCGCTGGAGAACGCCGTCGCCCTGGCGGCGATGGTGCGCACCAGGGAAAGCGGCATGCAGGTCATCGCCGACGCGGTCGCCGAGAAACTCACCGCCCTGGGCGGCAGCCGGATCACCGCGCAGGTCGGCGGGGTGGAGGCCGAGATGGCCGTGCTCGGCGCTCTGACCACGCCCGGCACCGACAAGCCGCTGGTGGTGCTCGACATGGGTGGCGGCTCCACCGACGCGGCGGCGATCGGGGTCCTCGGCGATGTCGAAGCGGTCCACCTGGCCGGGGCGGGTGATCTGGTCACCAAACTCATCGACGCCGAACTGGGCCTGGACAACCTGGAACTGGCTGAGGACATCAAGCGGTGCCCGTCGGCGAAGGCGGAGAGCTTCTTCCACGTCCGGCTGGAGAACGGCACCGCGCAGTTCTTCGACACCCCGCTGCCGCCGACCGCGTTCGCCCGGGTGGTGACTCTGTCCGGCTCCGGTATGAACCCGGTGCCGACCCGGCATTCGCTCGAGCGCATCCGGCAGGTCCGCCGCACCGCCAAGGAGCGGGTGTTCGTGGTCAACGCGCTGCGCTCGCTGCGCAGCATCGCGCCGGGCGGTGATCTGCGCGGGATCGGGTTCGTGGTGCTGCTCGGTGGGTGTGCACTGGATTTCGAGATCCCCGAACTCATCGCCGACGCATTGGCTCCCTACGGAATCGTCTGCGGCACCGGCAATGTCCGCGGTACCGAGGGCCCCCGCAATGCGGTCGCCTCGGGGCTGGTCGCGGCGTACGCAGCCGCCCCGTCGTGCGCGAGGACCGGTGGGGTGGCCGTCGATGCTTGAGGGCGGGCAACCCGAGCGGCCGGCGATCGAGGTGTTCAGCCCGTCGCCGGGTACCGCCGAGCGCGAGGTGCTCGCCGGAATCGAGGAGGAAGGTGTCCCCTGTGTGCTCAGCCGGCCCACCGGGCGGTCCGATGCCGGGCAGCTGGCCCGGGACGCGGCGCGGGCGTCGTCGCTGGATGTCGGAGTGGGTATCGACGACACCGGCCGGGTGTGCATCTGGCATGAACTGCTCAGTCGGCCGCTGGAAGGCCTGGAGTCGACGGGCCCGGCCTCGAAGAGGTCCGCACGGCTGGCCGGACACAACGCGGCGCGGATCGTGGTGGGTATCCCACTGCGGCTCAACTCACCGGGTGGGCACCACGGCGCGAGGTGAACACCAGCGGCCCGGCCGCCCGGGACGCCACCCGGGTGGTCGACGATCCGACGATGACCAGGGTGCGCATGTCGACGGCCGCCGGGTCCAGGTCCGCGACCGTGGTCACGGTCAGGTCGTGTTGCGGCCCACCCACGTCACGGCCCAGGATCACCGGGCGGTCGGCCGGCAACCGCCGGGTGAGGATGTCTTTGAGGGCACGGACCTGCCAGGTGCGGCTGCGCGACCCGGGGTTGTAGATGGCGAGTACGAGGTCGGTGTCCAGGGCGCCGTGCAGCCGGCGCTCGATGAGCTCCCAGCTCTTGAGCCGGTCGGACAGCGAGATCGTCATGTAGTCGTGCCCGAGCGGAGCGCCGGCCGCGGCGGCGACCGCGTTGGCCGCGGTCACCCCGGGGACCACCCGCACCGCGACGCCGTGGAACTGGGGTTCGGCGGCCTCCTCGGCCACCGCGGCGGCCATCGCGAACACCCCCGGGTCTCCCGAACTGACCACCGCCACCCGCGCCCCGCGGCGGGCCAGATCCAATGCCATGCAAGCCCGTTCGGACTCCACCTGGTTGTCGCTGGGATGCAGCCGTTGCCCCGGGCGGGGACAGATCCTGGACAGATAGGTCTTGTAGCCGACAAGGTCGGTGGCTGCGGCCAGCTCGGTGCGCACCTCCGGTGTGGTCCAACGGTCCGCCCCCGGGCCCAGACCCACCACGACGACCTCCCCGGCCGGAGCAGGTTCGCCGGTGGGCCGGTTGTTCAGGGGACCCGGTACCACGACCATCGAGAAATAGGGCACCGACGCCGGGTCGACGTCGGCGACCGGGCAGACCTTCTGGGCCCCGGTGGAGGCCCGCTCCACATACCAGGCTCGATCGCCGACACCGGCCGCGTCGAGTGCGTCGCGCACCTTGCCGAAGTTGCGGCCCAGCTTCATGATCGCCGCCGCATCGCAGTCACGAAGGCGGCGGACCAGTTCGGCGGCGGGCATGGTGCCCGGCAGCACCGTCAAGGTCTCCTCGCCCTCGACCAGTGGCATGCCGACCGCGGTCGCCGCTGCGCTGACCGACGTCACGCCCGGGATGATCTCGGTGTCGAACAGCCCGGCCAACCGCTTGTGCATATGCATGTAGGAGCTGTAGAACAGCGGGTCGCCCTCGGCCAGCAGCGCCACGTCGCGCCCGGCGCGCAGGTGCCCGGCCAGCACCTCGCCGGCTTCGGTGTAGAACTCGGTCAGCGCACCCCGGTATCCCCCGGGATGATCGGTGGTTTCGGTCGTCACCGGATACACCAGACGTTCGTGGATCTGACCCTCGCGCAGGAAGGGTTCGGCCACCGACAGCGCGATGCTGCGGCCATGCCGGGCGCAGTGGAAGGCGATCACGTCAGCGTCGCCGATGGCCCGGGCCGCCTTGAAGGTGACGAGTTCGCTGTCGCCGGGGCCGAGCCCCACCGCCCAGAGCTTTCCCGGGGCGCGCACCGTGTCGGACATCGCCCGACGGTATCCCGGTGCGGAGGTGATCGAGGCATCGCCGGGGGCCAACCCGCCGAAGGGATAGGCCTGGCGAGCTACCCGATAGGGATCTGGTTCACAGGATGTTCAGCTACCGTTTCACCAGACCGGTGATGAGGACCAAGCACTGGAAGGAGGCGGCCGCCGCCCGCCGTCGGCGGGCATGGGCTGCGACACCAGATGGCCCCTAAAGAGCTGCAGACGCTGCACGAACTCGTGGTGGCCGGCCGCGTCGACCCGGCCGAGCTGTCCACTCTGGCGCTGCGTGGCGTCGTCGCGGACAGTTGGCGCCGGAGCCTGCGCAGGGGGGTGGACCCGGACCGGCAGGGCCCCCGGTCGGCAAACGACAACGAGCTCGAACGGCTGCGGCGCGCCCATCCGTTGACCACGGCGATGCCGCTGATCCGTCGACTGCTCGTCGATGACGCCGCGGAGGCTGGGCACATGGTCGGTGTCGCCGACGCCACCGGGACGCTGCTCTGGGTCGAAGGCAACCGCCGCGCCTGCCGCAAGGGCGAGGCGATGAACTTCCTGCCTGGCGCCGACTGGAGCGAGCGCAGCGCGGGCACGAATGCGCCGGGCACCGCGCTGGTGGTGGACCGCGAGGTGCAGATTCGGCGCTGGGAGCATTTCTCCCGTGTCGCCCAACCCTGGAGTTGTACGGCCGCCCCGGTCCGCGACCCCACCACCGGGGAACTGCTCGGGGTC
This sequence comes from Actinomycetota bacterium, assembly GCA_034190095.1. Classification (GTDB taxonomy): domain Bacteria; phylum Actinomycetota; class Actinomycetes; order Mycobacteriales; family Mycobacteriaceae; genus Mycobacterium. The sequence continues at coordinate 25,648 of JAXHTL010000032.1, forward strand.
ATCGATCTGACCGGGCACGCCGATGCGGCCGCGCCCCAGACGCTGGCGCTGCTGCGGGCGACCGCGTTGGCGGTGGGAAAGTACGTCGCGTTGCAGCGGCTCACCCAGACCCCGACGCCCGGGCGCACCGCCGCCTGGAGTGCGCGGCTGGGGGTCCTGGGCGTCCGGCGGCCCAGCTGGTCGGTGCTCAGCGGGGCCGGGGCGGGCCAGTCGCACCCGCTCGCCCCGCGCCACGCCGACATCCTGGTGCTCCTGATGCAGCACCCGGAGGGGCTGTCGGCCGACCATTTGGCGGTGCTGCTCGACGAGAACGACCTCGACGCGGTGTCGGTGCGCGCGGAGATGTCCCGGTTGCGGCGCGCGATCGGTCCGAGGTTCCTCGGCTCCCGGCCCTACCGACTGCTCGAGCCGGTCACCAGCGATCTCGACGAGGTGCTCGAAGCGCTGGCGGCCGCCGACATCGAGCGTGCCCTCGATCTGTGCCGTGGGCCGCTGCTGCCGAGCTCGGCGTCCCCGGGCATCGCGCGGTTGCGGGTCGAGGTCTGCGCCGCTCTGCGGCTGGCGGTCGCAGAGGCCAAGGACGACGCCCTGCGGGCACGTTTGATGCGCTCCGTGCACGCCCACGAACACGGGCTGTAGTCCTTCAGCTGGCCGCCACCAACGAGCGCAGCGTGATGTCCGGGTTGTCGCGCTGGAATCCCTCCAACCGCCACGGCGTGGAGAACAGCACCAGCAGCACCCCGTCGGTGCGGGTCAGCACCTCCGCCGAGACCTGTTTGCTCATGAACTCGGCGTCCTGGGGGTCGACGATCCGGGCGACCTGGTAGGGCAGCGACTCCAGCGAGATCGGCGCGCTGAGCTCGGTGGCCATCCGGTGGGTGGCGACCTCGAACTGCATCGGCCCGACGGCGGCGAGCACCGGAGCCTGGTCGCCGCGGCGGTCGGAACGCAGCACCTGCACCACGCCCTCCTGCTCGAGTTGCTCGATGCCGCGGCGGAACTGCTTGTGCTTGCTCGGGTCGGTGCCACGGGCCACGGCGAAGTGCTCCGGGGAGAAGCTCGGGATCGGCGGGAAGTGCACGGGCACATCCCGGTACAGCGTGTCGCCGGGGCGCAGCGCGGCGGCGTTGGCCAGGCCGATCACGTCACCGGGCCACGCGGTGTCCAGCGTCGAGCGCTGCTGGCCGAACACCGACTGCGCGTACTTGGTGACGAACGGTTTCCCGGTGGCGGCGTGGGTGAGCACCTCGCCGCGTTCGAAGGTGCCCGAACACACCCGCGCGTAGGCGATCCGGTCGCGGTGGGCCGAGTCCATCCCGGCCTGCACCTTGAACACGAATGCGCTGAACGGTGCGGAGACGGCGCGCCGGACTCCGTCGACGTCCGGCGTGTCACCGGGGGACGGGGCGAGTCCGACCAGCACGTCGAGCAGCTGATTGACGCCGAAGTTCAGCGCTGCCGAGGTGAACAGCACCGGGGAGGCGGCGCCGCTGCGGAACTGGTCTTCGTCGAAGTCGGAGCCGTCGGCGGAGAGCAGCTCGGATTCCTCCACGGCGGTGTCCCAGTCCACGCCGGCGGCCTCGTGCGCGTCGGACGCCGCGAGGTGCTCCTCGGGGGCGGCGGTGGCGCCGCCCGCGGTCCGGGTGAACCGGATGTAGTGGCCGTCGCGCCGGTCCAGCACGCCCTTGAAGTCGCCGGCGATGCCGACCGGCCAGGTCAGCGGAGTGGTTCGCAGGCCGATCCGCTCGTGGATCTCGTCCATCAGCTCCAGGGCGTGGCGGCCGGGGCGGTCCCACTTGTTGATCACGGTGATGATCGGGATTCCCCGGTGCTTGCACACCTGGAACAGTTTCAGGGTCTGGGGTTCGAGCCCCTTGGCGGCGTCGATGAGCATCACCGCGCAGTCCACCGCCGTCAGCACCCGGTAGGTGTCTTCGGAGAAGTCGGCGTGGCCGGGGGTGTCGAGCAGGTTGATCACGCAGTCGCGGTAGGGGAACTGCAGCGCCGTCGACGTGATGGAGATGCCCCTGGCCTTCTCCATGTCCATCCAGTCGGACACGGTGGAGCGCCGGCCGGCCTTGCCGTGGATGGCGCCGGCCTCGTTGATCACCCGGGCGTGCAGGGCCAGCGCCTCGGTCAGCGTGGACTTGCCGGCGTCGGGGTGGCTGATCACCGCGAAGGTTCTGCGGCGCTGCGCTTCGGCGATGATGCGGCTCGCGGTCCGGGCCTCGCCGGCGGGCACGGTGTCGAGGGCAGGGTTCACTGCGGGGTCGGTCATGTCATCGGAAATGGTATGGCGGCCCCGGGGCAGATCAGTAATCGAGTGCGGCACCCTGCCGGTGAGCGCGTTTTGACCTGCGCAGACGCTCGCGGGTAAGCTGCCACGTTGGCATGCGCCGGCCTTCGGGCCGCCGGTCGCCTCGGGTCCCCGCCGGTCGCCGAGACACACCTGATGCGCACGCCTGACCGGCACCCGGGTCGCCCGGGATCCAACCCGAGAAGAAGAAGAGGTGCGCGCTGTGCCCACATACACGCCGAAGGCGGGTGACACCACGCGTTCGTGGTACGTCATCGACGCCACCGACGTGCGGCTCGGCCGGCTCGCTGTCGCAGCTGCCAATCTGCTGCGCGGCAAGCACAAGCCGACGTTCACGCCCAACGTCGACGGCGGTGACTTCGTCATCGTCATCAACGCCGACAAGATCGCCGTCAGCGGCAACAAGCCCCAGCGGACATTCCACTACCGCCACTCGGGTTATCCCGGTGGCCTGCGCAAGCGCTCGGTCGCCGAGATGCTCGAGCGCCACCCCGACCGGGTGGTCGAGAAGGCGATCCTGGGCATGCTGCCCAAGACCAAGCTCGGCCGGCAGATCCAGAAGAAGCTGCGCGTGTACACCGGTGCCGAGCACCCGCACACCGCCCAGCAGCCGATTCCGTACGACCTCAAGCAGGTGGCCCAGTGACTGAACCCGATTTCGCCGAAACCGCCGAAACCGCCGACGCGTCCGAGACCGTCGAGACCATCGGTGCCGAGGTGCAGGTCGACGCCGAGCTGGCAGCCGACCTGCCCGAGGCCGACCTGACCGCCGAGCCCGTGGTGTTCGACCGCCCGATCCAGACCGTCGGCCGCCGCAAGGAGGCCGTGGTGCGGGTGCGCCTGGTGCCCGGTACCGGTGAGTTCCATCTGGACGGCCGCTCGCTGGAGACCTACTTCCCCAACAAGGTGCACCAGCAGCTCATCAAGGCCCCGCTGGTGACCGTCGACCGCCTCGAGCAGTTCGACGTCTACGCCCATCTCGATGGTGGCGGCCCGTCCGGGCAGGCCGGTGCGCTGCGTCTGGCCATCGCCCGGGCGCTGATCCTGGTGCAGCCCGAGGATCGGCCGGCGCTCAAGCGTGCCGGGTTCCTGACCCGTGACCCGCGTGCCATCGAACGCAAGAAGTACGGCCTGAAGAAGGCGCGCAAGGCGCCTCAGTACAGCAAGCGCTGACCTTCGGCCACGGCATGGCGCCCGGCCCGCTCGCACCGCGAGCGGCCGGGCGTCAGTCGTCTGTACGGGTTTGCACAGGTAACCACCAGCCGCCGGTTTCAGTTATCTCCTGATGTGCTGTGACAACCGGTTATGGCGTCAGAGCTACCTACTTTGGGGTGCTGCCCATCGGTTTGCGGGCGGCTTGTCGCGCCGGTCCCTGCCGGCGTGGGTTGAACTGCCCGGCGGCGTTGGGCCAACCTCGGTTGCGGAGCCCGGCGCCGTTGTCCGTGGCTCCGCGACTGAGAAGGAGTGATTGATGAGCTTCGTCAAGAACGCCGCTGCGGGCGCCGTCGTCGGAGGTGCGGTGCTGTTCACCGCCGGACTCGGCACCGCGAATGCGCAGCCCGTCGAGACCCCGGACGGTCTGGTGAACATCGCGGTCGGCGAGACGACGATCCTGCAGGGCGTGCCCACCGATGCGGCCGCCGCCACGGCGGGCGCCATCTGCGCCAGCGCACCCGAGGACGTCAGCACGCTCGCGGAGCAGGTTGACGCCGAGGGCACCGGTCAGACGGTGTGCTCGGGTCTGCCGGGCGGTGATCTGATGCTCACCCAGAATGTGAGCGCCTCGGTCGAGCAACCCGAGGACGGGAGCATGGACGGGAGCATCGATGGCGGGATGACCGCCCCGGAGGAGGCCGGCTGAGCCGAGCGCCTCGGAACCACCCCACCGCCCGTATCCGCGCGCCGGATGCGGGCGGTGGTCTGTTCCGGGGCGGCGCTCATGGAAGAATCACGCTGGAATATCGATCCGGCGACGGCACGGACCGGCAGTTCGCCGGTTGGCCTCCTCGCGGACAGGTGTGAGAGGTTGGCACGATGGCTCGACTGTTCGGCACCGACGGAGTGCGCGGCGTCGCCAACCAGGACCTGACCGCCGAGCTGGCGGTGGCGCTGGGGGCGGCGGCGGCCCGGCGGCTCATCAGAACCGGCGCGACCCGCAGGCGGGTCGCCGTGGTGGGCCGCGATCCGCGGGCCAGCGGGGAGATGCTCGAGGCGGCCGTGGTGGCCGGGCTGACCAGCGAGGGTGTGGACGCGCTGCGGGTCGGGGTGCTGCCCACGCCCGCGGTGGCATATCTGACCAGCGCCTACGACGCCGATTTCGGCGTGATGATCTCCGCGTCGCACAACCCGATGCCCGACAACGGGATCAAGATCTTCGGGCCCGGCGGTCTGAAGCTCGACGACGCGACCGAGGACCGCATCGAGGAGCTCGTTCACCAGGGGCCGGGGGCCCGGCCGACCGGCGCGGGCATCGGCCGCGTCGTCGACGCCGAGGATGCCCTGGAGCGTTATCTGCGTCACGTCGGCAAGGCCGCCACGACCCGGCTCGAGGGGCTGACGGTCGTGGTCGACTGTGCGCACGGCGCAGCGTCGGCCGCGGCGCCCGACGCCTACCGGGCTGCCGGTGCCACGGTCATCCCGATCAACGCCGAGCCTGACGGGCTGAACATCAACGACGGCTGCGGCTCGACGCACATGGAGGCGCTGCGCGAGGCGGTGGTGTCGCACCGCGCCGATCTGGGGCTGGCCCACGACGGGGACGCCGACCGCTGCCTGGCGGTGGACGCGCACGGCTCGGTCATCGACGGTGACGCGATCATGGTGGTGCTGGCGCTGGCCATGCAGGAGGCCGGCGAGCTTGCCTCCAACACCCTGGTGGCCACCGTGATGAGCAACCTGGGTCTGCATCTGGCGATGCGGTCGGCCGGGGTCGAGGTCCGCACCACCGGTGTCGGGGACCGCTACGTCCTCGAGGAGCTCCGCGCCGGCGAGTACTCACTGGGTGGTGAGCAGTCCGGTCACATCGTGATGCCGGCCTTCGGTACCACCGGCGACGGCATCGTCACCGGGCTGCGGTTGATGGCGCGGATGGCCCAGACCCGCCAGGGGCTGGCGGCGCTGGCCGAACCGATGCAGACGCTGCCGCAGGTGCTGATCAACGTCGAGGTGACCGACAAGGCGACGGTGGCCGACGCGCCGTCGGTGCGCGAGGCGGTGGCCCGGGTCGAGGCCGAGCTGGGCGAGACCGGACGGATCCTGCTGCGGCCCTCGGGGACCGAGCAGCTGGTGCGGGTGATGGTGGAGGCCGCCGACGTGGACACCGCCCGGCAGATGGCGGTCCGGGTGGCCGAGTCGGTCAGCGCCGAGAACTGAGCGCATCGGGGAACCGATCGCCTGTCGCCGGCGTCTGATCTCACATGGGGTCGACAGCAGTGGCGCGCATGGACGTCGCGGCGGTGTCCGCGGCGGCGCGTGAATACGAGTCAGCAGCCGGCATCGTCGACGGTGCCCTGCGAAATCGGCTGGCCGGGCTGCGCTTCAGCGGTGTGGCGGCCGGCCGGGCCCACGGTGCGGCCGGGGAACGGGTGGCCGTCGCGCTCGACGAGCTGTCCGTGGCGCTGCGGCTGTGGTCGCGGGCTGCGGCCGAGATCTCGGTGGCGCTGCGCGCGTCCGCGCAGCGCTACCGCGAAGCGGAGGCCTCCGCGGTGGATCGGCTGGTCTGAATGCCCGGGGATGTCGTCGACGCGACCGCCCGGCTGGGACAGGGGCGGCCCGCGGTCGAGGTGCTGGCGCAGTACGTGTGGGCATGCCGGCAACTGGGCTACCAGGATGCCGACCTGACCCTGCACGCCGGGCAGCTCTACGACTGGTACGGCACCGAGGACGGCATGGATCTGGCTGCGCTGCACCATGACTGCACCGAATTGGACATGGCCGCCCGGATGCTGGAGGGCGCGTTGGCCGTTCAGGACCGGCAACGGGGCGCACTCTCGACCGTCTGGCAGGGTGCCGGGGCCGACGCCGCCGAGGCCTTCCTGCGCCGTCACAGTGACGCATCGGCGGCGACGGTGACGGCCGTGCGCACGGCCCGTGACGCCGTGGCTGTACTGTGCGAATCCCTGCGCGAGATCGTCGACGGGAAGGTCGAGGCGACGCTGGCCGTCGAGAACCGGGCGGCCGCCGAGCGCGGGCGGTGGTTGGCCGCGGCGGCGACGGTGAGCACCGGTGTGGGTGACCGGTCGGTGGCCAGTGAGGTGGTCGGGCGGGAGGTCCTGCCGTTCGTGGACAGCTCGGTGCGCACGGAATGGCTCACCGCCATGCGCAGCGCGGTGGACTCGGTGCGCGAGGCCTACCAGCGGGCGGCCACCGAGATCGCCGGTGAGCCGTTGCCGGCCTTCGAGATCGCCGGCGATCTCGGGCCGGTGCCGAGTCCGCCGCCGGGGCGCCCCCGGGTTGCCGAGTTGTGTTGTGACGCGCCCGCGGTGGCGACAGCTGCGCCGGTGCCGGAACCAGGTGTGGCTCCGACCGCGCCCGCAGCGTGGACGATGCCCGATCCCGCCGCTCCCGGTGCACCGCCGGTCGTGCCGGAGTCGCCGGTGCCCGCGGCGCCGTCGCCGGGTTCGGCCGGGCCGGCGCTGCCGGACATCGGTGGTGGCCTGCCGGGCCTCGGTCAGCAGTTCTCGGATGCGCTGAGCGGGCTGCTCGGCGGCGCCGGCGAGGTGGTTCCGGAGCTGTTGCCCGAACTCGACGTGCCGGAACTCGACGATCCCGACGAGACCTCCGATCAGGACCCCGAAGCCGAGGCGGACCAGGACGGCGACATCGAGGAGGCCAGCGGGGAGGAGGTGGCGGAAGAGGCTGAGGACGAGGCTGAGGAGGAGACGGCCGAGGAGGCCGGGGAGGAGACGGCCGGCGACGAGGGGGAGGCCCCGTCCGAGGGGCCCGCGGTCGCCGCCCCGGTCGATGTGGTGCCGCCGCCCGCCGAGCCGCTGCCCCCGATGGGGCCGCCGGCGGAACCGGTCGCTGCGGGACGGACGCCGTGTGAGATCGCCGCCGACGAGTTGCCGCAGGTGGGGGAGTCGAGCGTCAGCTCACCAGGTCAGCCAGCCGGTGGTTGATGATCTCCTCGGCTCCGGCGACGATGCGGCTGACGACCTCTCCGGCGCTGGGGATGTCGTCGATGAGGCCCATCGCGGTGCCAATCCACCAGATCCCGGCCTCCAGATCACCGGTCTCGTAGACCTTGACTCCGCGCTTGCCGGCCACCAGGTGGGCGATGTCGTCGAACTGGCCGCCCTTGTTCAGGATCTCGACGACTTCGCGGGACACCGTGTTGCTGGCCACCCGGCCGGTGTTGCGCAGGGTCCGGAAGATCAGCTCGGTGCCGCGCTCGTCGCCGGCCACGATGGCTTCCTTGACGTTCTGGTGAATCGGCGATTCGGCGGTGCACATGAACCGCGATCCCATGTTGATGCCGTCGGCGCCCAGCGCCAGCGCGGCCACCAGCCCACGCGCGTCGGCGAAACCGCCGGAGGCGATCATCGGGATCTCGATCTTCTCCG
>JAXHTL010000320.1:0-3603 GCA_034190095.1 Actinomycetota bacterium
CGACACCTCAGTTCTCCTATCCGATCCGTGGGCAATCATGAGGTTCGCCGAACACGAAGTGGTCGTCCCGCTGGTGGTGATCAGCGAACTCGAGGCCAAACGGCATCACCATGAGCTCGGGTGGTTCGCCCGGCAGGCGTTGCGGCTGTTCGACGATCTGCGACTCGAGCACGGGCGCCTGGATCAGCCGATCTCGGTGGGCGAGCTGGGCGGCACCCTGCACGTCGAGCTCAACCACAGCGACCCGACGGTGCTGCCGGCCGGGTTCCGCACCGACACCAACGACGCGCGCATCCTGACCTGTGCAGCCAACCTGGCCGCCGAGGGTAAGCGAGTCACCTTGGTCAGCAAGGACATTCCGCTTCGCGTCAAGGCCGGTGCGGTCGGCCTGGCTGCCGACGAGTACCACGCTCAGGACGTCGTCACCTCCGGCTGGACCGGGATGGCCGAGTTGGAGGTCGCCGGCCAGGACGTCGACGCCCTCTTCGCCGACGGTGACGTCGACCTCGAAGCCGCTCGCGATCTGCCCTGTCATACCGGAGTCCGGTTGCTGGGCACCAACTCTCACGCGCTGGGCCGGGTCAACGCCGACAAGCGGGTGCAGCTGGTGCGCGGCGATCGCGAGGCCTTCGGCCTGCGGGGCCGCTCCGCCGAACAGCGGGTGGCGCTCGACCTGTTGCTCGACGAATCGGTGGGCATCGTCTCGCTGGGCGGCAAGGCCGGCACCGGCAAGTCCGCGCTGGCACTGTGCGCGGGTCTCGAGGCGGTGCTGGAACGGCGCACCCAGCGCAAGGTCGTGGTGTTCCGCCCGCTCTACGCGGTCGGCGGCCAGGACCTGGGCTACCTGCCCGGCAGCGAGAGCGACAAGATGGGTCCATGGGCCCAGGCAGTGTTCGACACCCTCGAAGGCCTCGCCAGCCCCGCGGTGCTGGAGGAGGTGCTGTCCCGCGGCATGCTCGAGGTGCTGCCTCTGACCCACATCCGGGGCCGGTCGCTGCACGATTCGTTCGTGATCGTCGACGAGGCGCAGTCGCTGGAGCGCAACGTGCTGCTGACCGTGCTGTCGCGGCTGGGCTCGGGCTCGCGGGTGGTGCTGACCCACGACGTGGCGCAACGGGACAACCTGCGGGTCGGCCGCCACGACGGTGTGGCCGCGGTGATCGAGAAGCTCAAGGGGCACCCGTTGTTCGCCCACATCACGCTGCTGCGCAGCGAGCGGTCCCCGATCGCGGCGCTGGTGACCGAGATGCTCGAGGAGATCGGCCTCCCCTGAGCGGTGGATCCGGCGCGAAACGCGCCACCGTGGGTGCCCTGGCGCGCCGGATTCGCGGGGGAACGGTGGTGGCGGCGGTGACGCTGCTGGGGTTCGCCCCGGTGGCGGCCGCCGATCCCGGCCATCCCATCGACTGCGCGAACGTCAAGTGCGTGGCGCTGACCTTCGACGACGGGCCGGCCGCTCACACCGATCGGCTACTGCAGATCCTGCGTGAGCACAACGCGCGCGCGACGTTCTTCCTGATCGGCGACAAGGTGGCGGCCGACCCCGCTGCCGCCGCGCGCATCGCCGCGGCGGGCATGGAGATCGGCAACCACACGTGGTCGCATCCGGACATGACGATGCTGGGGCCGCAGGAGATCGCCGCGCAGTTCGCCGGGACCAACGACGCCATCGAGGCCACGACCGGGCAGCGGCCCACCGTGGCCCGCACCGGTGGCGGGACCGTCGACGCAGCAGTGCTGGCCGAGGCCGGACGGCAGGGGCTGGCCGTGATCAACTGGGATGTCGTGCCGTTCGACTGGCTCAACGACGCGAACATCGCCGAGACACGGGCGATTCTGATGCGCCAGATCCGGCCCGGTTCGGTGGTCCTGCTGCACGACACGTTCGCCTCGACGGTCGATCTGGTCGCCGAGTTCCTGCCGGTTCTGGAAGCCAACGACTACCACCTGGTGACCGTCACCGAGATGCTCGGGCCACGCGCCCCCGGCAGTCTCTACGGCGGCCGGGACAACGGCCCGCCGGCCGATGATCTGGTCGACGGACCGGGTTAGCTCCGGCCGACCCGCCACCCCGCATACACCAGGCCGATCCCGGCCGCCGCGATGATCGGCCCGGCAATCGACCACGTGGTGGTGCCGGTCATCGGGCTGCCGCCGACGAGGCCGAACCCCTGAAGCGCGAACAGCGTGCCGGACAGGGCGACCAGGACACCGAGGCCCACCAGCACGATGGATGAGATGGTTCTCATCGGACCAGGCTAACCCCGTGCACCTGGGGGCCCCTGAGCCGACGATCCCGGGATCGGCGAGGTCAGTGGCGGCGGCGGGACTCCACCAGGTACCACCCCGCCGCGGCGGCTCCCGACATCGCCAGCATCCGGTCGGCGCTCCCGCTGTGCCGGCCCTTCGACAGGCCCAGCAACGAGGCCAGCCCCAGCATCACGAACCCGGTGCTCAGGGCGGGCTGGCTGGTGGCCGTTGTGACCAGTGTGCCGGGAGTGGATGTCGATGCGACGCTGCCAGCGATGTCAGCGACGTTGTGGTGTACAGGCACCGAGAGCCTCCTTGAGCCGAACCGCGTGAGACCACTCGACGCTAGGCCGCGATCGGCCCGCGACGAATCGGGTGTTTCCCTAATCTTGTTGCGGTCTCGGCGATTCGTCAGGCGTTTCGCGCGATCTGGCGCGAACGAATCGGTGCCCGGTCGCGTCAGCGCTTGTCGTCGGCCACCTTCGCCATCGCCAACACGTCGAGTCGCTTGTCGAGCTCCTCGATCGAGAGCTTCTCGCCGATCAGACCGCGGTCGATGACCGCCTGGCGGATCGTCTTGCGGTCCTTGAGGGCCTCCTTGGCGACCTTGGCGGCCTCCTCGTAGCCGATCGCCGAGTTCAGCGGGGTCACGATCGAGGGCGAGGACTCCGCGAGCTCACGCAGGCGGGCGTCGTTGGCGACCAGGCCGTCGATGCACTTGGCGGCGAACAGCTTCGACACATTGGCCAGCAGGGTGAACGACTCCAGCACGTTGCGCGCCATCATCGGGATGTAGACGTTGAGCTCGAACGCACCGTTGCCGCCGCCCCAGGTGATGGCGGCGTCGTTGCCGATGACCTGGGCGGCCACCTGGGTGACTGCCTCGGGGATGACGGGGTTGACTTTGCCGGGCATGATCGAGCTGCCGGGCTGCAGGTCGGGCAGCTGCAGTTCGCCCAGGCCGGTCAGCGGCCCCGAACCCATCCAGCGGACGTCGTTGGCGATCTTGGTCAGCGACACCGCGATCGTCTTCAGCGCCCCGGACGCCTCGACCAGGCCGTCGCGCGCGGCCTGGGCCTCGAAAGAGTCCACCGCGGTGCGCAGTTCGGCGATGCCGGTCTCGTTGACCAGCACCTCGACCACCTTGGCGCCGAACCCGTCGGGGGCGTTGAGCCCGGTGCCGACGGCGGTGCCGCCGATCGCCAGCTCACCGAGGCGGGGCAGCGTCGCCCGCACCCGCTCGATACCGGCCTGGATCTGGCGGGCGTATCCGCCGAACTCCTGGCCCAGCGTCACCGGCACCGCGTCCATCAGGTGGGTGCGGCCCGACTTCACCGCGGTGTGCCACTGGCC
>JAXHTL010000321.1:0-3547 GCA_034190095.1 Actinomycetota bacterium
ATGGGCTTCATCGCCCGATACCAGGTGCGGGCCGGTTCGGTTCCGCCGTAGAGGTTTCCGCTGCCGCACTTGCGCAGCGGCGAGGAGCACAGACCCGACGGTTTGGGGGAGTCGTCGAAGATGTAGTTCGCCGCGGCGTACTGATTGGTGAAGCCCAGGAATGCCGAGGAGCGGTGTGACTCGGTGGTGCCGGTCTTGCCGGACATCGGCAGGTCCCAGCCGACCGACCCGGCCGCGCTGGTGGCGGTGCCGCCGGTGTGGTCCTCGCCCAGCGCGTTGGCCAGCGTGTTGGCCAGGCCTTCGGGGACGGCCTGCTCGCAGGCCGGTGTGTCGAGAGCGACCTCGCCGCCGTGGCGGTCGAAGACCTTGTCGATCGGGCTGGGCGGGCACCACACGCCGCCGGAGGCCAGCGTCGCGGCCACGTTGCTCAACTCGAGCGCGTTGAGTTCCAGCGGGCCCAGGGTGAAGGACCCGAGGTTCTGCCGCTTGACCCATTCGGCGATGCTCTCGTCGGTCCCGGGTTCGTAGGAACGGGCCGACCCCGGCTCGGCGTAGGAGCGCAGCCCGAGCCGGACCGCCATGTCCACCGCGCGGGGGACACCGACCTGGGCGATCAGTTTGGCGAACGCGGTGTTGGGCGACTTCGCCAGCGCGTCGGTGACGGTCATCTCGCCGGTGTAGGCCGACGCGTTCTTCACACACCACGTCTTCGGCGGGCAGCCGGGCTCGCTGCTGTCGCCCAGGCCGGTGCCCCGGAACGTGTGCGGAACGTCGAGTCGGGCGTCGATGCCCATCCCCATCTCCAGCGCCGCGGCGGTGGTGAAGATCTTGAAGATCGACCCGGCGCCGTCACCGACCAGTGAGAACGGCTGCGGCTGCATCGTCTGGCCGGCGTCGAGGTCGAGGCCGTAGGAGCGGCTGTCGGCCATCGCGACGACGTGGTGGGCGTCGCGGCCGGGTCTGATCACGCTCATCACGCTGGCCACACCGTCGGCGGTGGGGTCGGCCAGCTCGTCGATGGCGTTCTTGACGCTGGCCTGCACCGTCGGGTCGAGGGTGGTGCGGATCAGGTAGCCGTTGCGCGCCAGGTCCTCCTTGCTCAGGCCCGCCCGGGCCAGGTACTGCATCGCGTACTCGCAGAAGAACGCCCGGTCCCCCGCCGCGATGCAGCCCTGCGGCATCGGCTCGGGCCGGGGCAGCACGCCGAGCGGCTCGGCCCGGGCGGCGCGCAGTTCGTCGACCCGGTCGGGAAGGTTCTCGATCAAGGTGTCGAGCACCAGGTTGCGGCGCTGCAGGGCGGCGTCGGGATGGGTGTACGGATCGAGTGCGGTCGGGGAGCGCACCAGCCCGGCCAGCAGCGCCGCCTGGTGCCAGTCCAGGTCGGCGGCGTTGACGCCGAAATAGGTCTTCGCGGCGTCCTGGACGCCGAAGGCGCCGTGGCCGAAGGACACCAGGTTCAGGTAGCGGGCCAGGATCTCCGACTTGGGCAGCGCGGCGTTGAGTGCGAGTGCTGCGCGGATCTCGCGCAGCTTGCGGGCCGGGGTGGTCTCGACGGCGGCGCGCCGGTCGGCGTCGGTCTGCGCCAGCACCAGCAGGTTGAAGTTCTTGACGTACTGCTGCTCGATCGTCGAGCCGCCGCGGGTGGCGGGGTTGCCCGACAGATATCCCGACAGCCCGGTCAGCGTGCCCTGCCAGTCGACCCCGTTGTGTTCGGTGAACCGCTTGTCCTCGATGGCCAGGATCGCCAGCTTCATCGCGTCGGCGATCCGGTTGCTGGGCAGCACCCAACGGCGTTGCTCGTAGAGCCAGGCGATGGGTTTGCCGTTGACGTCCACCATGGTGGACACCACCGGCATCTCACCGTCGAGCAGTTGCGTGGACTCGTTGCTGGCCGAGTCGGCCACCCGCATGATCGCCCAGCCGGCCCCGCCGGCGAACGGAAACATCAACGCCGCCGCCAGTATTCCGGCGAGCAGACAACAGGCCGCCAGTTTCACTGCGGCCCGCCCCCGTGCCCGACGTCGGTCGTGCATGACGTCCAGCCTAGGGCGTCCGGGGTACCGGGTGGGCGGATTGCGCGGGGCTGGCGAAACGCCTCCCGGGCAGGCGGCCGAAGGCTAGGTTGACCGGTTGGAGGCGCCACGGGCGGCGAAGTGGGAACGCATGAGCAGCAATGAATTTGACAACACCGAGATGACCAAATGGGATCCGGGGTTCGTCGGGGTGGCCGACCGGCTCATCAAGCCGGCGATGAGGTGGTACTTCCGGGCCGAGGTGCGCGGCCTGGACTCGATGCCGCCGACCGGTGGTGCGCTGATGGTGTGCAACCACTCCGGGGGTGTGCTGACCCCCGACGTGCTCGTGCTGGCGCCGGCGTTCTACGAGAAGTTCGGGCTCGACCGCCCGCTGTACACGCTGGCCCACTACGGCGTGTTCTTCACCCCGCTGGTCGAGTGGCTGCGCCGGTTCGGGGTGGTGCACGCCAACCCCGACAACGCCGCCAAGGCGCTGCACTCCGGCGGCGTGGTGATCGTCTTCCCGGGCGGGGACTACGACGCGTTCCGGCCGACGCGGCGCCGCAACGTCATCGACTTCGAGGGCCGGACCGGATATGTGCGGGCCGCGATCGAGGCGGGGGTGCCGATTGTGCCCGTCGTGTCGATCGGCGCGCAGGAGATGCAGTGGTTCCTCACCCGCGGGGCCGGGATGGCCCGGCGGTTGGGTCTGCACCGCATCCGGATGGACATCCTGCCGCTGACCTTCGGTTTCCCGTTCGGTTTGACGACGGTGTTCCCGGCGAACATTCCGCTGCCGACCAAGATCGTCACCGAGGTTCTCGAGCCCATCGACATCACGGCCCGCTACGGCGAGCACCCCGACGTCGACGAGGTCGACGCCGACGTGCGCATGCTGATGCAGCGCGCGCTCGACCGGCTGGCCGGCCAGCGCCGGTTCCCGGTTCTGGGCTGACCTGCCGAGACACGCGCCAAGATGTGACTTCCGTCCCTTTCCCGGTGCTGGGCGCGGTGCTCTGATGGAGGTGGCGGGACGGCGTTGTTCGGACCGACGGACCGGGCCGTCCGTCGGACGGAGGTCACTGCAATGAACAGCCATCAGGACCGGGACAGGACGCGGGCATTCGCCCGGGTTCTCGGCCCCTTCATCGTGATCGTCTGTGCCGCAGCCATCCTGCGGTCCTCGGACATGTCAACGCTGCTGGCGGATTTCTCGGCGAATTCCGCGTGGCCATGGGTGTCGGGTTCGTTCATTCTGATCGGCGGTCTCGTCATCGTCGCCCTGCACCAGCACTGGCACGGCGCCGCGGCGATCATCATCTCGGTGCTGGGCTGGGTCGTCGTCGTCCGCGGCGTCTTCCTGCTCGCCTTCCCGGACACCTTCATGTCGCTGGCCGGCGACGTGACCGACGCGACGGCATTGTGGATCGCGGTGTGCGGTGTGGCCGCGCTGATCGGGGCGTACCTGACCTATGTCGGCTGGGCGCCCGAACACCATCGGCCGGCCGCGGACGAGGCGAACCCGAGCCGGG
>JAXHTL010000322.1:0-3536 GCA_034190095.1 Actinomycetota bacterium
CTTCAACTCGGTGGACAACGGGCTCGTCGAGCCGTTCGCCGCGGCCCGGCCGCGGCCGAGCTTCCTGGCTGCCCGCGACATCGTTCCCGCCGGCACCGTCTGATCGACTCTGGAGTCTGATCGACTCCGGAGTCTGACTGACCCCCCGAGGCTAGGCGGCCCGCTGCCGCAACGCGGTGCGCAGGCCGCGGCGCCGGCCCTGCGTCGGCGCCGTCTCGGACAGGTCGGTGAATCGGCGTTCGGAGTTGGTCTCCGGCGCTTCGTCGGCATCGGCGCGCAGCCAGCGATCGGGAAGCGCGAGTTTGAGGATGGTCCAGAACGACTGACCGTACTGGCGCAGCAGCGGGCCGGTGGTGTAGGGCAGGTCGTACTTCTCGCACAGCTCGCGCACCCGGACGCTGATCTCGGCGTACCGGTTGCTCGGCAGATCGGGGAACAGATGGTGCTCGATCTGGTAGCACAGGTTGCCGCTCATGAACGCCATCACCGGACCGGCCCGAAAGTTGGCCGACCCCAGCATCTGCCGCAGATACCACTGCCCGCGGGTCTCGTTCTCGAATTCCTCGACGGTGAACTTCTCCGCACCGTCGGGGAAGTGGCCACAGAAGATCACCATGTAGGCCCAGTAGTTGCGGATCAGGTTGGCCACCACGTTGCACTTGAGTGTGTGTTTCCAGTTGGTGCCGGCCAGCGCCGGGTAGACGATGTAGTCCTTACCCGCCTGCCTCCCCATCTTGGTGCCCATGATCCGCAGGTCCTTGCGGGCCTGGGCCCACGTCTTCTCCTTGTTGCGGATCTTGGCGGTTTCGATGTGGTGCAGCGCCACCCCCCATTCGAACAGGGTGCCCAACAGCAGGTTGTAGATCGGGTTGCCGATCATCCACGGCGCCCACGGCTCGTCGCGGGTCACCCGCATGATGCCATAGCCGACATCGCTGTCGAGCCCGACGACGTTGGTGTACTTGTGGTGCACGAAGTTGTGCGAATGCTTCCACTGCGCCGACGGGCATGCGGTGTCCCACTCCCATTCGGTGGAGTGGATCTCCGGGTCGTTCATCCAGTCCCACTGGCCGTGGATGACGTTGTGTCCCAACTCCATGTTCTCGATGATCTTGGCGCTGGACAGCATCGCGACACCGGCGATCCGGGCGAGCCTGCTGCTGCTGGCGAACAGCGCGATGCGCCCGCCCGCTGCCAGGGCGCGCTGCAGCTGGATCGTGCGGCGCACATACCGCGCGTCACGCTCGCCGCGTGATTCCTCGATGTCGGCGCGGATCGCGTCGAGCTCGGCGGCCAGTGCATCGATGTCGTCGTCGGTCAGATGCGCGTAGGCCTTGATGTCGGTGATGGCCATGTCGTCCTCTCAGATGTTGATCGTGCAGTCGCCGGATGCGGTGGAGATGCAGGTCTGGATCCGGTCGCCGGCGCCGTGTTCGGCGCCGGAGCGGATGTCGCGCACGTGCCCGCCGTCCAGCGCGAGCACGCAGGTCTGGCAGATACCCATCCGGCAGCCGAACGGCATCTGGATCCCGACTTGTTCGCCGGCTTCGAGCAGTGTCGTCGCGCCGTCTATCTCCACCTGTTTGTCGGAGATCGCGAAGCTGACGGTGCCGCCTTCGCCACCCTTGTCGGTGGCGGCGATGGTGAAGCGTTCCATGTGCAGCTGCTCGACGAGACCTTCGCTGTCCCAGAGGCTTTCGACACTGTCGAGCAGGGCCGCCGGTCCGCACGCCCAGGTCGGGCGGTCGCGCCAGTCGGCCACGATGCCATCGAGGCGGGTGAAGTCGAGCTTGCCGTCCTCGGCGGTGAGCTGCAGGTGCAGACGATAGCCGTGCTGTTCGCTCTCCAGCGCGCGCAGCTCGTCACCGAAGATCACCGCCTCGGCCGACGGAGCGGAGTGGATGTGCACGATGTCGGGGTGCTGGCCGCGCGCCCGCAACGAGCGCAACATCGCCATGATCGGCGTGATGCCGCTGCCGGCACTGATGAACAACAGTGCCGGCGGCGGCGGGTCGGGAAGCGCGAAATCACCCTGCGGAGACGCCAATCTGACCACGGTGCCCGGTTCGACGCCGTTGACCAGGTGGGTCGACAGAAACCCCTCCGGGGTGGCTTTCACGGTGATGGAGATGTGCTCGCCATCCTGTTCGGGCACGGAGGTCAGCGAGTAGGACCGCCAATGCCAGCGCCCGTCGACCCGCAGGCCGATACCGACGTATTGGCCGGGCCGGTAGTCACCGGCGAAGCCCCACCCGGGCCGGATCACCACGGTGGCGGTGTCCTCGGTCTCTGCGCGCACCTCGAGGATCTCCCCGCGCAACTCGCGCGCCGACCACAGCGGATTGAGCAACGACAGGTAGTCGTCGGGCAGCAGCGGTGTGGTGGCGCGGGCGGCGATACCGCGCAGCACGTTGACCCACGGCCCGGAGGAGGCCTGGACACCACGGGCAGGGGCCGTACTCCACTTGGCCAACGCTTTGATCGCCGACATTCCCGTCCTCTCCCGTCACTCCGGAGTCACTACCGCGCCGGCTGTGACAGGCATCACAAACCGGCAGCGACCGGGTTCCCCTACTCCCGAGTAACCAAACGCGGGCCCGGAGTTTCGACGGGCAGCCGGCAGCACAGCCCGAGATCGGATCGGCAAACCGATCTATATTGGCCAGCGAAAGTAGTCGGCTGATCTTGACGCGCGAGCGGGGTGGGACGCCTGGACGCACTGATCAAGCGGTGGTGGAGCGATGCGGATCGGTTCGAGTGGACCACTCAGTTCCTGAACCAGCGCGGGTTACGCCGGTCGGCGCAGTGGATGATGGTCATCCTCTCGGCCACGGTGGCGCTGATCACGGCCAGTTCCCTGGTGGCGCTGGATCTGCCGGCAGGGGCCGGTTATGCACTCATCGCGTTGTTCGCTGCATTCGCCTCGGTCATGACGGTTTTCTGGCTCACCCGGTGGCCCACCCGACGACAATCTGCGCTGGCCATGGTCGCAGGCATTCTGTTCATCTCGGCATGGAGCTTGGCCCAACCCGTGTCCGCTCTCGCCGTGCTCGGCTGCACGGCAACCACGGTCACCGGCGGATATCTTGCGTTCTTCCACAACATCCGTCTGCTGTTGGTCAACCTCGTGGTTGCCCTGGCGACCGCGCTGGCCACCTGTTGGCGGCTGGGGGCCGAGACGAATGTGTCCACCGCCGTCGCGGCGTTCGCGCTGATCGTGTTCCTGAACGTCTCGGTGCCCTCGGCCATCGCCGGTGCATCCCGGGCCATCGGCACCTATGCGATGCGGTCCGACGTCGACCCTCTCACCGGCCTGCTGAACCGGCGGGGCTTCACCGACGTCATCCTCCGGCGGCTGGAACGTGGCTCCGCGACCGACGAGGAACTCGTCGTCGCAATGGTCGACCTGGACGCCTTCAAGTACCTCAACGATTCCGAGGGGCACGCCGCCGGCGACCAGGCCCTGCGCGCCGTCGGGGAAGTGCTGCGCCAGCAGGGTCCGCCGGCGCGGCAGATGGCCGAACCCGGCGGACCCT
>JAXHTL010000323.1:0-3503 GCA_034190095.1 Actinomycetota bacterium
CCTCGATCCACCGATGGATTGGCTGGTGATCGGGTGTCGTAACGAGGAAAGTGCCTTCTGAGCTGTGATGATGAGTGTTCTCTACGCACTTATCGGCACAACTTCGAAAGGCACTTCCGGTGAAAGTGTCGCACAACTTCGCCGCGTCGTCGGCGGTCTTCGATGATGATCATCTCGTGTCGTGCGCCGGGCTGGTGCCGGTGATGGCGCTGGCCGCCCAGACGGGCCTGTCTGACCTGGTGGCCGGCAAGGTGCGTATCGCCGAACCGCGGATCAAGTCCGGCTCAGCCAACCCGTCACCGAAGCTGGCCACGGTGATCGCCGCGATGTGCGCCGGCGCGGACAGCATCGACGACCTCGACATCGTGCGCAGTGGCGGCATGAAGACCCTCTTCGACGGCGTGTATGCACCCTCCACTGTCGGAACGTTGTTGCGGGAGTTCACCTTCGGACATGCCCGACAACTCGAATCGGTGCTGCGTGAGCACCTTGCCGCCCTCTGCCAGCGCACGGCTCTGTTGCCAGGTGCCCACGGGCGGGCGTTCGTCGATATCGACTCGCTGCTGCGTCCGGTCTATGGACGCGCCAAACAAGGCGCTTCCTACGGGCACACCAAGATCGCCGGGAAACAGATCCTGCGCAAAGGCCTCTCGCCGCTGGTCACCACGATCAGCACCGAGACCAGCGCCCCGGTGATCGCCGGGGCTCGGTTGCGGGCCGGGCGGACCAACTCCGGTAAAGGCGCCGCCCGGATGATCGCCCAAGCTGTGGCCGCCGCCCGGGCTGCCGGGGTCACCGGCCAGATCCTGGTGCGTGGCGACTCGGCGTACGGCAACAGCACCGTGGCCGCGGCCTGCCGCCGCGCCGGGGCCCGGTTCTCCCTGGTGCTGACCAAGTCAGCCACTGTGGCTGCAGCCATCGACTCCATCGACGAGACCGCCTGGAGCCCGGTGAAATATCCCGGCGCGGTACGCGACCCCGACACCGGGGAATGGATCTCTGATGCCGAGGTCGCCGAAACCACCTACACCGCGTTCACCTCCACCGACCGGCCAGTGACCGCCCGGTTGATCGTGCGCCGGGTCAAAGACGCCCGCTACCCCGACGCCTTGTTCCCGGTGTGGCGGTATCACCCGTTCTTCACCGACACCGACGAACCCGTCGATGCCGCCGACATCACCCACCGCCGCCACGCCATCATCGAAACCGTCTTCGCCGACCTCATCGACGGCCCCCTGGCCCACCTGCCCTCAGGACGGTTCGGGGCGAACTCGGCCTGGATCCTGTGCGCGGCGATTGCCCACAACCTGCTGCGCGCCGCCGGGGTCCTGGCCGGAGGCGCTCACGCGGTGGCCCGCGGCGCCACACTGCGCCGGCGCATCGTCAACATCGCGGCCCGACTGGCCCGGCCCCAACGCCGACCCGTGTTGCACCTTCCCAGCCACTGGCCCTGGGCACAGCAATGGCTCACGCTGTGGCGCAACACCATCGGATACAGCCCACCCGCAGCCGTCACCGTCTGACCACCCGCCGAACAGGCCCTACCGGAGCACACAGGAAAAGCTGGACAGACCAGCAGATACTCCCTGCCCACCACCCGCAGCGCAGCAAAACTCAGCGCCGATACACCTCAACAGGGCCGATCCACGGATCGAGGCTAAGTAGAAATTGAGACCGTAGGAGTGGTGGCCCCGTCTCGCGAGCCCTTCAAATTTGAGGCGCTCCTGACTGATCTGTGGGTCATCTCCGGCCTGGGAGGGCTGGCTTGTGGCCGCCGAGGCTGAGCAGCGCGAGGGCGATCAGTGCCTCGGCGGATTTGAATCCGAAGGCGATCCGGGTGATCAGGCGGATCTTGGTGTTGGTGGACTCGATGAGTCCGTTGGACAGGTTGTGTTCGATCGCGGCCAAGATCCGGGCACGGTGTTTGACGATGCTCTTCTGCAGCGTCACGAACGCCGGGATCCGGCAGCGCTGTGCCCAACTGATCCACCGGTCCAACGCTTCGACGGCTTGGTCGTGGGGCAGCTGGAACACCACCCGCAGGCCTTCCTTGAGTAGGTAGGCCCGATACAGTTTCGGGTCGGTCGCCGCGATCCAGGCGAGCTTCACTTGCTGGTTGTCGGTGAGGTTCTCGGGGTTCTTCCACAGCGAGTATCGGGCACCCTTCAGTTGTTTGGCGCGTTCGTTGCCCGGCCGTGGTGGCGCATCAGGGCCAGGACGTCCACGGCCACGCTTGGGCTCCGTGCGGGCCAGCGCGCGAGCGTCGTTCCACGCTTGGCGGCGCACCTCATCGAGCGCGTCGGTCGCCCACTTCACGACATGGAACGGGTCGGCGACCCGGACCGCTTTCGGGCATCTGGCCGCGACGATGGTGTCGATGAAGTCAGCCCCATCTGCAGAGACATGGGTGATCTGGGCACACCGCTGCTCACCGAGGAGGTCGAAGAACTCACCCACCGTGGCGCTGTTGCGTCCCGGCGCAGCCCACACCAGGCGCCGATGGTCGTGGTCAACCACGACCATCAGGTACTTGTGGCCCTTCTTGTAGCTGATCTCGTCGATCCCGATCCGGCGTAACCCGGCGAACCGATCGTGGGTGGCGTCGATGTCACCCCAGACCCGGGCGACGATCGACCCGACAGTGCGCCACGCGATCCGCATGAGATCGACCACCGTGGACTTCGATGCCCGGGTGGCCAACCACGCCACCTGATCATCGAATGCGTAGGTATGACCGGCATCGTGACGAGCCCACGGCACCGCCGCAACCACCACTGCGTGCACCGGGCACGCCACCCGCGGCGCGTCAGCCTCGAGTTCGGCACGGATGGTACCCAGATCCAACGCCCGCCAGCGCCGCCGGCCCGCCCCGGCGTCATAGCCCGGGCTGCGGCGGCCGCAGATCCCGCACCGGCCACACTCGCGCTTGGTAGGCCGGACGTGAGCGACGAGGACTTCAGAGGCCTCGTCGAACTCGACCCGCTCGACGACCGTCTTCTCGACGCCCAACAGACTCCGCCATAGGCTGACATCACGCACGCCGTTCTCCTGATCATCGGTTTCCTTGCCTTCGACAGCTCAGAAACCTATGCAGAGAACGGCGTGCGCCTATTCAGACACGCTCACACGCCCACGGATGTGTCAGAAGAGCCAGAAAAGCACTGTCGGCGCTCATCGGATCCGCGGCCGCGGTCCCGGCGCTCGCGTTGAATCTGTCTGCTCCAGCCGCCGCAGAGCCGGTACCCGGGGACAACGCGGCTGAAGCCGTGTCCGAACTGAAGTCCGACGGCAATCGGGTGTATGTCGAGAATCTGACGGATTCGCCGCTGGCCGAGGCTCAGGTGGTGTCGATTCTCCCCGGGCCCGACATCCGCGAAACTGTCGGGGTGCAAGACCCTTACGCCAACAACGAAGCTCGCCAAGACGTTCCGGTCGCCCAGGTCTACTACCTGACCGTGGAGTGATCGCGACCAGTGGGGCCGCTCGAGGAGTCCTCGAGCGGC
>JAXHTL010000324.1:0-3503 GCA_034190095.1 Actinomycetota bacterium
GGCCGAGTCGGCCAGCGGGCCGGCCAGGATCAGCCCGAGTGGGCCTGCTGCGTAGGCCAGCGACCCCATCACGCCGACCACCCGCCCCCGCAGATGCGCGGGAGCGCGGGTCTGCATCACGTAGTTGTAGATCGGTGCGATCGGGCCGTAGACGAAGCCCACCACGGCACACAGCACCAGGATCACCGGCAGCGGCGGCAGGAACGCGATGACGGTCATCGCAGCGCCGAGGGTGAGCACCGCGATCAGCATCACGGTGCGCCGCTTCATGAATCGGGAGATCACCGCGTACCCCAGCGCGCCGAGCAGGCCGCCGATACTCAAGGCCATCAACACCCAGCCCAGGTGGGCCGGCTCGTTGCGATCGGTGAAATACTTGGGGAACAAGACGGATTCCATCGGCATGTACAGACCGGTGGCCACCAGGTCGACGAACGCCAGCGTGCGCAGCACCTTGTTGTGCCACACGAAGCGCAGGCCCTCGAGAATCCCGGCCCACACGTTGCCGGTCAACGCCGAACGGTCCGGGATTCCGGCGCCCTCCAGACGCAGCACCGAGATCGCCAGGATCGAGGCCAGGAACGTCGCCGCCGTCACCCACATCGTGTTGATGCCGCCCAGCGTGGCGATCAGCAGCCCACCGATGCCCGGGCCCACGATGTAGGCCAGGTTGAACACCGCCTCGAAGTAGCTGTTGGCGTGGTCCAGGGACCAGCCGGCGCGGGCGGCCGCCTCGGGCAGCATCGTTTCGCGCGCGGTCATCCCCGCCGGGTCGAACAGCGCGCCGAGTGCGGCCAGAGCGGCCAGCGTCGCCACATTCACCGCGTCGGCTCCGAACACCAGCGCCAGTACCGGCACCGTGGCCACCGACAGCGCCGAGAGCGCATCGGAGATCATCGACACCCGACGGCGTCCGAGGTAGTCCACCGCCGCACCGGCGATCAGGGTGGCCGCCAGCAGCGGCAACGTGCCGGCCATCGCGACGATCGAGGCATCGAGTGCGGAACCGGTGCGCTGCAACACCAGCCAGGGAAACACCACGATGGAGATGCCGTTACCCGTTCCCGCCGACAGGGCGGCGAACAGGATCAGCAGTAGTGGGCCGCGCCTGCTCAGCCGCGCGCGCTGTGACTTCAACGGTGGCGTCATGGGATATCGCCGGGAATCTAGCAGCGCACGGGCCTTTTCGGCCACGGATTTTCTGCGCGGACCGCCGGCTGGGCCCTGAGGCGGTCCGCTGTCGGGCTACCAGGCCTGCGCCACGTTGTCAGCGATCTGTTCGGCGAGCCGCAGCGCGGAGTCGCCGGGGCTGGCGCTGCAGGTGTTGACGTCGACGATGACGTTGTTCTGGTGCACCAACGCGCGCCCGCACCCCCAGCCGGGGGCGGCGGCGTCCTGCTGGACAGCCGTCGCGGTCAGGGTGTTCTCAGTGGTGGTGAGCTCGGTGACCGACCATTGCGTCCCGCTCTGGGTGTGGGTGTAGTCGTGGCAGGCCGGCCACTGCTGGACCGACGCGTCGAAGAATTCGCCGGCTTTCTCCAGGTACGGGAACAGCACCACCGCCTGCTTGGCGTAGTGGGTGAAGTCGTTTCCGTTGTTGAGGCTCTGGTCGCGGGCCGCCCGGAAATCGGTTCCGGCATAGGCCTGTAGCTCGGCCGCGCCGTCGATCGCCAGGCATTCCGGTGGCGCCATGAACGCGCTGTGGTCCGACATGGCCGTCTGGGACTCGATGACGGCCATTGCCGGAGAACCCATCACCGCGGCCACCTCGTCGGGTTCCAACAACAGGCCGGTGAGTTCGCGTTCGACGAGCGGACGCGGTATCAGCGTGCGGGTCGGCGTCGCGGACTCGGCGTTGCTGATCGTGCTGGCGCACCCGGTGCCCAGCAGACAGATGCCGGCGAGCGCGGCAATGGACAGTCGCATGTGTTCCCCAATCAGCCGGCCGGTCCCGTCACGCACGGGAACGAAAAGCCTGGAGTCCCCATGGTGGGGGACCGCGGTCGGCGGCTGGTCGAGGGAAACGGTGTTTCGTGATAACGATGAACGGTGCTTCTTGGTAACAAATGATGGAACCCCTGCCACACCCGCGCACCGGCGAACCGTTCGCGTCTCCGGTGCGTGCCGGTTCGGGGTGGCCGGGTGACCCTGCCTCCCCGCGCACGGCGGTGGCGACGGACCCGGCCGCGGTGGCGGCGTCGGCGGCGCGCAGCAGGACCGTCGCCCAGCTCGACGCCCGGGTCTCGGTGTGCCGAGCCTGCCCGCGGCTGGTGACCTGGCGCGAAGAGGTCGCGGTCACCAAGCGCAAGGCGTATGCCGACCAGCCGTACTGGGGCAGGCCCGCGCCCGGGTTCGGGTCGGCCAGTCCGGCGGTGTGGGTGCTCGGGTTGGCCCCAGCTGCGCACGGCGCCAACCGGACCGGACGGGTGTTCACCGGTGACCGGTCCGGGGACTTTCTGTTCGGGTCGCTGCACCGTAGCGGGCTGGCCAATCAGTCGGTGTGCACCGACGCCGCTGATGGACTGGCGCTCAACGACGTTCGGGTGGTGGCCGCGGTGCGGTGCGCCCCGCCGGGCAACGCACCCGAACCCGCGGAGCGGGAGACCTGCGCGCCGTGGCTGGCGGCGGAGTGGCGGCTGACCGGCGCCTCGGTGCGGGTGATCGTGGCGCTCGGCGGGTTCGCCTGGCAGTCGGCGCTCGGTCTGATCCGCACGCTCGGAGGGACGGTACCCACGCCGGCGCCGCGCTTCGGCCATGGCGCTGTGGTGACCCTGTCGCTGCCCCGGCGTGAGGTCACGCTGCTGGGCTGTTTTCACCCCAGCCAGCAGAACACCTTCACCGGCCGGCTCACCCCCGCGATGATGGACGACGTCTTCGCCACCGCCCTGCGAATCGGGCGCGAATAGCGACACCCACGACACCCACTGTCGCCTATCGCGCCGGATTCGCCGGGAACAGGGGCGGCGACCGGCAGCGTTGGACCGAGAATGCGCCTTTCCGTCCTCGACCTCGTCCCCGTCCGCAGCCACCAGAGCACCTCGAATGCCCTGGCCGCGACGACGCAGCTCGCGCAGACCGCCGACCGGCTGGGCTACACGCGGTACTGGCTGGCCGAACACCACAACATGCCCGCGGTCGCGGCGACCAGCCCTCCGGTGCTGATCGCGCACCTGGCCGCGCACACCGAGGCGCTGCGGCTGGGCTCCGGCGGGGTGATGCTGCCCAACCATGCTCCGCTGGCGGTCGCCGAACAGTTCGCGCTGCTCGAGGCCGCCCATCCGGGCCGCATCGATCTCGGCATCGGGCGCGCGCCGGGCTCGGATCCGGTGACCTCGATGGCGCTGCGCGGGGCGGCCGGGCGTGACGACCGTGACATCGAGGCGTTTCCGTCCTATCTCGACGACGTGGTGGCGCTGATGAGCAGCAGTGGGGTACGGGTCCCGCTGCCCCGCGACCTGATGCGGGACAACTACATTCTCAAGGCCACCCCGGCCGCGGTGACC
>JAXHTL010000325.1:0-3495 GCA_034190095.1 Actinomycetota bacterium
TGTGGCGCACTCCAGCGGCGCCGAGTGGATCGGCCAGGCACCCCATGAGCCGCTGCAGACCGGGACAGCGCCGATCCTCCCGGACAGGGACCCCTTCTACCAGCCACCGGCCGGCTTCGAGCACGCCCGACCGGGCACCGTGCTGCGTTCCCGCGACGTGGAGCTGGCATTCCTCGGCTTCATTCCGCAGAAGTTCACCGCCACCCAGCTGCTGTACCGGACCGCCGACTTCGAGGGCGCACCGCAGGCCGGGGTGACGACGGTCGTGATCCCGACCGAACGGGCCGCGGCGGGGCCGCTGCCCGTCGTCTCCTACCAGTGCGCCATCGATGCCGTCGCGGCGCGCTGCTTCCCGTCCTACGCGCTGCGTCGCGGCGCGAAGGCCATCGGCGCGGTCGCGCAGTTCGAATTCCTGCTGGTTGCCGCGGCACTGGCCGAGGGGTGGGCGGTCTCGATCCCCGACCACGAGGGCTCCACCGGCATGTGGGGCGCTCCCTACGAGCCCGGCTACCACGTCCTCGACGGTGTCCGGGCAGCCATCGGCTACGAAGCCTTCGGCCTGGCCGCGGACGCTCCGGTGGGCCTGTGGGGCTACTCCGGAGGCGGGCTGGCCTCGGCGTGGGCAGCCGAGGTCCAGGACGGCTACGCTCCCGAGCTCAACGTCGTCGGCGCCGTGCTCGGCTCCCCGGTCGGGGATCTCGGACACGCGTTCCGCCGGCTCAACGGCAGCATCTACGCCGGCCTGCCCGCACTGGTCGTCGCGGCGCTCAGCCACATCTACCCGGATCTGGACCGCATCATCAACGAGCACGCCACCGACGAGGGCAAGGCCATGCTGGCCCGGATCCAGCGGATGACGACCGCTCACGCGATGCTGTCGATGGTGGGCAAGGACATGGCCCACATGATCGACCGTCCACTGGAGGAGATCCTGCTGACCCCCGAGGTGCAGCACGTGTTCGACAGCATCAAACTCGGCACGTCCGCTCCCAGGATCCCGGTACTGATCGTGCAGGCCGTGCACGACCGGATCATCTCGGTCGACGACATCGACGAGCTGACCGAGACCTACACCCGCGGCGGCGCCCCGGTGACCTACCACCGCGACATGCTCAGCGAGCATCTGCTGCTGCATCCGATGTCGGCGCCGATGACGCTGCGGTGGCTGCGCGAGCGCTTCGCCGGACAGCCGCTGCGCACCCACATCAAACGGACCAAGTGGCCGACCCTGCTCAACCCGTCGACCTACCGCGGGATGTTGACCCTCGGCAAGATCACGGCGAAGGTGATGACGGGCCGGCGGGTGGAACGGGCACCGCTGTCGCGGTTCGATCTGTAGCCGGTACCGGATGGTCGACCGGCGGCCACCCACCGAGGTCGTCACGCGGCGTGGACACCGCACACAGCAGGTACACCGTCGCGGCCACCGCCGCCGGCAGCAGCAGCGTCGCCGCGATCAGCAACGGTGTGTGCCCGAAGAACACCGACGCCGCCTCGACCACATAGTGCACGCGGTTCTGCTCCGAAACCGGAGCAGCGGCGATGTCGACACTGCCGTAACGCCAGTGCGCCACCAACGCTCCCACTCCGACCGTCACCGCGGCGGCCGCGATCGTGCCCAGGACCAGTGCGGAGACCTGCAGCGGTCCCCGGTGCGCACGCCATTGCCAGACCAGGACCGCACCGACGACCGCCAGCACCGAGAGCAGCCCCACGACGAGGGCCGCCGCCGTGAACCAGTGTTCGGACTCGTTGCCCAGGTAGGCCTGGACCCGGTCACCGTCGTCGGTCAGCGCGACGACGCCGTGGATCCCGGGTGCCAGCCAGGCCCACAGCGCGCCGATCGCGACCCCCGACAGGGCGAACCCGGCGACCACCATCGAAGCGGCGCGCACCGGCGAGTGGGTGGGCCTGCCCTCCGGAAGGCGCTCCGGGGCGTGGGGTTCTCGGCTCGGAAGGCTCATCGCTGCATCTCCAGGTCCTTGGAGTCCACCGTCCCGTGCCGCGAACACTTCGCCCACCACCCGTCCGGGCGGACCTGCACCACCATCCGCCGGCCACACTCGGCGCAGAAGCGCGGCGGCTCCAGACCCAGTTGCGCAGCCGTCGGAACCACACTTCCCGCCGGGGCACCGGTGTAGACGTTGAACACACCCGCGCCGACCGGGGCGGGAAGGTCGGCGACCATCACAGTGTGGCGTTGAGGGCCTTGATCGGCATCTGCAGATCGTCGAGTAGTTCCAGGTCAGCCTCGGCCGGGCGGCCCAGCGTGGTCAGGTAGTTGCCGACGATGACGGCGTTGATGCCGCCCAGGATTCCCTTCTTGGCGCCGAGGTCACCCAGGGTGATCTCCCGCCCGCCGGCGAAGCGCAGCATCGTGCGCGGCAGCGCCAACCGGAACGCCGCGACCGCACGCAGGGCATCCGAGGCCGGCAGCACCTCGAGGTCACCGAACGGTGTGCCCGGGCGCGGATTGAGGAAGTTCAGCGGAACCTCGTGCGGGTCGAGTTCGGCGAGGTTGGCGGCGAACTCGGCGCGTTGTTCGAGCGTCTCCCCCATCCCGAGGATGCCGCCGCAGCACACCTCCATTCCGGCTTCGCGCACCATCTGCAGGGTGCCCCAGCGCTCTTCCCAGCTGTGGGTGGTGACCACGTTGGTGAAGTACGACCGGGCCGTTTCCAGGTTGTGGTTGTAGCGGTGCACCCCCATCGCGGAGAGCTGCTCGACCTGCTCGGCGGTGAGCATGCCCAGCGAGCAGGCGATGTGGATGTCGACCTCGTTGCGGATCGCCTCGATTCCGGCGGCGACCTGGGCCATCAGCCGCTCGTCGGGCCCGCGGACCGCCGCGACGATGCAGAACTCGGTGGCTCCGGTCTTGGCGGTCTGCTTGGCGGCCTCCACCAGACTCGGGACATCCAGGTAGGCGCTGCGTACCGGCGAGGTGAAAAGCCCTGACTGCGAACAGAAGTGACAGTCCTCGGGGCAGCCTCCGGTCTTGAGGCTGATGATGCCCTCGACCTCGACGTCGGGTCCACACCAGGCCATCCGGACGTCGTGGGCCAGTGCCAGCAGGTCGTCGAGGCGGTCGTCCGGAAGCCGGAGCACCTGCAGGGTCTGGTCCTGATCGAGGCCCACGCCCCGCTCCAGCACCTGCTCGCGCGCTACCGCCAGAATGTCGCTCACCGAGTCGCCTCCTGCTGATCGAGAACGTCGGTCGAACCGACAATTGAACACCGTTCAGGTTAGGGTACTGGCGTGCAGCTCCACAAACGCGACGTGGTCCACGCGGCGACGACACTGCTCGACGACTACGGCATCGCCGATCTGTCGATGCGCCGGCTGGCCCGCGAGCTCGCCGTCTCTCCGGGGGCACTGTACTGGCATTTCGCGAACAAGCAGGAGCTGCTCGGCGCGGTGGCCGACCGCATCCTGGAACCGGTGACCGACGCGCCGGGCGACTGGCGCTCGCGGATCGTCGGCACCTGCGGCCAGCTG
>JAXHTL010000326.1:0-3462 GCA_034190095.1 Actinomycetota bacterium
GCCGGGCTGTCCGGCCGGGTGCGTAATGTCCATTCCTGTGAGCGCACGGGCGGGCATCGTGGTGACGGGGACTGAGGTCCTCACCGGACGCGTCCAGGACCTCAACGGGCCCTGGCTGGCCGATCGGTTACTGGAGCTGGGCGTGGAGCTCGCCCACATCACGCTGTGCGGCGACCGTCAGGCCGACATCGAGGCGCAGTTGCGGTTCCTGGCCGACCAGCAGGTCGACCTCATCATCACCAGCGGGGGCCTCGGCCCGACCGCCGACGACATGACCGTCGAGACCGTCGCCCGGTTCTGTGGACGCGAACTGGTCCTCGACACCACCCTGGAATCCACCATCAACGACATCGTCACGGGGTTGATGGCCCGGTTCCCCGGGGTGGACGCCGAGGCGGTGCGCGCCGCGAACCGCAAACAGGCGCTGGTGCCCGACGGCGCGATCGTGCTCGATCCGGTCGGCACCGCGCCCGGTGTCGTGGTCCCCGGCAGCCCGACGGTCATGGTGCTGCCCGGTCCGCCGCGGGAGCTGCGGCCGATGTGGTCGTCGGCGGTGGGCACCGACGCGGTGCAGGCCGCGATCGCCGGCCGCGCCGAGTACCGTCAGCAGACGGTCCGGATGTTCGGGCTGCCCGAATCCGGGTTGGCCGAGACGCTGCGCGACGCCCAGCACACCGTCCCGGGGTTCGACCGGCTCGAGATCACCACCTGCCTGCGGCGCGGGGAACTCGAGATCGTCACCCGCTTCGAGCCGCAGGACACCGGGACCTACTCCGATCTGCTCACCGTGCTGCGGGACCGGCACGGCCACGAGATCTTCTCCGAGGACGGGTCGCTGATCGACGATCAGGTCGCCGGGCTGCTGACCGGGCGTCGCATCGCCACCGCGGAATCGTGCACGGCGGGGATGCTCGCCGCCCGGCTCACCGATCGGCCCGGTTCGTCGGCCTACGTCGCGGGCGGGGTGGCGGCCTACTCCAATGCCGCCAAGACCGGGCTGCTGGGGGTCGACGCGGCGCTGATCGATCGGCACGGCGCGGTGTCCGAGCCAGTGGCCGAGGCAATGGCGGCGGGTGCGCTGACCCGGTTCGACGCCGACACGGCGGTGGCGATCACCGGGGTGGCCGGCCCGGGTGGCGGCACCGAGGCCAAACCGGTGGGCACCGTGTGCTTCTCGGTGGCGCTGGCCGAAGGCTCGGCGCCGCCGCTGTTGCTGACCAGAACCGCCACCCTGCCGGGAAACCGCGGCGACATCCGGGAGAGGTCCACGACCGTGGCGATGCACATGCTGCGAAGGGCGCTGGCCGGACAGCGATAGGGTGGCAGCGACCAGACCCCCGACACTGGAGAAGCACTGATGGTTGACACCGACGAGCGCCAGGCCGTCACAACGCTCGCCGAGGAGACCGGGTGGAATCACCGGACCGCCGACCGTAGCGACTACTTCGACAAGGGCGTCGTGCGCATCCACGTGGTGTGGCAGGGCGACTCGACGATCACCGGCGGCACCCTCTACCACGACGACATCATGCAGACCTACAGCAGCGAGCTGTCGACCGTGCAGGGCTGGCTCAAGCGCTGAGCCCGCCGCGTCTCACCTCTTCTGATCGGCGTCCCACAGATCGCTCATCGTCGCCATGATGGCCTCGGCCTCACCCAGGCCGCCCAGGTGACTCTCGCCGGGAAGCGGATAGAGCTCGGCGTCGGGCAGCATCGCGACGACGTGCTCGCCGTGTGAGAACGGCACGATGTGGTCGCGGTCGCCGTGCCACCACCGCACCGGCACCTTCACCTCGTCGAGGCGGAAACCCCAGTCCCGGGCGAACACGACCACGTCGGCGAACGGCGCCGCCAACTGTTTGCGGCTGCCGTTGAGCAGGTCGTCGAGGAACATCGCCTTGAACTCGGGGCGCACCAGCAGGCGTCGGTCACCCTCGGGTGACACGCTGGCGTAGAGGTACAGCGCCGGCTCGGCGACCGGTTTGATCAGCCGGATCAGCCCGGTCGCCACCCGGCTCAGCGGGCTGCCGACCCGCTCGAGGACCGGGGCCACCGGAAGCCCCACGTTGCCCATGATGCCGCCGCCGATGCCGTCGGCTCCCTGTGTGGGGGCCACTCCGCCGAGGACACCGACGGCGATGATCCGCTCGGGCATCGCCGCGGCGCAGCCCAGGGTGTAGGGCCCGCCGCCGGAGAGCCCGATGATCTCCATCTTATGGATGCCCAGCGTGTCGGCGATGGTGCGCAGGTCGTCGGCGAAGTCGATGACCCTGTGATACTCGTGCGGCGTCGACGATCCGATCCCGGGCCGGTCGACACCGATCAGGCGGATCTGGTTGGCCTCGGCGTAGAGCCGGGCCTCGACGGGGATCTGACGGCGGGCACCGGGCGTGCCGTGCAGCCAGAAGATCGCCCGGCCTTGCGGATCACCGAACTCAGCGAATCCGATCTGGCGATCTGTGCCGACGGCGACCTTGCCTTCGAGCTTGGGACGGGCAATCTCTAGAGCCATGCGCGCCAGTGTCCCACGCGGGGTTCAGCTACTTATTCGGTCCGGCGAAAGTCGTCGTCACCCCGGGGACGGGAGGCTGCCCGGAAAAGGTGGGAAGCGACCGTGGTGACCCGGTCGCCGGCGCCCTCGTCGTACATCATCGTCCGCACCGCCACCGCGCCTGCGGCCCCCGTCATCGGTTCGCTCTCGACCCGGAAGGGACCTCGCTTGCCGCGCGCCATGAACATGACGTGTGAGGAGACCCCGTGCAACCGGGTGGTGCCGGCCACGTCGGCGGCCCGATGGATCGCGGCGGTTTCCAGCACGACGAACTGGGGGCCGATGTGCAGCGCGGCGTCGGGGGAGGCGACGTCGGCGGTCAACTCGGGCAGCACCCAGTGCCCGGTGGTGCGCAGCCTGGCGCCGAAGACCTCCCACAGCGGCGGCAGCTCGGGGGAGTCGACGATCTCGAGCGGGTTGGCCTCCATCCGGCCCAGGCCCTCGGGTGGAGTACCGATGCTGATGCCCTGCCCCTCGGTGAGGGCCAGTACCCGCGCCGGGTTCGCGGCGTCGACGATCTTGGACCGGCTGTAGCCCATCTGCCTGCCGCGTTTGAGCTCCTCGGAGACGATCTCGATGCGCTCGACCCCGACGCCGGGGTCGAGGATCTGACAGGAGTGCACGACGGGGTTCGGAACCGCCTCCAGGTCCGACATGTGGCCGCCCTCGGGTGAGGCGATGCCGAGTACGGCCAGGAGCAGACCGCCGGCACCGTCGCGCATGTCACGGCGCAGAGTGACGGTGTTGTCCACGGGACCGAGGTCCATCTGGGCGTAGCTGCGCCCGATGTAGCGGTAGCTGAGCAGGCCGCCCCATCGCCGTCGCAGCTCGGCGGCGTATTCCTCGGGTGAGTCGGCCAGTTCCCGGATGTCTCGCAGCATTGCGTCCCCAAACGGTTGCCGGCCGCTGGC
>JAXHTL010000327.1:0-3451 GCA_034190095.1 Actinomycetota bacterium
CGAGACCACCGAGGACCGGATCCGGTCGGCCTACCATCGGCTCGCGGCGCGGCCCGGCGGCTGGGTGGCGCTGAGCAGGCTGCGCGCCGAACTCGACGCGTCCCGCGAGGACGTCGACGCTGCACTCAAGTCCCTGTTCCGCACCGCCGGGGTCAGCCTGATCCCGGAGGAGAACCAGAAGACCCTGACCGACGCCGACCGCGCCGCCGCGGTGGTCATCGGCGACCGCCCCAAACACCTGATCGCGATCGAACCATGATGGACACCGCACAGCGCGAAGCGCTCGCCGCCCTGCGCCTGACCTGGGCGCCCACCTCCGACGATCTGTGGCGCACCCAGGCCACCCACGTCAGCGGCCTCAACGAATACGCCATCGACGACGTGCTGGACGCGTTCGGCGACGCGCTGCGCGAACCGGCGTCGACCCCGCTGGGTGTCGTGATCCGCGGGCAGGCCGGCTCCGGCAAGACCCACCTGCTGGGGCAGATCCGCGAACGCGTGCAGCGCGGCGGCGGGTACTTCTTCGTCATCGAACTGCTCGACGCGGCGAGCTTCTGGGAGTCGGTGCGCAACGGCGTCCTGGAAAGCCTCGGACGGCCCGGCGCCGAACGGGAGACCCAGCTCAAGGATCTGCTGTGGGAGCTGTCCTCGATCGCCCACATCTCGCGTGCCGACCGCCGCGCCATCATCGGCGACGACGACCTGGAACCCGAGACGCTCAACCGGTTCGTCAACGCGCTGGCCAGCGCGCGCAAGGACCCGGTGCGGCACTGCCATCAGGCGCTGCGGGCGCTGGTGCTGCTGGGTGCGGCCGATCTGACCGCCCACGACGTCGGCGAGGCCTACCTGCAGGACAGCGACGAGATCGGCAGCGACGACCGGGCCCGCTGGGGGCTGCGCAGCTCACCGCAGTCGGCCCAGGACTGTGTGCGCGACATCTCCCGGCTGGTGGCGGTGGCCGGCCCCGCCGTACTCGCGATCGACCAGATCGACACGCTGCTGGCCCAGTCGATCGCGCGCACCGGCGAGGACGCGCCCGGCGGCGACGGCGTGCTCGAGGAGGTCGCGCACGGACTGATGGCGCTGCGGCAGACGATGCGGCGCACCGTGTCGGTGGTCGCCTGCCTGCCGGCGGTCTGGGAGAGCGTGCAGCACCGGGCGGTGGGCAGCGTCGCCGACCGGTTCCGGGTGACGGCGCCGCTGGCCCCGCTGCCGACCGCCGAGGTCGGACGGGCGATCCTGGAGCGCCGGTTCGGCGCCGGGTACGCCTCCGTCGGCTTCCACCCGCCGTACCCGAGCTGGCCGATCGTGGGATCGGCGTTCGAGGATGCCCGTGACTACACCCCGCGCCAGCTGCTGATCCGGGCCGACACCCATGTGCGGGAGTGCCTGCGCCACGGTGAGGTCGTCGAACTCGAGCACCTCGCCTCCGGCGCAGCGCCCACCTGGGAAGCCCGGCCGGACGAGGCGGGCACTGCCGCGTCCTCGACCCTGGACCGCGACTTCGCCGAGTACCGCCGCCGCGCGGTGCCCGCGGCAGCCCTCGACCACGAAGGCGAGGACGTCACGATGCCCGAGTTGCTCGGGGCGGCGCTGACGGCCTGGATCGCCGAGCGCGACGGCGACCAGTCGTTCGTGTGTGACCCGCCACCGGGTGCGCACGTCGTGCTGCACGGCCGGCTGCGGCAGAGCCTGGACCCGGCCACCGACGACGAACGGCACTGGGCATTCCGGGCGATCTCGGCCAGCAACGCCCGATCGGCCCAGAGCCGTATCCAGAAGGCCGCCACCGCAACGGGTTTGCGCGCCGGATCGGACCGCCGCCAGCTGTTCTTCCTGCGCAACACCCCGTGGCCGACGGGGCCGAAGACGGCCGCCCTGATCGACGAGGTGCACGCCGCCGGAGCGTGCACCCTCGAGCTCACCGACGACGACCTGCGCACCATGATCGCGCTGCGCGATCTGATGGCCGACGACCATCCCGAGCTGGCGGGCTGGCTGCGCGCCCACCGGCCCGCCCACGCGCTGGTGCTGCTGCGCCGTGCCCTCGGCGGCGAAGCCGCGCCCACGGTGAGCGAGCCGGATGCGGCACCCGGGCCGGTGGCCGCGGCGGTGGACGCGCCCGAGCCCGAACCCGAGCCGGTCGACGACACACCGTTCGACCTGTCCGACAACGAGATTCCGCTGGGTCGCGATCTGCGCACCGACGAACCGGTGGCCGTCGAACTGGCGGACCTGCGCAAGCACGTCGCCGTCTTCGCCGGATCCGGTTCCGGCAAGACCGTGCTGATCCGCCGGCTCATCGAGGAATGCGCGCTGCGCGGAGTGTCCTCGATCGTGCTGGACCCCAACAACGACCTGTCCCGGCTGGGCACCGCCTGGCCGCAGCGCCCCGACGGGTGGCGGCGCTCCGACGATGCGCGCGCCGAGCAGTACCTGCGGGACACCGACGTGCGGATCTGGACGCCGCGGCGCAACAACGGTTGCCCGCTGGCCTTCCAGCCGCTGCCCGACTTCGCCAGCGTCCTCGACGATCCGGACGAGTTCAACGACGCGGTGGAGTCGGCGTGCGCGGCGCTGGAGCCGCGGGCGCTGATCTCCGGCCAGACCCAGAAGGCCAGCCGGTCCCGCGCGGTGCTGCGAGAAGCGTTACAGCACTACGGACGAACCGAATCGCCGACGTTGCCCGGGTTCATCGGGTTGCTCGAGGACCTGCCCGACGACGTCAGCGGCCTGGCCGACGGCCGCAGGATCGCTGCCGACCTCGCCCAGAACCTGCAGGCCGCGATGGTCAACGATCCGCTGTTCGGGGGCTCGGGCACCCCGGTCGACCCCGGCGTGCTGCTCACCCCGGCCGACGGCTACCGGGCCAGGGTTTCGGTGATCAGCATGATCGGGCTGACCTCGGAGGAGCAACGCCAGAGCTTCGTCAACCAGTTGCAGATGGCGCTGTTCGCGTGGATCAAGCGCAATCCGGCCGGGGAGCGCCCGCTGGGCGGGCTGCTCGTGATGGACGAAGCCCAGACGCTGGCCCCGTCGAAGGGGTTCACCGCCTGCAAGCGCAGCACCCTGGCGTTGTCGTCGCAGGCCCGCAAGTACGGCCTGGGCCTGGTGTTCGCCACCCAGCATCCCAAAGGGCTGGACAACAGCATCCCGGGCAATGCGGTCACCCAGTTCTACGGCCTGCTCAACGCGCCCGCGCAGATCGAGTCGGCCCGTGAGATGGCGCGCGCCAAAGGCGGTCTGGTCAACGACATCAGCAGGCTGCGGGCGGGCAACTTCTACCTGGCCACCGAGGGGCAGGCGTTCCACCGCATCGTCGCGCCGTGGTGCCTGTCGCACCATCCGGCCAGCCCGCCGCCGGCCGAGGACGTCCTCGCGCTGGCGGCCTCCTCCCGGTGATCTCGGCGTGGGCGCCCGCCCACGCCGAGATCCCAACAGCACGCCGCGG
>JAXHTL010000328.1:0-3439 GCA_034190095.1 Actinomycetota bacterium
GGAACTGGCAGACGAGATGGATTTAGGTTCCATTGCCCGACGGGCGTGGGGGTTCGAGTCCCCCCTCGCGCACTCGACTTGTCAGACCTCCGTCGCACACTCCTGGGAGAAGGACGCACGGAAACCTCGTGGCAAGGGGCTGACATGGACAACTGGGGAGACATCGTCGTCGTCGAGAACGGCGAGTGCCGCGCGTATGACTGGCACTGGGCGGGGCAACGCATTCTCGACATCCTGATCGGCGGCCCGGACCTGGCCCGCCGCCACATTGCCACGTTCCGGCAGGCCGGGGAGCGCGAGCCGCAGCCGGTCGAGCCCGGCCACAGCGGTGCGCTCCTGGACTTCGACCGTGGGCGGCTGCTGTTCTTCGGGGACGAACTGATGGGCGACGTGCAGCAGCGCCGGGCACTGCTCTGTGTGCTGGGCGACCTTTGGCCCGGTTTCCAGGTGGGTTGGGCCCACGGCGGGACCCACCAACTCGCCGACTACGTCGGCCTCACCTGTCCGGTGCGGCCGTGGGACAGCCGGCCGCCCATCGTGGCACAGCCAGACCGCGACGCGCCCTGTCACCTGGTCTCGGTGACCGACGCCGGTGGTGCCACGCACGTCTGGACACTGAGCCCCTCCTATCGTCTGGCGAAGTACGGCCCGGCCGTCCTCGGCGCCCTGCCCGGTCGTGGCCGGACGACAGTGACGCTGAAGGCCGCGCCGGCCTCCGGTATGCACATCGATCCGGCCCGCAGGTTTCTCGGGGTCTGGCAGGACATCGATACCTCGGGGGTGCTGGGCAGGCTGACCGAGATATGGCCGGGCTGGTCCGTCGAATTCTGGGCGGACCGATTCGAGGAGCACCTCGCGCGGTGCGGGCGCGCGCTGCGGGTGCCGGCGGTGGATCTTCGGGCCGGGATGGGTGACGTCCGGGAGTCGCTGCGCCACCGGATCTACCGACGTGGCGACGACGGTCCGATGTCCGAGGCGCTGGCGCTCGCCGAAACGCTGGGCCGGATCGCACCTGGCCTGGCGGTGCCCGCCGACGCGGTGATCGCGGGCCTCGTCCGGCCGACCCGCGAAGAATGGGACAGGTTCGAAGCAGCGTGCCGTACCTTAGACGTCACACGGGCTGCATGAGAAACGCTGTGCTGCAGTGGTTGTCAGAGGGCGCTGACGGTGTTCTTGCCGGCTCGTTTGGCCGCACGCAGCGCGGATTCGGCTCGAGCGATCAAGGCCGCAGCCGATTCGCCGGGAACGGCCAGGGTGGCGCCCACGCTCAACGATGTCTGGATCGTCGCACCCGCGTAGTCGATGGGCTCGGTGGCACAGTCGCGGATCTTGTCGCCGACCATCACGACGTTGTCGAGGCCGTGCACGCCCGGCAGGATGAGTAGAGCCTCGTCGTCTCCGACACGTCCCACGGTGTCGCCCTGGCGCACACAGTTGCGCACCCGCATGGCCAGGATGGCGAGCACCACGTCCCCGACGGGACGTCCGTACTTGCGACCGATCGCCGCAAAATCGTCGATATCGCAGAACAGGACGCCGGTGTAAGGCCCGTGAACACGGGGATATCCGAGGGTGGCCTCCAGCCGTGCGATCGTGGCGGCCTTGGTGGACAACCCGGTCAGGCCCTCGCGCGAGCGCATCCG
The DNA here is from genome assembly GCA_034190095.1 of Actinomycetota bacterium. GTDB lineage: Bacteria > Actinomycetota > Actinomycetes > Mycobacteriales > Mycobacteriaceae > Mycobacterium. Next base: position 1,644 of record JAXHTL010000328.1, read on the forward strand.
GAGCAGGTCGACCTCGAACGTGGCGATGGTGGCCAGCACGTCGAAGAACACCTTTCCCACCGCCTGGGTGGGGTCATAGGACTGCCCGCCCAGCGACAACGTGACACCGCGGTGGGCGAGATCTTCGGCGATGGCGCAGGCTTCGGGAACGGATCGCGCCAACCGGTCCAGCTTCGGCACCACCAGCGTGTCGCCCTCGCGCAGCGCGGCCAGGGCCTGATCGAGACCGGGCTGGTCGGTGGTCACGCCGGTGATGCTCTGGTCGAGGTAGATGCGGTCCGCGGCGACTCCGAGCTCGCGCAGAACTCGCCACTGGGCCTTGAGGTCTTCGGTGGCCATCGAGCAGCGCGCGTAGCCGACGGAGCTGCTCTCGGTGCTCACCGTCGCCACGATAGCCAACGGCGCGGCGGCTGACCGTGAGATCGAAGGTCAGGCCGGTGCTGCGGTGATCTCGGCGGCGGCCGGCGCCGCCTCGGCGGCCTGGGCCCTGAAGCACAGGATGCTGCAGGCGAAGCTGAGCAGCGCGACGGCGGCGGCGAACACGGCGATCAACAGCTCGGACAGGCTCCAGCTCCCCAGCGCGACCGCCGAGGCGATGATCGCGGTGACGATCAGGAAGAGCCCCGTGGTGGCCAGGGTCTCGTGGAACGGGTCGTCGGTGAACGGGGCGGCCCCGACCTGATCGGCCATCGGTTCTCCTTCTCGGCGTCCGGTGTGCTCCGGAAATACCCAGTGCCGTGTCGGCGAAACCTGCCGTGCCGGCCGCGCCTGTGATCGAGCCCACTGTGCCTGCCGGTCGTTGCGATGCCCACTGGGGTCGGCGGGTCGGGTGCCCGGTCTGCGATCATGGCGATTGATCTGCGAGCAACGGGGGAGTCATTAGCCATGGACCTCAAGTACCTGGATCTGCACGGTGACCGCGTCGCCTATCGCGACGAAGGCGCGGGCCGCGAGACCCTACTGCTACTGCACGGAATGGCGGGCAGCTCGGACACCTGGCGCGCGGTGCTGCCTCAGCTGGCGAAACGGTATCGGGTCATCGCGCCCGATCTGCTCGGGCACGGGCGCTCCGCCAAGCCCCGCAGCGACTATTCACTGGGCGCCTTCGCGGTGTGGCTGCGTGACCTGCTCGACGAGCTCGGTGTCTCCCGGGTGACCGTCGTCGGCCAATCGCTCGGTGGCGGTGTGGCGATGCAGTTCGTCTACCAGCACCCCGACTACTGCCAGCGGTTGGTGCTGATCAGCAGCGGCGGCCTCGGCCAGGACGTCGGCTGGACACTTCGGCTGCTCTCGGCGCCGGGCTTCGAACTGGTCATGCCGTTCGTCGCCCCGAGTCCGGTGGTCAGGGCCGGGGAGAAGGTGCGTGCCTTCTTCGCCAAGGCCAACATCCAGTCACCGCGTGGTGCCGAGATGTGGAGCGCCTACTCGTCGCTGTCCGACCCGCAGACCCGCCAGGCCTTCCTGCGTACGTTGCGGTCGGTGGTCGACTACCGCGGGCAGGCGGTCAGTGCGCTGAACAGGCTGCACCTGACCTCGGAGCTGCCTCTGCTGGTCATCTGGGGCGACCAGGACCACATCATTCCCGTCGACCACGGCCATGCGCTCAACGAGCTGCGCGCCGGGTGCCGGCTCGAGGTGCTCGCGGGGGTCGGCCACTTCCCGCATGTGGAGAAGCCCAACGACGTGGTCGACCTGCTCGATGATTTCATCGGCGCCACCAGCCAGGCGCCTCCGGGAGACCCGGTCAGAACCGGAAGTCGTTGACCGGTCGGTGAATCGGCCGCCGGTCACCACCG
>JAXHTL010000329.1:0-3431 GCA_034190095.1 Actinomycetota bacterium
CCGACTTCGAGCGGATGGCCGACCTGATGCCGCAGATGGTCGCACTCATGGATCCGATGATCGAGACCATGAAGCACCAGAAGGAAATCATGCTGACGCAGTACCAGATCCAGAAGGCGCAGCAGGATCAGACGATGGCTATGCAGGACAACGCCACCGCGATGGGCGAGGCGTTCGACGCCGCACAGAACGACGACTCGTTCTACCTGCCACCCGAGGCGTTCCAGACCGATGAATTCCAGCGCGGGCTCGAACTGTTCCTGTCTCCGGACGGCCACGCCGTGCGGTTCACCATCATCCACCAGGGTGACCCGCTGACCGAGGAGGGCACCGCACGCATCGACGCACTCAAGGTCGCCGCCGAGGACGCGGTGAAGGGCACCCCGTTGGCTGGGTCGTCGATCTACCTCGGCGGCAGCGCGGCCCTGTACAAGGACATGCAGTACGGCGCCGACTACGACCTGCTGATCGCCGCGACCGCCGCCCTGATCCTGATCTTCGTCATCATGCTGATCCTGACCCGCGCCGTGGTCGCCTCGGCGGTGATCGTCGGCACCGTGGTGCTCAGCCTGGGCACCTCGTTCGGGCTGTCCGTCCTGCTGTGGCAGCACCTGATCGGTATTCCGTTGCACTGGATGGTGTTACCGCTGTCGGTGATCGTGCTGTTGGCCGTCGGCGCCGACTACAACCTGCTGCTGGTGTCACGGATGAAGGAGGAGCTGCACGCCGGGCTGAAGACCGGCAGCATCCGCGCGATGGCCGGCACCGGCTCGGTGGTGACCGCCGCAGGCATGGTGTTCGCGTTCACGATGATCTCGATGACGGTCAGCGACATGGTCGTCATCGGCCAGGTCGGCACCGCGATCGGCATCGGTCTGCTGTTCGACACGTTCGTGGTGCGCTCGTTCATGACGCCGTCGATCGCCGCGCTGCTGGGACGCTGGTTCTGGTGGCCGCAGCACGTCCGGATGCGCCCGCGCCCCCAACCCTGGCCCTCCCCTCCCGTTGAGACTGCGGTGGTGGCGGAGAAGTGTGAGTAGATCCCGCCCTGGATGCAGTCTCAACGGAACGGGAGCGCAGTCTCAACTCACCGATCAGAAGCCGCCGCGGGCCCGTACCGCGCGCTCCACGCGCAACATGATCTGGGCCTTGCGCTGGCCCCTGACCACCCGCACCACGTTCCAGCCGGCGGCCGCGAGGTACTCCTGGCGGATGATGTCCCTGCGATAGGCGTCCGGATCCTTGCGGTGGTGCTCGCCGTCGTACTCGACTGCGACTTTGATTTCCTCCCAACCCATGTCCAGGTAGTACTTCGGATACCCGTCCGCCCCCGGCACCGGGATCTGGGTCCTCGGCCGCGGATACCCTTCACTGATCAGCATCATCCGCAGCCAGGACTCCTTGGGTGACTCGGCGCCCGGATCGACCAGATCCAGCAGCCGGTCCACTCGTCGCAGCCACCGGACGTGCGGATGCCGGTCAGCCACCGCGAGCACGTCTCGCGTCTTGAAGTCCGCGGCCCGGGCCAGCGCATCCAGCCGCGCGACCGCACGGCTCTCGCCGTCGCGGCGGGCCAGGTCGAACGCGGTGCGCTCGACAGTGGTGACCGGAAGCCCGGCCACAGTGGTGATCTCGTCGTCCAACAGCGTGTCGTTGCGGGTACGGACGCCGGCCGGGGCGCGGTGGTTGGGCCAGTTCAGCTCGACCACGTTGCCGTCGACCCACTCGGAGCCCAGCAGCGCCGACGCCGTCAGCCCGGCGACGACGCCCGCACGCCCGGACCACAGCCACGCGGCCGTCGCACGTTGCTGCAGTGTGAGCACCGTCCTCTTGGGCGCGTACACGTCGGGCAGCAGCCTGCGGTACTGGGTGCGCAACTCATGACGTGTCAGCCGGCTCTGCGCTTCACTGCCGCGGAAAACCCCCTCCATATCCGGAGCGTGCCACTATCCCGCCGACCCCGGCGGATTCACCCACAACCCGGCACTCATCCCCAGCCCCTCAGCGTTGAGACTGCATCAGCGGCGGAGAAATGCGAGTAAACCCCGCCGCCAGCGCAGTCTGAACGCACCTGATTCACTGGGGGGCATGCGTGCCCTCAGACGACTCCGGACCATCTCGGCGCTGCTGCTCATCGCGGGACTGCTGGCCCCGCAGGCCGTCGCCACCGCGGCGGCACCCGACTGGTCGGGGCTGGACGCCCGCTTCTACAACGGCCCGATCCCGCCGGCCGGGACCACGATCGAGTCGGTGCCACTGGACCCCGCGCTGTCGCTGACCGGCGCCGGCCAGGCCTACCGCGTGCTGTATTCCACAGTCGACCAACACGATCGGCCCGCGGTGAGCACCGGCGCAGTGTTCCTGCCGCACGGACCGGCCCCCGAGGGCGGTTTCCCGGTGATCGCGTGGGCGCACGGCACCGTCGGGCTCGGAGACGACTGCACCCCCTCGGCGCTGCCCCGCTCACCCCGCGACGACGAATACCTCTCGCACTGGCTCGACCAGGGCTACGCGGTAGTGGCCAGCGACTACGCCGGTCTCGGAACCCCCGGCCTGATGAGCTACCTCAACAGCGTCACCACCGCGCACGGCGTCGTCGACTCCGTGATCGCCGCCCAGGACATGGGCCTGCCGCTGTCGCGGGAGTGGGCCATCGTCGGGCAGTCCCAGGGCGGCGGCGCGGCGGTGGCCAGCGCTCGCTGGGCGACCGAGTTCAGCGCCGGCACCGGGCTGGACTACCGCGGCGTGGTCGCCACCGGCACCCCGGCCAACATCGACAAGTTCGTCACCCAGGCCGGACCCGACCTGCAGCTGCCCGAACTCGGTCCGGTCGCCAACGCCTACACCGCCTACATCCTGGCCGCCTTCCGCGAAGCCCGGCCCGACCTCGACGTCAACAGCGTGCTCAGCCCGGCCGGGCTGGCCGCCGCCGAACGCGCCGAGACCGTGTGTGTGCGTCCGCTGACCGCCGAGCTCGCCGACCTCACCCCGGCGGCGTTCTTCACCGCCCCACTGAGTTCGATCCCCGGGGTACCCGAGGCGCTCTACGAGTACATGGGCACCCCGTCGACCGGCTTCGACCGGCCCATCTTCCTGGGCGTCGGGCTGCTCGACCGCGACGTGCCGCCGGCCTCGACGCTCAGCTTCTACGACCAGCTGGTCGCCAACAACCAGAACGTCACGCTGCACGTCTACCCGGAGGAGGACCACTCCGGGACCGTGCTGGCCTCGATGGCCGACTCGACACCGTTCCTGCGCAACGTCTTCGCGGGCTAGTTACCGGCGTTGATACTGCATCAGCGGCGAAGAAGTGCGAGTGAACCCCGCCGCCAGCGCAGTGTGAACGCAACCCGGATCAGGCCGCGGTGGCCGAGGACGCCACTGCCACCCGGGTGGGCAGGCTCACCGAGATGCCGTCCACCGTGATCGTG
>JAXHTL010000033.1:0-33128 GCA_034190095.1 Actinomycetota bacterium
TCGCCGCCGACAGTCGCGCGACCGGGGCCCGCGCCGTGCCGGCCAGGTGGGGTTCACCGTCCTGCAGACGACCGGCATCGAGCAGCATGCGCCACCCGGCGAGCACCGCCTGCCCGGTTGAGGGGCGCGCCGGTGTCGCCTCGGCGCGGGGCGCCTCCGGTCGGTCGCCCGACCACAATCCGAGCCGCGCCCGCTCCTCGGCGGCGGCCTGCGCCGTCGGCAGCCCCATGTCGATGCCGATCTCGTCGGCCAGGAAGTTGAGCACCCGCAGGTCGGGGATCGCATTGGTGTGCAACGACGGTTCGAACGGACGCAGCCGTCCCTCCCAGTTGACGAACGAGCCCGCCTTCTCCACCACCGGTGCCACCGGGAAGACCACGTCGGCGCGCTGGGTGACCTCGCTGTCGCGCAGTTCCAGGCTGACCACGAACCGGGCGGCCTCCACCGCGGCCCGGGCGGCGCCGGGATCGGGGAGGTCGGCGAGCTCGACGCCGCCGATCAACAGCGCCGCCAGCGCGCCGTTGGCGGCCGCGGCCAGGATCCCCGCGGTGTCGCGGCCCGGCGCGTCGGGTACGTCGTCGACGTGCCACGCCGCGGCGACCTGACGGCGCGCGGCCTCGTCGGCGACCGGACGGCCGCCGGGCAGCAGATGCGGCGTCGCCCCGGCTTCGAGCGCGCCACGCTCTCCGGCCCGCCGCGGCACCCAGGCCAGTCGCGCACCGGTGTCCCCGGCCAGGCGGCTTGCCGCCGACAGCGCCCCCGGCGAGGTGGCCAGGCGTTCCCCGACCAGGATCAGCGAGCCCGGCATGGTGAGCAGTTCGTGGCCGGCCAGCCCGGTGATGGCAGCGGCTTCGTCACCGGGCGCAGCACGCACCAGCGTCCCGGAGAGCTTCCCGAGGCCGCGAGACCCGAACGGCGCCACCGACAGCACCCGCAACCCGTTGCGGCGCACCGCCTTGCGCAATCGCAGGAAGACGATCGGAGACTCTTCCTCGGGTTCGAGTCCGGCCAGCAGCACCGCCGGCGCCTGCTCCAGGTCTGCGTAGGTGACGGTCATCGGCTGCCCGGCGACGTGGTGGGCCAGGAACGCGGCCTCCTCGCCGCTGTGCGCTCGGGACCTGAAGTCGACGTCATTGCTGTTCAACACGATCCGCGCGAACTTGGCATATGCGTAGGCATCCTCGGCGGTGGCCCGGCCGCCGACCAGCACGCCGGTGCTGCCCCTGGCCGCGGCCAGTCCGGCCGCGGCGACAGCCAGCGCCTCCGACCACGAGGCTGGCCGCAGCGCACCGTCCTCGCGCACCAGCGGGGTGGTGATCCGGTCACCGACCGTCGGATAGGTGAACGCCCAGCGGCCCTTGTCGCAGTTCCACTCTTCGTTGACCTCGGGATCGTCGCCGGCCAGCCGGCGCAGCACCGCGCCGCGCCGATGGTCGGTGCGTTGGGCGCAGCCCGAGGAGCAGTGCTCGCAGACGCTGGGGCTGGAGACCAGGTCGAACGGTCGCGCCCGGAACCGGTACGCGGTGCCGGTCAGCGCTCCCACCGGACAGATCTGCACCGTGTTCCCGGAGAAGTAGGACTGGAAGGGCTCTCCGGCAGCGATGCCGACCTGTTGCTGCGCACCGCGCTCGAGCAGGTCGATGAAACGGTCCCCGGCGATCTGATCGGAGAACCGGGTGCACCGGGCGCACAGCACACAGCGTTCGCGATCCAGCAGCACCTGCGACGAGACGGCGATCGGCTTCGGGAAGGTCCGCTTGACACCCTCGAAACGGGTCTCGGCACGGCCATTGGACATCGCCTGGTTCTGCAGCGGGCATTCGCCGCCCTTGTCGCAGACGGGGCAGTCCAGCGGGTGGTTGATCAGCAGCAGCTCCATGACGCCGTGCTGGGCCCGGTCGGCGGCCTCGGAGGTGAGCTGCGTGCGCACCACCATGTCCGGGGTCACCGTCGTGGTGCAGGATGCCAGCGGTTTGCGCTGGCCCTCGACCTCCACCAGGCACTGCCGGCACGCGCCGACCGGTTCGAGCAACGGGTGGTCGCAGAACCGCGGGATCTGCACACCCATCAGTTCGGCCGCGCGGATCACCAATGTGCCTTTGGGGACACTGATCTCGGTACCGTCGAGGGTCAGGGTGACCATCTCGACGGGGGGTGCGTCGTGGTTGTGCTCGGCGAGCGTCATGCGCCGACTCCTTCCGGTGCGGCCAGCATCGACGCGTAGGGGTCGAACGGGCAGCCCGGGGCGGCCGGGTCCAGATGTGCTTCGTACTCGGAGCGGAAGTACTTCAGTGAGGAGGTGATCGGGCTGGCCGCACCGTCACCGAGCGCACAGAACGACTTCCCGAAGATCGCGTCGGCGATGTCGAGCAGTTTGTCCAGGTCGGCCTCGGTGCCGGTGCCGTCCTCGAGCCGCTGATAGATCTGCGCCAGCCAGAAGGTGCCCTCCCGGCACGGGGTGCACTTGCCGCACGACTCGTGGGCGTAGAACTGCGTCCAGCGGCGCACCGCGCGCACCACGCAGGTCGTCTCGTCGAAGATCTGCAGGGCCTTGGTGCCCAGCATCGATCCGACACCGGCCATGCCCTCGTAGTCCAAAGGGACGTCGAGGTGTTCGGCGGTCAGCAGCGGTGTCGACGAGCCGCCCGGGGTCCAGAACTTCAGCGAGTGCCCGGCCCGCACCCCGCCGGCGTAGTCGAGCAGCTCGCGCAGCGTGATCCCCAGCGGTGCCTCGTACTGGCCCGGCGTGGTGACGTGTCCGGACAGCGAGTAGAGCGTGAACCCGGGTGACTTCTCGGTTCCCATGGACCGGAACCAGTCCACCCCGTTGGCCAGGATCGGCGGCACGCTGGCGATCGACTCGACGTTGTTGACGACCGTCGGGCAGGCATACAGACCCGCCACCGCGGGGAACGGCGGCCGCAGCCGTGGTTGACCGCGGCGCCCCTCCAGGGAATCCAGCAGCGCGGTCTCCTCACCGCAGATATAGGCGCCGGCGCCGGCGTGCACGATCAGCTCCAGGTCGAAGCCCGAGCCGTGGAGGTCGCTGCCCAGGTGTCCGTCGGCGTAGGCCTCGGCGACGGCGGCCTGCAGACGCCGCAACACCGGCACCACTTCGCCGCGCAGATAGATGAATGCGTGGTGGGCCCGGATCGCGTAGGCCGCGATGATGGCACCTTCGACCAGGAAGTGCGGGGAGGTCATCATCAGCGGAATGTCTTTGCAGGTGCCGGGTTCGGATTCGTCGGCGTTGATCACCAGGTAGTGCGGTTTGGCCGCCGCCCCCTCGTCGCCCTGGGGGATGAACGACCACTTGGTGCCGGTCGGGAAGCCTGCGCCACCGCGCCCGCGCAACCCGGCGTCCTTGACGGTGGTGATGACCTCGTCCGGGCTCATCGACAGCGCCCGCTGCAGGGCCCGGTAGCCGCCGTGACGCAGGTAGGTCTGCATCGACCACGGCTCGGGTTCGTCCCAGAACCGGCTCAGCACAGGGGTCAGCGGCGTCATCTACGGATTTCCCGCCTTCGGGTCGGTCTCGGGGGTCGACGGCTTGGCCGGGACATCGGCCGACGGTGCCGGAGCCGGCTGGTTCCTGAGGGCATCGACCGCCTGGGCCTGCTCGGCGCCGGGCCGGCGCTCGGTGCTGTCGGTGGGCGGAAGGTCGGGGTCGGGGGCGGCCATGGCGTGGTCGTGCGCGTAGCGCAGCCCGGCCAGGGTGGCGGCTCCGGCGGGGGCCGCGCGGTCGGCGGTCTCGGCGTCGGGGAGACCGGCCAGTGTCCGCGCGGTCTGGCGGAACGTGCACAACGACGAGCTGCGCGACGGAGTGGGGACGTCGCCGGCGCGCAGCGCGTCGACGAGATCGCGTGCCGAGGAGGGCGTCTGGTTGTCGAAGAACTCCCAGTTCACCATCACCACCGGGGCGTAGTCGCAGGCGGCGTTGCATTCGACGTGCTCGAGGGTGACCGCGCCGTCCGGGGTCGTCTCCCCGGCGTGCACCCCGAGGTGGTCGCTGAGTTCGGCGAGGATGGCGTCGCCGCCCATCACCGCACACAGCGTGTTGGTGCAGACCCCGACGAGGTACTCGCCGGTCGGGGTGCGCCGGTACATCGAGTAGAACGTCGCCACGGCGGTGACCTCGGCATCGGTGAGGTCCAATTGCCCGGCGCAGAAGGAGATCCCGGCGGGGGTGAGGTAGCCGTCCTCGGCCTGCACGAGGTGCAGCAGTGGTAACAGCGCCGAGCGCGGCTGCGGGTAGCGGGCGATGATGGTCGCGGCGTCCCCGGCCAACCGGGCCGTCACCTCGGCCGGGTAGCGGGCCGGCCCGTGAATCGGGGGCCCTGGCTCGTCGGGCCGCTGGCCGAGCTCGAGGAAGACACTCATCGTGGTCCTCTGCTCTTCGCGCAAGCGCTCATCGGTGCTTGTCTGCTCTTCGCGCAAGCGCTCATCGGTCGACTCCTCCCATGACCGGGTCGATCGACGCCACCGCCGAGATCGCGTCGGCGACCAGACCGCCTTCGCACATCGCCGCCACCGCCTGCAGATTCGTGAAGGACGGGTCGCGGTAGTGCACCCGGTAGGGCCGGGTGCCGCCGTCGGAGACCATGTGCACGCCGAGCTCGCCGCGCGGTGACTCGACGGCGGTGTAGACCTGTCCCGGGGGGACCCGAATGCCCTCGGTGACCAGTTTGAAGTGATGGATCAGCCCCTCCATGGAGTGGCCCATGATCTTGGCGATGTGTTCTTCGGAGTTGCCCAGCCCGTCCGGGCCCAGCTTCAGGTCGGCGGGCCAGCCGAGCTTCTTGTCGGTGATCATCACCGGCGCCCCGGTGCTCTGCTCGAGTCGCTGCATGCACTGCTCGACGATCCTGAGTGACTCGTGCATCTCCTTGACCCGGATCAGGTAGCGGCCGTAGGCGTCGCAGCCGTCATCGGTGATGACGGCGAAATCGTATGTCTCATAACCGCAGTAGGGCTGGGTCCGGCGCAGGTCGTGGGGCAGGCCGGTGGAGCGCAGCACGGGCCCGGTCACCCCCAGCGCCATGCAGCCCCGCAGGTCGAGGTAGCCGACCCCCTGGGTGCGGGCCTTCCAGATGTAGTTCTCGTTGAGCAGGTCTTCGAGGTCGCGCAGCCGGGTGGGCAGCAGGTCCATCAGATCGCGCAGCTGTGGCAGTGCCTCGTCGGGCAGGTCGACGGCCACTCCGCCGGGCCGGATGTAGGCATGGTTCATCCGCAGCCCGGTGATGGTCTCGAAGATCGACAGGACGAGTTCGCGTTCGCGGAACCCGAGGAACATCGCGGTCATCGCGCCGAGTTCCATCCCACCGGTGGCCAGTGCGACCAGGTGGCTGGAGATGCGGTTGAGCTCCATCATCATCACCCGGATCACCGATGCGCGTTCCGGGATCTCCTCGGTCACCCCGAGGAGTCGTTCGACACCCAGGCAGTAGGCGGTCTCGTTGAAAAACGGTGACAGATAGTCCATTCGGGTGACAAAGGTGACGCCCTGGGTCCAGGTGCGGTACTCCAGGTTCTTCTCGATACCGGTGTGCAGATAGCCGATACCGCACCGTGCTTCGACGATCGTCTCACCCTCGATCTCCAGGATGAGCCGGAGCACCCCGTGTGTCGAGGGGTGCTGGGGACCCATGTTGACGACGATGCGTTCCCCGGCGTGCTCGGCGGCGTTCTGCCTTGCCGCGGTGACGACTTCGTCCCAATCCTGGCCGCCGACGACGACCACCCGTTCGGGTGGGTTCTTCGATGTGGTCATCAGTTGTATGCCCTCCGCTCGTCGGGCGGCGGGATCTCTGCTCCGTGGTACTCCACCGGAATGCCGCCCAGCGGGTAGTCCTTGCGCTGCGGGTGCCCGACCCAGTCGTCGGGCATCTCGATGCGGGTCAGCGACGGATGCCCGTCGAAGATGATGCCGAAGAAGTCGTAGGTCTCCCGCTCATGCCAGTCGGTGGTCGGGTAGACGCCGAACAGCGATGGGATGTGCGGGTCGGCATCGGGGGCGGCGACCTCGAGGCTGATCCGGCGGTTGTGGGTGATCGACATCAGCGGATACACCGCGTGCAGTTCGCGCCCCTCGTCGTCGGGGTAGTGCACCCCGCTGACCCCCAGGCACAGCTCGAAACGCAGATCCGGATTGTCGCGCAGCTCCCGAGCGACCGTGACGAGCCGGTCGCGGCACACCTCCAGCGTGAGTTGGTCGCGGTGCACGACGACCCGCTCGACCGCGCCGTCGTCGGCCACGGCGGTAGCCAGTGTGTCGACCACATCGTCGAAGTAGCCGCCGTAGGGGCGGGGCGAACTGCCCGGCAGCGTGACCGGGCGGACGAGGCGGCCGTAGCCCGAGGTGTCCCCGCTGCCCTGCGCACCGAACATGCCCCGGCGCATCCCGATGATCTCCGGGCCATGTTGGCTGTCGCCGTGTCCGTCGCTCATCGGAGCAGACCCTTCAGCTCGATGGTCGGGGGCACCGAAAGCGCCGCCTGCTCGGCTTCGCGGATTGCCTCCTCCCGGTTGACGCCCAGCGGCATCTGCTGAATCTGGTCGTGCAGTTTGAGGATTGCGTGCAGCAGCATCTCGGGGCGGGGCGGGCATCCGGGTAGGTAGATGTCCACGGGGACGACATGGTCGACGCCCTGCACCACCGCATAGTTGTTGAACATTCCGCCGGAGGAGGCGCACACTCCCATCGCCAGCACCCACTTGGGTTCGGCCATCTGGTCATAGATCTGGCGCAGCACCGGTGCCATCTTCTGGCTGACCCGGCCGGCCACGATCATCAGATCGGCCTGCCGGGGCGTCGCCGAGAACCTCTCCATGCCGAACCGGGAGATGTCGAATCGCGGCCCTGCGGTGGCCATCATCTCGATCGCGCAGCAGGCCAGCCCGAAGGTCGCCGGCCACAGCGACCCCTTGCGCACATAGCCGGCAACCTTCTCCACTGTCGACAGCAGGATGCCGCCGGGCAACCGCTCCTCTAATCCCATACCAGGCCTCCCCGTCGCCATTCGTAGGCGTACGCCACCGAGACGTTGAACAGAAACAGGCCCACCGCGACGACCCCGAACGCGCCCAGGCTGTCGAAGGCGACGGCCCACGGGTAGAGGAACACGATCTCGATGTCGAAGATGATGAACAACATCGCGGTCAGGTAGTACTTGATCGGGAACCTCTGTTGGGTCGCTCCGCCGGCCGCGCTCCACCGGTGCCCGGCCGCGGCGGCCCCGGACTGGTCCATCGGTTCGATGCCGCACTCGTAGGCTTCGAGCTTCGCGTGGTTGTACCGCCGCGGGCCGATGAGCAGCGCGATTCCGACCGATCCCACCGCGAAGACAGCGGCTATCGCCCCAAGCACCAGGATCGGCGTGTACAGACTCATACTGCGCAGGCGCTCCTCGGGGGCTGTCGGTGTGAGCTAGCCCACACCCTAGCGCTGTTTTTGATGCAAGCCACGCATTTTGGCTACTATCGCTGTTGAGGCCCTTCGGCGATGCCGCTTGCCTCGAATATGTAAGCGCGGCAGGTATTTTGGCGCTTTGGCCGGGTCAGACGGTGGTGCGCAGCAGCGATGCCACGGCGTCGCCCAGCCGGATCGGATCCACCGGGTGGGGAACCGCCGCCTCGGCCCGTGACCACCTGGCCAGCCACGCGTCATCCGGCCGGCCGGTCAGCACCAGCACCGGCGGGCAATCGTCGATCTCGTCCTTGAGTTGTTTGGCGATCCCCATGCCACCGGCCGGGGTGGCCTCGCCGTCGAGGATCGCCAGGTCGAACCCGCCGGCATCCATCTGCTGGATCACCATCGGTCCGGTGGCCACGTCCAGGTAGCTCAGTTCGGGGAGCTCCGGGTGGATTCGTTTGCCCAGTGCGAGCCGCACCTGTTCCCGCACCCTGGGGTTGTCGCTGTAGACCAGGATCCGCAGGGTGGGCGCACCAGGCTCCGGAGATGGCACTGCCATGCGCGCGATAGTAGCGGCGGAGTGATGCGGCGTCTGCCGAACTGATCGCCCGGCCGCCCAAAGCCATTCCGATTCCCGGTATCCGACCCCGCTCTGTTGACCTCAACCCTGGTTCAGGTTGAACACTGGTCGGCATGACTGCGAACCCCACACCGTCCGGCTTCGAGGAGTTCTACCGGCGCGAGACGCCGCCGTGGGTGATCGGCGAACCGCAGCCGGCCGTCGTCGCCCTCGAACGCGCAGGTCGGATCGGCGGTCGGGTGCTCGATGTCGGATGCGGGACCGGCGAGCACACCGTGCTGCTGGCCCGGGCCGGGTATGACGTGCTCGGTGTCGACGGCGCCCCCACCGCAGTGCAGCACGCCCGGCGCAACGCAGCCGCCCAGGGCGTGGACGCGCGCTTCGAGGTCGCCGATGCGCTGGCTCTGGACGCTGCCCGGGCATACGACACCGTGATCGACTCGGCTCTGTTCCACATTTTCGGCGACGACGACCGGGCTGCCTACGTCGCCGCCCTGCACGGGGTCACCCGACCCGGCTCGGTCGTGCACCTGCTGGCGCTGTCCGACGCGGGCCGCGGGTTCGGCCCCCAGGTCAGCGAAGCCACGATTCGCGACGCGTTCGGTGCAGGATGGCAGATCGAGGAACTCGCCGAGAGCACATACCGTGGCGTGGTCACCGCGATGCACGCCGAAGCGCTGGGCCTGGCGGTCGGGACCCGGGTGGACGAGCCCGCCTGGCTGGCCCGAATCCTGCGGACGTGAGTCCGCCGGTCATGAGCCTTCGGCGTAGCCGGGGTGGTCGACCGACAGGCGGTGGCCCACCAGCAGCCGCAGGAACGCCAGCACCTCGTCCTCCCGATCGTCGAGCTGCCCCTCGCGAATCGCCTGCGCCAGCGCCGCTTCGTCGGCGAACCCCAGGTCGGCCAGCGCGGCACGGACCCCGCCCACGGTGTCGTCGAGCAGTTCCCGCTCGACAGTGCGCAGCACGTTGGCCGCCACCCGGGCATGAAACCCGACCTGTCCGTCGCACGCGGCGCGGACCTCGTTGTCCAGGAAGTCGGCGACCGCGGCCACCAGCTCAGCGGCCGTGGGCCGCCCCGACATCGGTGTGCTCACCGCGGTCCCCCTGCGGTCAGCAGGTCGAGCAGGTCCCATTCCGTCTCGCTGACCCGGCGCCCGATCGCGGCCAGCTCGACCGACGGATGCTGCCCGGACAGGTGCCGTTCGGCCTGGTATCGGCAGATCACTCCCCACCGCAGTGTCGCCACCGTCAGCCACCACCGGAAGGCCTGGCGGTCCAGGCCGGTTCCCGACGCCTCCTCGTAGTGGGTCAGGAACGTCTCCACGCTGCCGAGACCGCCCGCGCCGAGAGCGGCCGGCGCGCCGAACCGCCAGGCTCGTACACAGAACCAGGCCAGGTCCTCGTAGATCTCGCCGATGTGGGTGAGCTCCCAGTCCAGCACCGCTGCCAGCCCCGAATCGCCGACGATCAGGTTGCCCATCCGGAAATCGCCATGGATCAGCCGCATCGGTGACGGAGCGGGGCGGCTCTGTGCCAGCTGGCGGAACGTCCACTCGAAAGTTGCCGTCGTATCACCCATCTCATCGAGGCGCAGACGCCAGTCGGCGAGCTCGTCGGCCTCGGACAACCCGATTCCGGCGGGGTCGGCACGATGGATCGCCGCCAGCGCCTGGGCGCACTGCCGCAGCAGCCGCGCCCGGCCGGCCTCGTCGAGACTTCGATGGATCCGCCGCACGATGGTCTCGCCGGCGATGGCGTCACAGATCAGGTACGGACTGCCCAGCGCGGCCGGCGAATTGTCGGCGGCCAGGATGCGCGGGACCGGTGCACCTGCCGCGGCCGCCCGCTGCTGCACCGCGGCCTCGAGCTCCATCGGTGCGTTGACGTCGTCACCGGGCCCGGTGCGCAGGATCAGTGCGCGGCCGTCGCTGGTGTGCAACGCCCAGGTGGTCCGGCTGGCTCCGCCGGTGAGCTGGTGCAGGTCCTGGACCCGGACGTCGCCGAGAATCGGGCGCAGAACCTGCTCGAGGTTCTCGGTCAGCCCGGTGCTCATCGCTTCCCGAAACCGAACAGACGCTGGGCCACCCGGCGGATCTGGATTTCCTCGGCACCCTCGGTGATGCGGTAGCGGCGGTGGTGGCGGTAGATGTGCTCGAACGGCTCGTGTCTGCTGTAGCCCACTCCGCCGAACACCTGCATCGCACGGTCGGCGGCTTCGCAGACCAGTCGGTTGGCGCGGAAATTGGCCATCGACACCTTGTCCGACACCTCCATGTGGTGGTTGGCGTCGAGATGGCTGGCGGCGTAGTACACGAGTAGCCGCACCATCTGGGCGTCGGTCTGCAGCTCGACCAGCGGCCACTGCACCGCCTGGTTGACCGCCAGCGGTTTGCCGAACACGGTGCGCTCGCCGGCGTAGGCGACCGCGTGGTCGATGCAGTACTGGGCGGCGCCCAGGCTGCTGGCCGCCTGTCGGATCCGGTTCTCGTGCAGGAACGTCTGGCCCACCTCCAGCCCGCGGTCGACCTCACCGAGCACCGCGTCGGCGGGAACCCTGACGTCGGAGAGGGTGACCTCGGCGTGGTCGGTGGGCATGTTGAAGGTCCACCAGTAGTAGGGCACCGAGAAGCCCGGGGCGTCGCAGGGCACCAGGAAGGCGGTGATACCGCGGGCCTGGCCCGGCTCCCCGGAGGTGCGGGCGAACACCAGGTCGTGGGTGGCGCGGTGCACACCGGTGTTGAAACGTTTGGTGCCGTTGATGACCCAGTCCTGGCCGTCACGGTGGGCGCGGGTCTCCAACCAGGTGGCGTCCGATCCGTGGTTGGGTTCGGTCAGCCCGAAGGCCATCGACCGCGCACCGGTGATCAGTGCGTCGGTCCACTCGTTCTTCTGGGCTTCGGTGCCGAACCGGTCCATCATGATCACCTGAGGGAAGTTCCCGACGATCGACGATTCGTCCTGCAGGTCGTTGTGCAGGCCGAGACCCTTGTGGGCCAGGTGCTCGCGGATCACCGCCATGTCGATGTTGCTGCCGTCGCGGCCGCCGAACTGCGCGGGCAGGCCATAGCGCAACCAGCCGGCCGCGTCGGCACGACGACGCATCTCGGCGAGCAGGTCCTCCCACTCCCGCCGCGGAATTCCGCCGTTGTCCCAGTCGGTCCGGGCGTGTTCGCGGCGGTGATCGAAGTACTGGATGTTCTCCCGCTCCAGCGGTTTGATCTCGGCCTCGATGAACTCGTCCATCTCGTCGAGCACCCGCTGCAGATGGTCGGGAAGACTGAAATCCACGTTGACTCCTCAATACCCGTACAGTGTCTTCTTCCAGATCCGTGACAGTGTGGCGATGGCGTCCTCGTCGTCCATCTGGAGTCCGAGGCCCGACGTGCCGGCCACCACGGTGGTGAAGTTCTCGAACAGCAGCGCGATCGCAGCCGCGGTGAACTCCGGGTCCAACTCCGCACCATAGCCCTGTTCCTGGGCGCGCCGCACCGACGCGGCGACGATGTCCATGCCGAAGCGCCGGAACTCGTTCTGCACCGTCGCGAACCGAGGCTGCGTGGATGCGAGCTGTGCCATCGCGATCATGATGCCGATGTTCTGCTTGAACATGGTCCAGTAGCCCGTCACGACCGTGGTGAAGAACGCCTCGTCATCCGGGGAATCGGGCAACTGCAGGCTCAGCCCGGACGGGGTCACGACATCACGCAGGAACGACTGGGCCAGCGCCGCGAGCAGGTCCTCCTTGTCGGCGAAGTAGCGGTAGAACACCGCCGGCGACCTTCCCGCCGCCGAGGTGATGTCACCGAGGGTGGTGCCGTGAAAACCGCGCTCGGCAAACAGCTTACGGGCGGCCTGCTCGATCGCCTCGCGGGTCAGGCGCCCCTTGGCGCTCAGGTTCTCCGGTGCGGCCACGGCGCTCAGCCCGGCATCCGGTCACCGGCCCGGAGCAGCGAGCTGGGCAGGCTGTGGCCGACGGCGTCCTGCGCGACACCGGCGGCGCTGATCGCGGCCTGCAGATCGACATCGACGTGAATGCCGCTGTCCCGCAGCAGGTACACCAGGTCCTCGGTCGCGATGTTGCCGCTCGCGCCGGGTGCGAACGGGCAGCCACCCAGCCCGCCCACCGATGCGTCGAGCCGGGTGACCCCGGCGCTGACGGCGGCATAGGCGCTGGCCAGGCCGGCGCCGCGGGTGTTGTGGAAGTGCGCGCCGAGTGGGATGTCGCCCAGGTGCGGTTTCACCAGCCCGATCAGCTCACCCACCCGGCGTGGAGTCGCGGTCCCGATGGTGTCGGCGATCGCGACGCGGTCGGCGCCGTCGGCCACGGCAGCGGTGACGACGTCGAGCACCCGCTGCGCCGGGGTGGGTCCGTCGAACGGGCAGTCCCACGCCGTGGCGATGATGACCTCGACGGTGACACCGCTGTCGTGGGCGATCGCGACGATCTCGGGGATCTGGGCGGTCGCCTCCGCCGACGAGCGGCCCACGTTGGCGCGGCTGTGTCCGTCGGCGGCCGACACCACGTACTCGATCGAACGCAGTCCCGCCGCGATCGCGCGTTTCGCCCCGTTGGGGCTGGCGACCAGCGCGGAGAACTCGATGTCGGCGAACCGGTGCAGCTCGGCGGCCAGTTCGGCGGCGTCGGCCAGGGCCGGCACCTTCGAGGGCGACACGAACGCCGTGGCCTCCATCTCGCGGACCCCGGTGGCCGCGACCGCAGCCAGCAGATCGAGCTTCGCCGACAACGGAATCGGAGCCTCGATCTGCAGACCGTCGCGCAGCGAGACATCCCGGATGTCGACATGGCTGGGCAGCGGGTTCACAGCACGCCCTCCGAGCTCAGTTGTTCGATCTCGGTGTCGGAATGACCGAGCAGGCCGCCGTAGATCTCACCGTTGTGCTGGCCAGGCCGCGCCGATCCGGCATGGCGGATGGTTCCCGGCGTCCCGGTGAGCACCGGAACCACTCCGGGGCCCTTGACGTTTTGCTGGATACGTTCGTCCCAGTGGTCGGCGATCATTCCGCGCGAGAGGAGTTGCGGGTCCTCGACGACGTCGGCGACGGTGTTGATGGGGCCGGCGATCACCCCCGCTTCCGACAGGGTGGCGATGATGTCGGCGGGCTGGCGCTCGATGGCCCAGTCACCGATGATCTTGTCCAGTTCGTCCTGGTTGCGTCCGCGCGCACCATGGTCGGCGAAGCGCTCGTCGGTGGCGAGCTCGGGTTGCCCCATCGCCTGGCACAGCCGGCGGAACACGGTGTCCTGGTTCGCCGCGATGACCACCCAGCTGCCGTCGGCGGTGGGGTAGATGTTGGACGGGGCGATGCCCTCCAGCCTGGTTCCCGAGGGCCCCCGAATCACCCCGCCGACGTCGTAGTCGGGAATCGTCGATTCCTGCACCGCCAGACAGGCTTCGGTCAGCGCCGCGTCGACGACCTGGCCTTCCCCGGTGACGGTGCGCCGGTACAGGGCGGCCAGCGCGCCCTGCGCGGCGAACATTCCGGCGAGGCTGTCGCCCAGCGACAGGGCCAGGCGCGGTGGGGGGCCGCCCGGGAAGCCGTTCATGTGTCGCAGGCCGCTGGCGGCCTCGGCGACCGAGGCGTAGCCGGCCCGGTGTGCCTCGGGTCCGGTCTGCCCGTATCCGGAGACCCGCACCAGGATGATGCCGGGATTGCGCTCCCGCAGCACGTCGTAGCCGAGGTCCCACTTCTCCAGGGTTCCGGGCCGGAAGTTCTCGACGATGACGTCGGATTCGGCGACGAGCTCGAGGAACAGGTCCCGTCCGGCAGGCGCCCGCAGGTTCAGGGTGACGGCCTTCTTGTTGCGGGCGTGCACGGTCCAGAAGAAGTGGTGCCCGTCCAGTTCGGCCTGGCCCCAGGTGCGCAACGGGTCGGGAGCGCCGGGCGGTTCGATCTTGATGACCTCGGCGCCCATGTCACCGAGTAGCCGCCCGGCGAAGGGTCCGGAGATCAGCGTGCCCACCTCGAGGACGCGGATGCCGTCGAGCGGGCCGGTCGGTGTTGTGGCAGAACTCATTCGGACTCCGCGAAGTCGTGGCGAACCAGCCAGTCGGTGACGATGCCGACGGCCTGGCGCAGCGTGTCCCGCTGGTCTGCCCCGGCGTAGTAGTGGTTGGCGCCGGGGATCTCGTACATCTCCTTGTCGGGGTGGCCGATGGCCTCGAAGATCCGCCGGGTGTGGCTGGGGGTGCAGGCGTCGTCGGCGAGGTTTCCGATCACCAGGGACGGCACCGCGATGTCGGGTCCGCAGGCCACCGCATCGCCGTGGGCGTCGTCATAGCTCCATTGCGACAGCCAGCTGCGCAGTGTGCAGAACCGCGCCAATCCGACCGGGCTCATGTTCACCACCCGAGGATCTCCCAGGTAGCACGTTCCCGGGGCGCGTTCGTTGGGATCGACGGTCGGGTCGAGCCAGCGTGGATCGGCCATGGTGCCGTGCACGACGAAGGCGAATTCGTCATCGGGGCGGCCGTCGGCCCGCAGGGCGGCCAGCTTGTCCCGGACCCAGGCGGTGATGCGCCGGTTCCGGGCGATCTGCGCGTCCCGGTAGCGGTCGAGGAATTCGGCGGTGTAGGGCGGCTGGTTGGGGTTGTCCGGGTTGTAGAGGTCGAGTTCGGGGTCGCGCTTGGTGGGGTCGGACTCGTCGAGTATCGATGCGTCCAGCCATTCGGTCATGGTGCCGTGCCGGCTGATGTGTGCGGCCAGCAGCATCAGGCCGTCGGCCGGGGTCAGCCCGAGCTGGGTGAGGTCGGGGCCGTCTCCGGACGGGCTGGATGTGACGGTGGGGTGTTGGGCCTGCTGCTGGTAGAACGCCGACAGCGACCCACCGCCGCTCCAGCCGGCGAGAACGACCTTCGAATAGCCGAGCCGGTTCTTGGCGTCCTTGATGCACTCGCCGAGATCCTCGACGACCTTTTCCATCAGCAGTGCCGAATCGGTGCCGCGGAAGCGGCTGTTGCAGTAGATGACGTGGTGTCCGGCCCGGGCGAGCGCGTTGATCATCGGCAGATAGGCCCCGCCGCCGATCGGGTGCATGAACACCAGGGCGGTATCCGATGACGTCGTCGGCCTGAGCAGATAGCTCTCCAGCACGACCAGCTCGGCGACCCCGCCGTAGACATCGCGTACCGCCGAGTCGTTCTGGTAGGCAACCAGATAGGGAATGCGGTCGTAGTCGTGCCGGACCGGGGCTGCTGTCGTCGTCATGCGTGCTGGCCCAGGTCGTTGGCCAGGATCTCGGCCGACGGAACGAGCCGACGGCGGGTGTCGATGGCGATCACCTTCCAGTCGACGGCGTCGTAGTCGTCGAACGTGCGCCGGGCCCGCTCCCGGGCCTTCTCCGGTGCGCCGTGGTGGACGCCCTGCGGGGCATGGGTGATGAGCCCGGGCGGCATCGGGATGCCGTAGAGCGAGCCGCCATGGAAGAACGCGATCTCGTCGAAGTCCACGTTGCGGTGATACCACGGGGTGCGTTCGGTGCCGGGCACGCCCTCGGCGGGTTTGGGCAGGAAGTTCATCACGTAGACCCCGGTGGCCTGCATGAACAGATGCACGGTGGGAGGCAGGTGCACGCTGTCGGAGGTCACCACGTTGTAGTCGTCGATGTTGAAGGTGAAGGCGAAGTTGTCGCCGCGCCAGCCCTCGACATCGAGTGGATGGTGCTGATAGCGCAGCACCGTGGTGTCGACACCGCCGACGGGGGAGTGCCTCAGCCGGACCTCGTACTGCCCGTCGACGTGCGGTCCCTCGCCGTCGGAACACGGTTGTGGATCCGGGATCACCGTCTGCGAGGGGTCGAAGGGGAAGTGGCGCCCGAGTGGACCGGGCGGGGGAGCCCGGAATTCGTCGGTGGCCTGAACCATCAACAGCGTGGTCTGCCCGTCGGGCACCTGGCGCCAGGTGCATGCCTTCGGCAGGTACACCCAGTCACCCGGGCGGTAGCGCAGTGGACCGAATTCGGTCTCGATCGCTCCGGCGCCCTCGTGCACGAACATCAACAGGTCTCCGTCGATGTGGCGGACGAAGAAGGGCATCGGTTCGGCGCGGCGGGACAGCAGCACCTGGCAGTCGTCGTTGGAGAACATCAACAGCGGAGCCCCGCCGGAGTCCGTCGCATCGGAGGGCTTGAGCTCGCTGGAGAGCACGTCGGTGGGGCGCAGCGGTCCGGTGCAGCCGTATGCGGTCGGGTCGTGGCGCCGGTACATGTTGGCGGTGCGCCCGGTGAACCCGCCGCGGCCGAGTTCGTCGTCCTTGAGCCCGTCGAGATCGGCGTGGATGCGTCTTGGGGTTTTTCCCTTACGCAGGTGAACGAACGACTCCATGGGCCCTCCTCGATGAAAGTAAAAATGAAATTACTTTTATCTTCGTCGGTGGGTCAATGGGTCGAGGCGATCGACCGGGAATTGTTCGGCTGGGACCGAAGCGATCAGATTCGGACCTCCACCCGGCGGTTCTGGGCGCGGTCACTGTCGCCGGAGTCATCGCTGGAGGCGGTCACCGCGACCGAGGCGGGGCTCGGCGCTGCGGTCGTGGCCGCAACCGTGGGGGCGGACAACACGGCGATCGCGGCGGCCGCAGTGAGTCCGGCCGAGACCACAAAGCCTTTGATGGGATTCATCGGAACCTCCAGGTGTTCGGGAGCGCTGACCGCTCGATGTCGATGACACCAATGCTGGTCGACCAGGCTGCCCGGGGCTTGGAGGAAGTCTGGAGATCAGGTGGAGATTCGTGGCGGCCGCGCCGGGCGGCAGTTCAGTCGACCAGGTCGACGCGCACGGTCAGGTGATTGGTGCCGAAGGTGCGCACGCCCATGCTGTTGAACTGCGGCAGTTCGCGCAGCCGCGCCTCGGTGTCGTCGTCGGGCAGCAGGTGGGCGGTGCCGCGGTGCCAGCGGCCGTTGAGCCGAACCCGAACGTGGGGGTCGGCCATGATGTTGCGGACGTACTGCGACCTGTCACCGAATTCTGAGACGAACCAGAACGCGTCGCCGATCCGGCGACCGCCCAGCGGGGTCCGGCGGGGTTCGCCGGAATTCCGTCCGGTCGTCTCGAGCAGGGTCTGGAAGGGCATCCGGCCCATCACCCGGTTGGCGACGTTGCGCTGGAAGAACTTGGTGACGCGATCGCGGACGGTCTCGGTCATGGTGCTCCTCGGGTTCGCATCGGTTCACACCATCGCGGTGCGCGGGATCGACCCTCCCATTGTCAGGGTTCCGGCAAGCTCGCGGCTGGTGTCGTAGTCGAAGATCACGTGCCCGGCGATGACGTCGACATCGCGCTTGATGCGCTGCAGCGGGTTGTCCAGGAAATGCGCTCCCGCTCCGGAGGATCCGAGCAGGTCGGCGATCACCGCACGGGACTCGTGCACGATGTGCGCTGCCGCGAGCCGGGCCTGTCCGCGAACCTGCCGGGGGACCGACTCACCCGCGGTGACCAGGTCCTCGATCTCGGTCACGGTGTCGTCCAGCAGGCCGCGCAGGGCCCGCAGCCGGACGTGCGCCTGGCCCAGGTGAGCCGAGGCGGCGGGTTTGTCCTTCTGCAGGACACCTTCGTAGCCGAGGTAGCGCTGGGTGAGTCGGTCGGCGTAGATCTCGGTGGCGCGCTCGGCGCTGCCCAGCGCCGGCATCGCGGCCAACAGGGCCAGGGCCGGCACCATCGGCCAGCGGTAGGTGGCACAACCGTGTACGGCGGCGCCCGGCGCGTTGCCGGTGTAGATGTCGGCCACCGCGACGATGCGGTGCTCGGGTACGAAGACATCGTCGATCACCACGTCGTTGGAGCCCGTCGCGCGCATGCCGTCGGTGTGCCAGACATCCTCGATGCGTGCCTGCGACATCGGCAGCAGGGCCAGCGCCGGCTGGATGGACTCCGGGCCGCGCTCGAGCAGGGCTCCGACGATCAGCCAGTTGCCGTCCATCACGCCCGTCGCCCAGGACCACCGTCCGGTGAGCCGGATGCCGCCGGCGCAGTCGGTGCCGCGGCCGGTCGGGGCCAGCGGAGCGGGCGCCAGGAACGGCCGCGAGGCAAAGGCCTCGTCTTGGGCCTGCTCGCCGAACAGCGCCAGCATCCAGTTGTGCAGCGCATAGAAGCCGAGGGTCCAGGCGCTCGACGCGCAGCCGTGCGACAACGCGCGGACCGGGTCGAGGATCGCGGGGAAAGGGGCCTGACTGCCGCCGTGGCGGGCGGGCACCAGCAGATCGATCAGCGCCCGTGCCTGCGGGGCGGCGAGGGTGGCCGCCGGCAGGCGGCGCAACCGCTCGGCTTCGGCGGCGCGTTCGGCCAGCTGCCGGACGAACTCGGGGGTGACGGTGGGGCTCGTCGTCGCGACCGCGGACATTCGCGGAACGTACCATACTGTTTGGTATGGAAAGCCCCGGACGGCGTCAGCGGGAGAGCATGAGGTCGAGAAACCGGTCCCGCTGTGCAGTCGAGCGCTCGTCGGGCGGGGCGGCCCAGATGTGCAGGAACCCGATGCCGGCGGCGAACGTCGCGGTTGCCCGCAGGTCGGCGTCGTCGGTGTCGAACCCGGCGTCCAGATAGGCCTGCCGCACAGCTGCGAGCACCCGCAGGTCGGCGGCGCGCACGCTGTCGGCGGCCGCGCTGTCGGTGCGCGCCCATTCCCGCATCGCCCGCTCCAGATGCCACTGCCGCGCGACGAGCAACGAGGCCATCATGTGGGCCAGCCGCTGGCGGGGCGGCAGCTGCGCCAGGTCGCCGAAATTGCTGCGGTCGCGATCGCGCAACTCACCCCAGGCCTGCACAATCGCGTCGCGGTAGCTCGCCATGTCTTTGAAATGCCAATAAAAACTGCCCTTGGTGACCCCCAGCCGACTGCACAGACGGTCGATCTTGAGCGCCGCCAGGCCCTCGTCGGCCAGCAGCGCGAACCCGGCCTGGATCCAGTCGTCCACCGACAGCTTGCCGGGAGTCCGGGAGCTGCTGGCCATCAGCGGAGCCTACTGAAGACGGACCCGCGGAGCATCGTCATCGACTCGTCAGGGGAGCCGATTTGTCGCCGTCGACCGCCTGATTTGCCGGGCCGTCAAATTCGCTCGGCCCGCTACAATTCGACCGACAGGCGTGGACGGGCTTTCTCCCGTGCATTTCACATGTTTTACTGCAACCGCGACAACTGAAGATTCCGGCACTCTCCGCAGCCAATTCGGCATATTCGGAGTGGTCAGACGGCGCAGCGAAAACACTCTGTTCCGACGGCGACCGTGCCGGGGTCGCAGGACAAGCCGCTCCAAGCGGTACCGGAAGATGGATGGATTGACGGTATGAGACTTCTTGACAGGATGCGTGGGCGCTGGGCGCGCCGGCTCGGTGTGGCCGCCATCGCCGCGGCCCTGCTGCCCGGCTTGGTCGGCGTCGTCGGTGGATCGGCAACCGCCGGAGCGTTTTCCCGGCCGGGCCTGCCGGTCGAGTACCTGATGGTGCCGTCCCCGTCGATGGGGCGTGACATCAAGGTGCAGTTCCAGAGCGGCGGCCCGAATTCACCGGCGCTGTACCTGCTCGACGGACTTCGCGCCCAGGACGACTTCAACGGCTGGGACATCAACACCCAGGCCTTCGAGTGGTACCTCGACTCGGGCATCTCGGTGGTCATGCCGGTCGGCGGCCAGTCCAGCTTCTACGCCAACTGGTACAAGCCGGCCTGCGGCAACAACGGCTGCCTCACCTACAACTGGGAGACCTTCCTGACCCAGGAGCTGCCCAGCTGGCTGCAGGCCAACCGGGACGTCAAGCCCACCGGTAGCGCCGCGGTCGGTCTGTCGATGGCGGGCGGCTCGGCCCTCGTCCTCGGCGCACACCACCCGGGACAGTTCGTCTACGCCGGCTCCATGTCGGGCTTCCTGAACCCCTCCGAGGGCTGGTGGCCGTTCCTGATCAACATCTCGATGGGTGACGCCGGCGGTTACAGCGCCGACGACATGTGGGGCCCCGCCGAGACCGATCCGGCGTGGCAGTACAACGACCCGATGGTGCAGATCCCCCGGCTGGTCGCCAACAACACCCGCATCTGGGTGTACTGCGGCAACGGCCAGCCCAACGAGCTCGGCGGCGGCGATCTGCCGGCCACCTTCCTCGAAGGTCTGACGATCCGCACCAACATCACCTTCCGCGACAACTACATCGCGGCGGGCGGCACCAACGGTGTGTTCAACTTCCCCGACAGCGGTACCCACAACTGGGCCTACTGGGGAGCCGAACTGCAGGCCATGAAGCCGGACCTGCAGGCTCACCTGCTCTGATCGCAGCGACGAAGAGAAGCCCCCGGCCCGCGTGGCCGGGGGCTTCTTTCGCGTTCCGCGCTGGCACTACTGTGACCGTCATGGCGGAAATCAACGCGATGGTGGCTCATGAAGACGCCGAGGGCGGCATCGAGCTGCGTCACGAGGTGGTCGACGAAACGTTCCTGCCCGACGGCGACGTCGAGATCACCGTGGAGTACTCCTCGGTCAACTACAAAGACGCGCTGGCCGTCACCCCCAAAGGCGGCGTGGCGCGGTCGTATCCGCTGATCCCCGGCATCGACATCGCCGGAACGGTGAGCGGCAGCGCATCGGCGGACTTCGCGGTCGGCGACCGGGTCGTGGCACACGGTTACGACATCGGAACGGCCCGGCACGGCGGCTATGCCGAGAAGGCCCGTCTGCCCGCCGACTACGTCGTCAAACTGGACGCGCTGAGCACCGCCGAGGCCGCAGCGATCGGCACCGCGGGCTTCACCGCCGCGATGAGCGTCAATGCGCTGCGGTCGGCGGGTGTTTCGCCGGCGGACGGACCGGTGCTGGTGACCGGGGCCACCGGCGGGGTGGGCAGCGTCAGCGTCGATCTGCTGGCCGGGCTCGGTTACGAGGTGGTGGCCTCCACCGGCAAGGCCGCTGCCCACGACTGGCTGATGGAACTCGGCGCCGGCCAGGTCACCGGCCGGTTGCCCGCGGAGGGGGAGAAGGTGCGTCCGCTGAGCAGGTCGGTCTGGGCGGGCGTGGTCGACAGCGTGGGCGGCGACACCCTGGCCTACGCCTTGAGTGCGCTCAATTATGCTGGTGTGGCTGCGATCTCGGGTCTTGCTCGGTCGGCCGATCTGCCGACCACGGTGATGCCCTTCATCCTGCGCGGTGTCACCCTGGCCGGGATCGACTCGGTGCAGTTGCCCATCGCAGCGCGCCGTCAACTGTGGGCGCAGCTCGAGGGCGAGCTCAAACCCCGTCACCTCGAACGGATCACCAAGGACATCCCGATTCTCGAGGTGCCCGCCGTGCTGAAGACGATCATCGGCGGCGGTGTCACCGGCCGCACCCGTGTCGCGGTGGCGGGTGGTTTCTGACCGCGGCCGCTACTTCAGTTGTGCTGAAGTCAGGTTGAGCAGCCGGCGGGCCACGACGAGCTGCTGAATCTGCTGAGTACCTTCGAAGATGTCGAGGATCTTCGAGTCGCGGCCCCACTTCTCCAGCAGCGTCTGCTCGGAATATCCGGTGGTGCCGGCCAATTCGACCGTCTTGAGGGTGATGTCGCTGGCCACCCGGGCGGCCTTGGCCTTGCCCATGGATGCTTCCTTGGAGTTCGGGATGCGGTTGTCGGCCTGCCACGCCGAGCGCACCGTCAGCAGGTAGCCCGCCTCCCAGTCGGCTTCCATCCGCAGGAACTCGGCGGCCGGCGCGCTCTGCGCGTGCGCGGGTTTGTCGTAGGAGATCTCGATTCCGGCATCGGTCAGGATCTTGCGCAGTTCCTCCAGCGCGGCGCGCGCGATGCCCACGGCCATCGCGGCCACGATCGGGCGGGTGTTGTCGAACGTCTCCATGACGCCGGCAAAACCCTTCTCGACGTTGACGTCCGGGTTGCCGAGCAGATTGTCCCGGGGGATGCGCACGTTCTCGAAACGGATCGCCGCGGTGTCGGAGGCCTTGATGCCGAGCTTGTTCTCGAGCCGCTCGACGGTGACACCCGGGTACTCGCGCGGCACGATGAAGGACTTGATCGCCGCGCGCCCCTTGGTCTTGTCCAGGGTCGCCCACACCACGATGTGGCTGGCCCGCGAACCCGCGGTGACATAGATCTTCTCGCCGTTGATGACGTATTCGTCCCCGTCGAGGACGGCGGTCGTGGTGACCGCCGCCGAGTCCGACCCGAAACCGGGTTCGGTGATCGCCATCGCGGCCCAGACATCCTTGCCGAGCTTCTCGAGCTGCTCGGGCGTGGCGACCGAGGAGATCGCCGCATTGCCCAGGCCCTGGCGGGGCACCGACAGCAGCAACGCCACATCGCCCCAGCTGATCTCCAACGCATTGAGCAACGCAGACATGTTGGCGCCGTTGACCGTTGCCTTCTTGCCGTCGGCGGTCACGGTTCCGTCGCGGAACGCCTCGGCACCGGCGAACGAGATCGTCTTGGCCTCCGAGATGCCCTCGAACAGGTCGGCCAGGGTGTCCAGCTCGACCGGGTAGGCGTGTTCCTTGAGGTCGTACTTGCGCGATATCGGCCGCAGCATCTCCGCGGCGCCCTGGTGGCCCTTCTCGATGACCGCCTGGAGCTTCTTGGGCATTTCCAGATTGATTGCCATGATGAGCTCTCTCCTTACCGAACGCCGCGGTTAAAGAACGATGACACCTTCGGCGACGCCGATCGCCCGCAGATCGCGGTACCAGCGTTCGACCGGGTGTTCCTTGGTGTAGCCGTGCCCGCCGAGCAACTGCACGCCGTCGAGGCCGATCTGCATGCCCTTGTCGGTGCCGAGCTTCTTGGCCAGGGCGGCCTCGCGGGCGAACGACAGCCCCTGTTCGGCGCGCGCGGCGCCGCGCCAGGTGATCAGGCGCAGACCGTCGAGCTCGATGGCGATGTTGGCGCACATGAACGCGACCGACTGCCGGTGGGCGATCGGCTCACCGAACGCCTCGCGCTCCTTGACGTAGGGGACGACGTAGTCGAGCACGGCGTGGGAGGTGCCCACGGCCAACGCCGCCCAACCCAGCCGGGACAACGCGATGGCCTCGGAGTAGTTCTGCGCGTGCTCGGCCTCGCTGGCATCGTCGCCGAGTCGTGCGCCCAGCGGCACGCTGACCTTGTCGAGTTCGACCTGGCCGAGCGCGGCGGCGCGGATACCCATGCTGGGGTCGGCCTTGACGGTCACGCCCAAGGTGTCGGCCTCGACGAGGAACAGTGCCGGTTTGCCGTTGAGTTGCGCGGCGACGACGAACAGTTCGGCGTCGGCGGCCGCGGGAACCAGTGACTTGACGCCGTCGAGCCGGTAGCCGCTGGGGGTGCGCACCGCGGTGGTCTTGAGCGCCGTCGGATCGAACAGCGGGTGGGGTTCGGCGATCGCGACGCACGCCTGCGGCACCTTGTCACCGGCGAACTCGGCCAGATAGGTGGCCTGCTGGTCGGCGCTGCCCCAGTGGGTCAGCGCGGCGGCGACGCCACCGGGGGCCAGGATCGGCAGCGCAAGACCCATGTCGCCGTAGGCGAGCGCCTCGGCGACCAGCGCGTTGGTCACCGTGGTGCGGTGCTCGGCGATGCCGTCGAAGTCCTCGGGGACGTTGATGGCGGTGATACCGAGTTCGGCGGCCTTCGGGATCAGGTCCGGCGGGTATGCCGCGGCATCGTCGGCGTCGTGCGCGGCGGGCCGCAGGATTTCCGCAGCGAACTCCTCGACGGTCTCGACGATCATCTTCTGGTCGTCGTCGGGAGTCAGGTCGAAGTAGTCGGCTTTGCCGGCCTTGAGCCGGGTGGCGGGCTTCCCGAGCCCCTGGACGCGCTTGAACTGCCGGGTGGACGCACCGGCAGCGGAGAACACCGTCTTGACGCCGTAACGCAGGCCGCGGTTGAGCGGGTCCCGCAGGTTGTAACGGTCCAGGAACTCCTGACCCACGATGGGGGTGATCAGGGCCAACCCGATGTCGGTCGCCGAGCGCTTGTGTTTCTGCAGACCGACGGCGCTCTCACGGCCGCCGTGCTTGGACGGGAGGGTGTTCGTCATTGTCAGCTGCCCTCGTGTGGTGGTCTCCGATGCGCGGACGCGCAACTGACTCCAGAGTAAGGTACGTGAACTGACTGTCGAGTAAGGTCGGTGTGTTTGTAACACACCTCACAGCTGCCGCCGCACCGCCCAGCAACGCCGCCGGTGGCCGGGTCGTGGTCAGTGCGCCAGCGCGGACAGCACCGCGTCGTGCAGCAGCCCGTTGGTGGCCACCGCGCTGCCGCCGTGGGGTCCGGGTTCGCCGGCCAGGTTCGTGAACCGGCCCCCGGCCTCGCGCACCAGGATGTCCAGCGGCGCCAGATCCCACAGCTTGACCTCGGGCTCCACGGCGATGTCGACCGCACCCTCGGCCACCAGGCAGTACGACCAGAAGTCGCCGTAGCCGCGGACCCGCCAGACCGAGTCGGTCAGCGCCACGAACCGGGACCGCTCCTGCTCCCACCCCGTCGTCAGGTCGGAGAACGACAGGCTCGCGGCATCGAGCGCGTCCACCCCCGAGACCGAGAGCCGCCGGGTCGTCCCGCCGAACGAGGTGAACGCACCCAGGCCCTGGCCCGCCCACCACCGGCGCCCCAGCGCGGGTGCGCTGACCACGCCGGCCACCGGCACCCCATCGGCCAGCAACGCGATCAGCGTCGACCACACCGGCACCCCCCGCACGAAGTTCTTCGTGCCGTCGATCGGGTCGATCACCCACTGCCGGCCGTGGAACTCCTGGGTGCCACCGAACTCCTCGCCGAACACCGAGTCGCCGGGACGACGCTCGGCCAGTCGCGACCGCAGCAGCTTCTCGGTGTCGAGATCGGCGTCGGTGGCCGGGGTCATGTCCGGCTTGGTCTGCACCTGCAGATCCATCGCGCCGAACCGCTGCATGGTCAGCGTGTCGGCCTCCTCGGCCAGGTCGAGGGCCAACGACACGTCATCGGTCAGGGTGGTCATAGCTGTCGTCCTACCATGTCGGTGTGGTGGAAATCGGGGTCATGCTGCTCGTCATCGGTGCGATCGTCCTCCTGGCGGCGCCGTGGATCATGCGGCGACGGGGGGCCGGTAGCGACTGGGTTCAAGGAACGCTGCTGGTCACCGGCGTCAGTCCACGTCCCGACGGCGTCACCGGCGAGCAGTACGTCACCATCACCGGAGTGATCAACGGCCCGACCGTCGACGAGCACGTGGTGTATGCCCGCCTGGCCGTGGACGTGGACGCCTGGCCGACCATGGGGCAGCTCAGCGACGTGATGTACTCGCCGAAGAACCCGGACAAGTGGGGCTACGTGCAACGCCCGGACCCGCTGCCGCCACAACAGGGCTGATCCGGCGGCGGCTCTGGTGCGGCCACGCGCTGGGAGCGTGCTCGGTACGGGTGCTACGGCCCACCTCGACACCAGGGCTGTGGTTGACAGCCGATACCGGTGAGGCGCCGCCGTGGTGTCGATCCCGCCGAGAGCACCCGCGGCAGAAACCCGCGGCAGGAACTCCGTGGGGGCCACACCTGCGGGGTCTCGTCCCTCGCCCGCTTCGTCGTCAGCCCGGTTGGTTGGGCTGACTCCTCACGGGCTCGTCCCTCGCCCGCTTCGTCGTCAGCCGCGCCCGATGCGCAGCAGCTCGCGCAGGTTCGTCAGCTTGACCCGCGGGCGCCCCTTCGGCTTGCCGGCTGACCGCTCGTGGGCGTCGATCAACTGCCACTGGTCGTCGGTGACCAGGTTGGGCTGACGGCTCGACAGCCACTGGGCCAGCCGTTCGCCGTGATCGGCGTCGAACTCGGCGAGATCGGCCTCGCGCAGGTCGGCGAGCAGCGTGTCGACGGTGTCCTGGGAGTCCTTCTTGTTGCTGCCGATCACCCCGGTGGGCCCGCGTTTGATCCAGCCGACCACGTAGGCGTTGCGGGTGTCGCGCACCCGGCCGTCGACGTGCGGAACCGTGCCGCTGCGTTCGTCGAACGGCAGCCCCGGCATCGGCAGGCCGCGGTATCCGACCGCGCGCACCACGAGCCGGGTCGGCACCTCCTCCCGCTCGCCGGTGTCCTTGGCCACCACCCGGCCGTCGGCGCCGCTGACCAGCTCGTTGCGGCCCAACACGATCGAGGCCACCCCCGAGTCGGGCGCATCGCCGGCCTTGATCTCGATCGGCGAGGTGCGGAACCGGAACACGATGCGGCGCTTCCGGCCCTGCGGCCCCCGCTCGGCGTAGCCGCGCAGCACCTTGACGTTGTTGCGCACCGTCTTTCCGGCGGCCTCGAGGTCGTCGTCGGTGATGTCGGCCAGGTCGGCCGGATCGACGATGACGTCCACGTCGCCGAGGGCTTCCATGCCGCCGAGCTCACGCAGCTCCATCGTCGTGAACGGGGCCTGCAGCGGGCCCCGGCGGCCGATGACGAGCACCTCTTCCATGCCGCGCGGCAGCAGCGACTTCAGCGCGTGGTCGGCGATGTCGGTGGCGGCCAGCACATCGGGGTCACTGACCAGGATGCGGGCCACGTCCAGGGCGACGTTGCCGTTGCCCACCACCACCGCGCGACCGCTGGACAGGTCGGGCCTCATCTGTTCGAAGTGCGGATGGGCGTTGTACCAGCCGACGAAGTCGACGGCGGACACGCTGCCCGGCAGATCCTCACCCGGGATGCCCAGCGCGCGATCCGACTGGGCGCCCACCGCGTAGATGACCGCGTCGTAGCGCTCGGCGAGCTCCTCGGTCGTGACGTGCTCGCCGACCTTGATGTTGCCGAAGAACCGGAATCTCGGGTCGGCTGTGGTCTTCTCGAACTGTGCGCTGATCGACTTGATCTTCGGGTGGTCGGGGGCGACGCCGGAGCGAACCAGGCCCCACGGGGTGGGAAGCATCTCCAGCATGTCGATCCGCACATCGCGATCGGCGTCGGGGCCCGAGGCGAACCTCAGCAGGGAAGCCGCGGCGAAGTACCCCGAAGGTCCGGAGCCGACGATCGCCACATGGTACGGGCGCACTGGGGGCATGAAGGGCTGCCTTCCGTCGCTGCCCGGCTGCAACGCAAGGGGCTGTCGCGGACGCGGCCAGGCGGGGTGTCGAATTCGATGCTAGATCGCACCCGGCGCCGCCGACGGCGGTCATGCAGAATCCGTGGCGTTTCCCCGGGGCCGCTCGGGGCGCCGGCGTCGCCGCTTCGGCATGCGTATCGGCGGGCGAACCAGCAGGGTGAGTACCCTGAATTCTCGTGGATCCTGACCGTCAAGCCGATATCGCTGCCCTCGACTCCACGCTCACCACGGTGGAGCGTGTTCTCGACGTCGAGGGGCTTCGCGGTCGCGTCGAGAAGCTCGAGCACGAGGCCTCCGACCCCAACCTGTGGGACGACCAGTCCCGGGCCCAGCGGGTCACCAGCGAGCTGTCGCACGCCCAGGGCGAGCTGCGCCGGGTCGAGGAGTTGCGCCAGCGCGTCGAGGACCTGCCGGTGCTCTACGAACTCGCCGCCGAAGAGGGCGGCGCCGACGCCTCCGAAGCGCTCGCCGAGGCCGATGCCGAGCTCGCCCAGCTGCGCGAGGACATCGAGGCGATGGAGGTCCGCACGCTGCTCTCCGGTGAGTACGACGAGCGCGAGGCGCTGGTCAACATCCGGTCCGGGGCCGGCGGGGTGGACGCCGCCGACTGGGCCGAGATGCTGATGCGGATGTACATCCGGTGGGCCGAGCAGCACAAGTACCCGGTCGAGGTGTTCGACACCTCCTACGCCGAGGAAGCGGGCATCAAGAGCGCAACCTTCGCGGTGCACGCCCCGTTCGCCTACGGCACGCTGTCGGTCGAGCAGGGCACCCACCGGCTGGTGCGCATCAGCCCGTTCGACAACCAGGGGCGCCGGCAGACGTCGTTCGCCGAGGTCGAGGTGCTGCCCGTCACCGAGACCACCGACCACATCGACATCCCGGAATCCGATGTCCGCGTGGATGTCTACCGCTCCAGTGGTCCCGGGGGACAGTCGGTCAACACGACCGACTCGGCGGTGCGTTTGACCCACATCCCGACGGGCATCGTAGTGACATGCCAGAACGAGAAGTCCCAACTGCAGAACAAGATCTCGGCGATGCGGGTGCTGCAGGCCAAGCTGCTGGAACGCAAACGCCAGGAGGAGCGCGCCGAGATGGATGCGCTGAAGGGCGACGGCGGCAGCTCGTGGGGCAACCAGATGCGTTCCTATGTCCTGCACCCCTACCAGATGGTCAAAGATCTGCGCACCGAGTACGAGGTCGGCAATCCCGCCTCCGTCCTCGACGGCGACATCGACGGCTTCCTGGAGGCCGGTATCCGGTGGCGCAACCGGCGTGATGACGACTGACACCCTGACCGCCCTCGGACTGGGCCAGACCTGGCAGGGCTTCTGGGCGGGCGACACCGGCATCTGGATCCTGGCCCGCGGGGTGCCCATCGCGCTGCTGGTGATCGGTGCCCTGCTGGCGGCCCGGTTCATCAGCTGGACCGCCAAGCGCATCACCCGCCGTATCGACGCGCAGTACCAGGAAAGCGACCAACTGGTCCGCACCGAGAGCGCCAAGCACCGCCAGGCGGTGGCCTCGGTCATCTCGTGGGTGTCGGTGGCGTTGCTGTTCGTCATGGTCGGTGTGCAGATCACCGACATCCTGGCGATCCCGGTCAGCTCGCTGGTGGCGCCGGCCGCGGTGAT
The DNA here is from genome assembly GCA_034190095.1 of Actinomycetota bacterium. Taxonomy (GTDB): domain Bacteria; phylum Actinomycetota; class Actinomycetes; order Mycobacteriales; family Mycobacteriaceae; genus Mycobacterium. The sequence continues at coordinate 28,642 of JAXHTL010000033.1, forward strand.
CGGTGCCGCGCTGGGCTTCGGCGCTCAGAAACTGGTGCAGGACCTGCTGGCCGGATTCTTCATCATCACCGAACGGCAGTACGGTTTCGGCGACCTGGTCCAGGTGAACATGCTCGGCGCCCCCAACGAGGCCGAGGGCACGGTGGAGGAGGTCACCCTGCGGGTGACCAAGCTGCGCACCGGCGAGGGGGAGGTCTGGACGGTTCCCAACGGCAACATCGTGCGGTCGCTCAACATGTCCAAGGACTGGGCCCGCGCGGTCGTCGACATCCCGGTGCCCACCACCGCCGACCTCAACCACGTCAACGAGGTGTTGCACGCCGTCGGCGACCGGGCGATGGAGGACGACGAGCTGCGGGCGTTGCTGCTGGACACGCCGCAGCTGATGGGTGTGGAGAGCATCGAGGTCGACACGGTGAACCTGCGCATGGTGGCGCGCACGTTGCCCGGCAAGCAGTTCGAGGTCGGCCGCCGGCTGCGGATCCTGATCATCGCCGCGCTGGCCACGGCCGGTATCGCCACCAAGGACCACACCCCGACGGTCAGCAACATCAGCCCCACCGGCGATGTGGTCGCCACCCAGAGCGGTGCCCCGGCCCGAGGGGAGCAGAAGTCGTGAAGCTGCCCGCTTTCCTGAAGGACCGGCCGCGCCGGGACCGGCGCTCCGGCGCCCGGGTGTTCGGGCGGGTCCGCGTCTCGACCCTGGGGCTGATCGTGGCGTTCTTCGCCCTTTTCTGGGTCTACGAGACGTACTCGGCGCCCCTGCAGGTTCCCGAGCAGCCGGTGGACCAGCTGGTCCCGCCGGGCTATGTGCCCGACCCGGACTACACCTGGGTGCCGCGGACCAACGTGCGCACCCGTGAGGCCGAACCCACCACCACGACCCCGACGACCACGTCCGTCACCGAGACGACCACCTCTGCCGATGAATCCCCGACCCCGGGACCGGACGGGACCATCACGCCCTCCCCGACGACGACGGTCGTCGATCCCGACGGGTCGGGGCCGCTCAATCCGCAGACCTTCACCCAGACCCCGCCGCTGACGACGGCGCCGTCGCCGACCACCGCCGCGACCACGCCGACGACACCGACGACGCAGCCACCGCCCTAGCTGCGGGGTGGTCGGGCGACACCCCGCTACACTGGCGTGCCGTGATGATCACCCTCGAGCGCGTGTCCAAGCAGTACAAGTCGTCTGCCCGTCCGGCGCTGGACAACGTCTCGGTCAAGATCGACAAGGGTGAGTTCGTCTTCCTGATCGGCCCGTCGGGGTCGGGAAAGTCGACGTTCATGCGGCTGTTGCTGGCCGAGGAACAGCCCTCATCCGGTGACATCCGGGTCTCGAAGTTTCATGTGAACAAGCTGTCCGGGCGCCACATCCCGGGGCTGCGGCAGGTGATCGGGGTGGTCTTCCAGGACTTCCGGCTGCTGCAGCAGAAGTCGGTGTTCGAGAACGTCGCCTTCGCCCTCGAGGTGATCGGCAAGCGCGCCGACACCATCAACCGGGTGGTTCCCGACGTGCTCGAGATGGTCGGCCTGTCCGGCAAGGCCAACCGGATGCCGGCCGAACTGTCCGGCGGTGAGCAGCAGCGCGTCGCGATCGCCCGGGCGTTCGTGAACCGGCCGCTGGTGCTGCTCGCCGACGAGCCGACCGGCAACCTCGACCCCGAGACCAGCAAGGACATCATGGATCTGCTGGAGCGGATCAACCGCACCGGAACCACGGTGGTGATGGCCACCCATGACCACCACATCGTCGACTCGATGCGGCAACGTGTCGTCGAACTCGAACTCGGCCGGCTGATTCGCGACGAACAGCGCGGCGTCTACGGAATGGATCGTTAAGTGCGCTTCGGCTTTCTCGTCAACGAGGTCGTCACCGGGCTTCGCCGCAACGTGACCATGACGGTCGCGATGATCCTCACCACCGCCATCTCCATCGGCCTGTTCGGCGGGGGACTGCTGGTGATTCGGCTGGCCGACCAGTCGCGCGCCATCTACCTCGACAGGGTGGAGAGCCAGGTCTTCCTGACCAACGACGTGTCGGCCAACGATCCGACCTGCGACGCCGACCCGTGCAAGGCGCTGCGCGAGCAGATCGAGGCGCGCGACGACGTGCGCTCGGTGCGCTTCCTGAACCAGGAGGACGCCTATCAGGACGCCATCGCGAAATTCCCGCAGTACGAGGACGTCGCGGGCCGCGACGCGTTCCCGGCGTCGTTCGTCGTCAAACTCGACAACCCCGAACAACACGAGGCCTTCGACGAGGCGATGGTCGGTCAACCCGGCGTGCTCAACGTGCTCAACCAGAAGGATCTGATCGATCGGCTCTTCGCGGTGCTCGACGGCATCAGCAGTGCGGCCTTCGCGGTGGCGCTGGTGCAGGCGATCGGCGCGGTGTTGCTGATCGCCAACATGGTGCAGGTCGCGGCCTACACCCGAAGAACCGAGATCGGGATCATGCGCCTGGTGGGCGCGACCCGGTGGTACACGCAGCTACCGTTCCTGGTGGAGGCGATGGTGGCGGCGCTGATCGGTGTGATCATCGCGATCGTGGGGCTGATCGCGGTGCGGGCGTTGTTCCTGGAGAACGCGCTCGACCAGTTCTATCAGGCCAACCTCATCGCCAAGATCGACTACGCCGACGTGCTGTACTACAGCGCGCCGTGGATGTTGTTCCTGGGCCTGGCGATGTCGGGTATCACGGCCTACGTCACGTTGCGCCTCTACGTGCGCAGGTAGCTCATGACCAGACAAGGCAAGAAGGCCAAGCCGGTCAAGGACAGCAACAACCAGGTGGTGGCCACCAACCGCAGGGCGCGGCACAACTTCGCGATCCTGGAGACCTTCGAGGCCGGTGTCGCGCTGATGGGGACCGAGGTCAAGAGCCTGCGCGAAGGGCAGGCGTCGCTGGCCGACGCGTTCGCCACCGTCGACGACGGCGAGATCTGGCTGCGCAACCTGCACATCCCGGAGTATCACCACGGCACCTGGACCAACCATGCGCCGCGGCGCAACCGCAAGCTGCTGCTGCATCGGCGCCAGATCGACACCCTGGTCGGCAAGATCCGCGACGGCAACCTCACGCTGGTGCCGCTGTCGCTGTACTTCACCGGCGGCAAGGTCAAGGTGGAACTGGCGCTGGCCCGCGGTAAACAGGCCCACGACAAGCGACAGGACATCGCGCGCCGCGACGCCGAGCGGGAGATCACCCGGGAGATGGGTCGCCGGGCCAAGGGCATGAGCTGATCGGCATCCTCACCGCCCTGGTCGCGGCGCTGGGCTACGGCATCAGCGACTTCGTCGGCGGTATCGCCTCGCGCCGCGTCGCCGCGCTGCGGGTGGTCGTGGTCTCCTACCCGGTCGCATTGGTGCTGCTGATCCTGGCGGCCGCTCCGCTGGGCGGACAGCTGAGCACGCCGGCCGTGCTGTGGGGGCTGGCCTCCGGGATCGGTCAGGCGTTCGGGGTGTGGTGGTTCTACGCGGCGCTGGGCTCCGGGCCCATCTCGGTGGTCTCACCGCTGACGGCGGTGCTGGTCGCCGGGGTGCCGGTCGGCGTCGGGCTCGCGCTGGGGGAGCGCCCGAGCGCGGTGGCGGGTGTCGGCGTGGTGCTGGCGCTGATCGCGGTGGTGCTCGTCAGCCGCGAGGTCAGCGACGAGGACACCCGGCCGCACCGGTTCACCGCCACGGTGGCGTGGCTGACCGTCGGCGCCGGGGTGGCGTTCGGGATGAACTTCGTGATCCTCGACCAGATTCCGGTCGAGGCCAAGCTGTGGCCGCTGGTGCTCGGCCGGGTGGCGGCGATCGTGATCGTCGTCATCGCGGCGATGCTGACCGCGAACCTGGTGATGGTCCGGGGGGTGCCGCTGCGGCTCGCGCTGCTGGCCGGTGCGTTGGACACCGTGGCCACGGTGTCCTCGCTGCTGGCGCTGCAGGCTTCGCTGCTGTCGCTGGCGGGGGTGCTGATCGCGCTGTACCCCGCCGCGACGGTGCTGCTGGCGATCGTGGTGTTGCGTGAGCGGGTCACCCGCTGGCAGGGAATTGGGATGATGCTCGCGTTGACCGCTGTCGCGTTGATCACTGCTGGTTAGCTAGCGTTCCGGAAGGCGACGCGCGCGCAGCCGGAAGGGAGTGGCGATGGGGGTGCCGGTCACGGGCTTCCGGGCGCGGGCCACTCTGCTCGCCGTTGTCACAGCGGCGGGGGTGCTCAACGCGTGGGCGTTCGGTGCCGAGGCAACGGGGCCCCAGGTGATGGCGGTGCTGCAGTTCGGCACCGCGGCGGGCGCGGTGATCTACGGCCTGATGGTGGCGCGGCGGGTCGGTGGCCTGGCGCGGCGGTGGCGCCTGCTGGCGGTCTCCGCGCTCGCCGGGCTGTGTCTGGGTGAACTGGCCTGGTGGGCCGGTGGCCAGGATCGCGGCCAGCGCCAACACCGGGAAGGCGAAGTAGGCGACGACACCCAGCGTCGGCGCCGCCGCCTGCCCACC
>JAXHTL010000330.1:0-3358 GCA_034190095.1 Actinomycetota bacterium
AACATGAATTCCGGGGTCACGTACTCGAAGTTGGTGACCAGCAGGTAGCGGTTCCGGCTGCCGGGGATGGGCAGCAGACCGGCGAAGTCGTTGTTGAACCCGAACTGGCCCCGCTGGGCGGCGCCGGTCTGGTTGGCGACATCGAACGCGGGTGCATCGGGCAGCACCGGATCGCCCCAGCTGATCACCACGGACTGTTCGTAGCCGTCGGCGACGACGACCGCGTCCTCACTGTTGGGTGCCACCGAGGCGAAGTTCATCCCGGCTGGGGGTTCGGCGGGGGCGGGCGACGACGAGGTGGACGTCGCGGCTGGTGGGGAATCGCTGGAGCAGGCGGCCAGTACCGATCCGGCGCCGACGGCCAGCACCGCGACCCCGCCGGCCTGCAGCATGGAGCGACGCGACAGCGTCTTGACGATGTCGCCGAGGTACTCGTTGTCGCTGCGGTTGGGCACCGGCTTCGAACAGGCGTCCCCGCACTTGTAGACGCACGTGATGTGCTGCCGTTTGGACTTTCCGTCATGGTTGACAAACAGGTTCAGCGGCACAAGAGCCATGGCGGTGCGGTTCCTTCCACGGTCGACGCGCGGCCGGGCTGTCGGCCGGGACCCGCGGGAAATTACGGGAGTCGGGCTAGCGGCAGGCAAGCAGAAAATGAACGCCCGGCTGACACCCCGTGATGCTGTGACGGCGTCGCGGCGGCCCGCTGCTCGGGCCCATTTGCCACACCGGAGCTGCGACCCGGCGTAGCCTCTAGCCCGACGGGATGACGGAGGATCACTGAGATGGGCACAACCAGCGGCAACGGCCTCGAGGACGGCGGCAGGCCGCATCCACGCCATGCCTCGACGCGGGCGGCACGGTGTTGGCTGCGCCTGGGCCTGGGATCGGCTGCGGTCGGGGCGGCTCTGCTGGGCCCGTCGGTGTGGGGAACGCCCACGGCGCTCGCCGACACCGACTCTGCGGCGGGAACCGCGTCGTCTTCGGCACCGTCATCCTCCGATGACAGCGGATCGGCCGACAGCACGGACTCGTCCGGGGCCGCCGATGAATCCGAGGGTGATCCCGACACCGACGACCAGACCGATCTCGAGACCGGCGACGACCTCGAGGCCGAGGACGGCGCCGACCTCGACACCGACGCCGATGTAGACACCGACGCAGACCTGGACACCGACGCAGACCTGGACGCAGATACCGACGCTGATCTGGACGCAGACGTCGACCTCGAGGCGGAATCGGAGGACGCCGACACCTCCAACTCCTCCAACTCCTCAGACACGCTCGACACCTCCGCCGGCCTTGCTGAGGCGGCAGTCAGGGTTCAGGACGAGGAGTCCGGCGACGTCGAGCAACTCGGCACCCAGGACGGCGCGGACGGCGTTCCGGAGGCCGACACCGACTCCAGCCCCGAGCAGACCGTCGTCACGAAAGTGCGGGGTGCGCCGGCATACGATTCGGTCGACGTGGAGGTGCAGGACGCGGGCATCGCAACTGTGTCGGCGGCTCACTCGCCGACACCGCAGTCTTCGGCGGCCGCCGCGCCCGGCAGCTGGCAGGAGCTCACCGGGTCGGTGATCGAAGGCTTCACGGCGTTGAACCTGGCGTTGATCAACGCGCTGCCGGTGTCCCCGGCCTTCAAGGGCGGGCTGGAGGCGGCGGTGCTGAACATCCGCCGCACCTTCTTCAACCAGGCTCCCGACGTCGAAACGGTCCAGCTCACCGGCCTGGATTCCGGGCCGATCACCGGTGCGGTGATCGGCGTCGACCCCGACGGCGATCCCATCGTCTACCGCGTCTCCGAGGCTCCGGCGCTGGGCACCCTGGAACTCGCCGCCGACGGCACCTACACCTATGTGCCAGGTGAGTTCTTCACCGGGCGGGACACTTTCAGCGTGGTCGCACTCGATCAGGGGCTGCACGTCAACCTGCTCGACCCGTTCCGCGCGCCGGGCACCTGGGTGCGGCCGGTGGTCCGCCAGACCGCCGGCGGCGGGGTCGGCATCACCTTCGAGTTCATCTACACCGACGGCGCCCAGTACTGGACGACCGAACGCCGGGAGGCGTTGCAGCGTGCCGCCAGTGATCTGATGGTCTACTTCGTGGTCGACGAACCGGTCACCCTGACCTACGAGGTCACCGGTACGAACTCGGTGGGGTCGGGCACCCTGGCCATGGCGGGTAGCGACCTGGTCAGCGCCACACCGGGATACTGGCCGACGGTGGTTCAGCAGAAGATCACCACCGGAGTCGATGCGAACGGCTCCGATGCCGACGGTGAGATCGAGTGGAACTTCGGCTATTCCTGGGATTACGACGACCAGGTCTCCGCCGGCCGGTTCGACTTCACCTCGGTCGCCATGCACGAACTGGTGCACTCCCTCGGGTTCCTGACCACGGTGACCCAGAACGGCGGTTCCTCGGCCTACCGGCTCGACTACGACAGTTTCATCGTCACCGCCGACGGAACACCGGTCATCGACGACAACTACGAGTGGATCGACGCCTACGACGCCAACCTCACCGGCGGCAACGGGGGCCTCTATTTCGGGGGAGCCAACGCCGTCGCGGCCTACGGCGCGCCGGTGCCGCTGTACACGCCGCAGGTGTGGGCGTCGGGCAGCTCGATGCACCATCTCGACGACGAAACCTTCACCGGCTCGAACGAGAAGCTGATGAACGCGGCGACCGGGACCGGGCCGGGACCCCGGGAGCTCAGCGAGGTCGAACTCGCCATCCTGCGGGACTTGGGCTACAGCGTTGTGCCGCAGGCACCGTCCACGGTGTCGGTGCTGCTGACCCTGTTGGTGGTGGGTTGCCGGCGGCGCAGGCTGCGGCCGCTCGATGCGCTGTGATCAGCCGCTGAGCACGGTGCGCAGCAGCTGCACCAGGGCCCGCGGCTGATCGCTTTGCACCGAATGTCCCGAGTCCTCGACGATGTGCGTGCGCTGGAAGCCGGGTGCGGCCGCCGAGAACGCTTCGGCGTCCTCGTCGTTGACGAAGAACGAGTTGGCTCCCCGGATCAGCGTCGTCGGGGTGTGGAGGCGGGGCACGTCGTCCCAGAGCCCTTCGAACCCCTCGCCGGTGCGGATGGCGTCGTAGCGCCACGTCCAGGAGCCGTCCTCGAGTCGCTTGGCGTTGTGGAACACCCCGCGCCGCAACGACTCCCGATCACGGTGGGGTGCGGCGGCGACGGTCACCTCGAGCATCGCGTCGAAGGTCGGGAACGAACGCTCGCCCCCGACCAGGGCCACGGTGCCCTTCTGGGCGTCGGTCATCTCGGTGTGCCGCTCCGGCGCGGACGGGGTGACGTCGACGAGCACCAGCCGGGGGACCAGCTCGGGGTTGCTGACCGCCA
>JAXHTL010000331.1:0-3339 GCA_034190095.1 Actinomycetota bacterium
CTGTTGGCCGTCGCTGTGGATGAGGATGTCGGCGTCATCGGCGTTGATGACGATGTACTGGTGAGAACGCCCCGCTCGCTTGTGGCGTGCGGGGCGTTGGTGTTCTCGGTGACGGGTTCCTCGCCGCGGTGACGTGGTCGTCGTCGCGGTGCAGCGGATTGGGTTCAGTCGGTTGCTGTTTCGCTGATGGCGATGCGGGCGGCTTTCTCTCCGACGATGGAGTGTCCGGCGGCGAACGCGGCGGTCAACGCGTGCAGGGCGAGGTTGTTGACCGCGCGGGGGTGCCCGCGGGAGGCGTTGTGGATCAGGGTCATCGCGTCGTCGGCGAACAGCGCATCGGAGCGGCCGGCGATCTTGGTGTGATGGGCGATGTAGTCGGCGGTGTCGGCTGCGGTCATGCCGGGCAGGGTGTAGCGCACCGCGATGCGCTGATCCAACGCCGCCAAGACTCCGAGGCGCAGCCGGTGGCGCAGGGTGGGTTGCCCGACCAGCACGACGGCGAACGGTGATCCGGAGTCCATGTCGTGGTTGGTCAAAAGGCGGATCGCTTCGAGTTGGTGGTTGTCGAGCAGGTGGGCTTCATCGACGACGAGCACGGGGTTGCGGCCCCGTTCGGCGTGTTCGGCGGCCAGCGCGTCGGCGGCTTGGGGAGCCAGCCGCGCGGTGTGAAACGCCGGGGTGTGTCCGAGGGTGGCCACGATGTGGGTGAGCATGCCGCGCACGCCGATGGTGGGGTTGGCCAGGTAGATGATGACGTGCCGTGCCGGATCCAGGGAGGTGGCGGCCGCGCGGATGGCCACGGTTTTGCCCGCCCCGACTTCGCCGGTGATGACGCCGATGGCGCATTGGTCCACACACCAGGAGATCCGGGCGATCGCTTCGCTGTGACCAGCGTGGCGGTGCAGCATCGACGGGGCCAGATCCCGTCCGAACGGCATCCGGGTGAATCCCCAATGTGATTGCAGCCGTTGGATACTCACGCCGACACCCCGTCCTCGAACTCGCCGCCGGCAGCAGTGAGGTCGGTGAGCGACAGCTGACCGGGCAGCTGATGATCTCCGTAGAGGGCGTGGTAGCCGATGCGTTCGTCGTCGCGCAGCTGGTCGTGGTGGGCGGCGGCGGTCAACGCCAGGTAGTCGATCCCCGTCGTCGGCGGCGGCGCGGGGTCGACCGTCTCGGGTCGGGCTTTGGGGTGGGCGTGGCGGGTGATCGTGTGGGCTATGGCCTGGCCGTAACTGCGGTCGCCGTGGCGGACCTCGATCGTCTCGAGGTCGAACGGGGAGAACACCAGCTCGACGCGGCGGCCGGTCAGGGCGGGGTCGACCCGGTAGGTGTTGGCGTGCAGGGAGACGGTGGCGGTCTTGGTGACCACCCGGAATTCTGACCACAGGAACGCTTCGGTCAGGTCCGCCGCCGTCGGCAACGCCGGGGTGCGCCCGACGCGTTCCCAGCCGGTCTCCCAGCGCACCAGCGGTGATTGCCCGGTCTCGGTGTGGGTGCGGCGGTGGTATTCGGTCTCCACCCACGCCATGAACAGCCGGTTGAGTTCCAACAACGCCCCAGCGTGGTCGACCCCGGCCGCCGCGAGGTCCTCGGTGCTAGTGTCGGTGACCTCGACGAGGAACTGCTCACGCACGGTCCTGAAAAATCGTTCGATCTTGCCGCGGCCCTGCGGGCGCCCGGGTGTCGAGTGCACCAGCCGGATCCCGAGCTTCGCGCATGCTCGCAGCAGCCAGGCGTCGACGAACGCCGAACCATTGTCGACGTAGACCGATGCCGGCACGCCGCGGGCGGCCAACGCCGGTTTCAATGCGGCGGCCAGGCGCACGGTGTCCTCGGCGAACCCGAACCGGTGCCCGACCACCAGCCGGGAGTGATCATCCAGGAAGGCGAACAGGTAGGTTTTGCGGTCCCCGACCCGCGGGCCGTGTAGGGCGTCGCCGACCCACAGCTCATTGGGATCGGCGGCTTCGAACCTGCCGAACACCTCACCGGCGCCCCCGGCGGTCGGGCCCATCAGCTCACAGCGGTGGAAATGACGCAGCAGCGTGGATTCCGAGGGCGCCCAGCCGGTGGCGGTGCGCAGGATGCGGGCCACCTGCGCGGCGGTGCGCGAGGGGTTCTCCCGCTTCAGCGAGGCGGCCAACTCCAGCACCCCGACGTCGGTGCGGGTGGCCAGCCTGCGCGGCTCGGGCACCAGGGCTTCGAACCCGCCGGCCCGGTAACGCCGGATCCAGCGGTCCAGGGTCGGTCGTGCGATCTGCACCCGGGTGCCGAACGGGTCGACATGGGTGCGCTGCGCGATCTCGCGGACCAGTCGGCCACGCTGTTTGGTCGACAACCCGGCCTCCAGGGCGGGGCAGATCAACTGATACCGGAACAAGCCGATCGCCTGGGCCCGCTCGCGACGCTTGTGTTCTTCCAACGACACCGTTTCTCCTCACACATTCGATGGCCCGACCCGAAACCATTTGTCGGGCAGGTGCCTTCGCGAGGATCACCGATTCCCACGTGGCGCATCAGGGGCAACTGGTGTTGCGAACGGGCGGCTACCGCGTCGACGGCCAGCCCGGTGCTAGCAGCCGGCCGCCGCTGACCGCGACCAGCACCTGCACCGGCGTCACCGCGCCCACCAACCCGGCCGGCCCGAACCGCTGCCCGATCGCCACCGCCGCGGCATCGACCGCGGCCACCACCTCACCCCAGCCGCAGCCTTGCCCCTCGGGGATCGTCACGTCGATCCCGATGAGCACCGCCATCTGAATGAACCACGCCCGGATCGCCTCCAGTCGGCCGCCGGCCCGGCGCAGCCAGCCCCGCACCGTGGTCGCCGGCACATTGAGTCGAGCAGCGATCCGGCGATGCCCAACCCCCTGTGCGCGAGCAGCCAATGCCATCCAAATCTGTTCGGCTGCATACGCTCTGCGCAGCAGCACCGTGACCGGCAACAACACGTGCGTCACCAGACACGATCGGCATCGCGCCCGCCGTGGCCGAACCGCACCGGCCAGACCCACCACGCGGCGAGTGCGGGCGAATCCCCAACCACCCAGCACGCCCTGTGAGCACGCCGGGCATCTAATCAGCCCCGCCGCCAACCGGGACTCGACGCAGACCAGATCAGCCTCTACCGTCACCATCAGTGCCTCCGTGCACTACAGCGCGGCACCCTGCGAGCCCGCCAAGACTTCAGCGGGGTGCCGCGCGACCCATCAGTTCCTCATCACACTGATGGTGCACACCACCAAGATCAACCCGGCGGGCCACGCCACCGGTCACATCGGCAAGATCAACGACGGTTGACCACCTCGTGCTCGTCATCCCGAGAGACGGTCAACA
>JAXHTL010000332.1:0-3299 GCA_034190095.1 Actinomycetota bacterium
CACCCCGTCGTCGCGGCTGACCAGCAGCCCCGGCATCGAATCCGCCGGTTCGGGTTCGTCGAACGGTGACGCACCGTCCTCGGCGCCGGCGCCGGTGTGGGCCTGCAGCGCCGCGCGGGCGCGCTGCAGCGCGGTGTCGCCCGACAGCCGGGCCCGGCCGAGTTCCACCCCCAGCGGCATCGCCGTCACGTAACCCAGGCGCTTGAGCTCGAAGTCGATCAGCCCCAGTTGCTCGTCGACCCCGGGCCCGACCGGTGTGCAGCCGGCCAGCATCGGTGCGATCACCGCCCACGCCTCGCGCAATGTGGGGGCCAGCAGCACATCGGAAACGCTGATGCCGAACGTCTTTCGTGCATCTCCCAGATCGCGTTGCGGGTTGATCAGCGTGGAGACCGCGGTGCCGTCGTCGAACGCCACCGCCAGTTCCACCGGCCTGGGGCGCGACATCCGGCCCTCCTCACCGACCGTCAGCATCCCGATCGCGCAGTACCGGCGCGTGCCGCGGGGTCCGGCCGAGCCGCGCAGGAAGCGCGCGATGCGCCGGTCGGTCTTGAGATCCCTGGGCAGCACCGGCCTCGTCAGCACCAGGCCCGCCAGCGACGTGCAGCGGCTCAGCGCCACGTAGAGCTGGCCGGTGGAGAACATGCCGCCGGTGAGGTCGACGACCAGCCGGTCCAGCGTCTGGCCCTGGCTCTTGTGGATCGTGATCGCCCACGCCGGCTTGAACGGCAGCTGGGTGTAGGAACCGACGACCTCGCGGGACAGCGAGCCGCCGGAGGTCACCGGCCGGGTCGCCTCCCAGCTGAACGGGGCCACCTCGGCGCAGCTGCCGTCGCGGAACTCGACCTCGACGACCGCACCGTGCCGGTCGTAGCCGACACCGGCGACCCGGCCGAGGGTGCCGTTGACCCAGCGTCCGGCCTGGTCGTTGTTGAGCATCATGATCTGCGCGCCGACCTTGAAGCGCAGCGTCTCCTCGACCGGTGCGTCGAACAACGACAGATCACCGGAAACCCTGGCGTGATGGGCCATCTCATCGCCGGGAAGGCGGTCGAGCTGGCGGCGGTTGCGTGCGGTGACGAGCCGGTTGGTGGGGGCCACGGTCAGCCAGAACTCGTCGTCGGGCGGCACGAAACCGGCGTCGGCCCGGGCGTTGAGCTGTTCCTGGGCGTGCCCCAGCAGCACCCCTTCGCGGATCTCGTTGAGGATCGCGGTCATCCGGTCGTCACCGAGCTGGCGGAACACCGTCGTCAGCGACACCGTCGGGAAGTCGTCGCGGCGAAAGCTGTGCGCCGAGAAGAAGTACGGCGTCTCGTAGTGCGTGGCCGAGCCGGAGAAGAACGCACTCTCCCGCTCGCCGACCACCGGTGGCAGCTGATACAGGTCACCCACCAGCACGATCTGCACTCCGCCGAACGGGGTTCCCGGCTGCGGCCCGAACCGTTGCAGCGCCGCGGCCACCATGTCGAAGACGTCGGCCCGCACCATCGAGGCCTCGTCGATGACCAGCGTCTGCAGTGCGGCCAGCGTCCTGGCGAACCGGCCCGGCCGGTAATCGCGGCCGATGTCCTCGAGCGTGGTGGTGGCGCGGAAACCGAACAGGCGGTGGATCGTGTAGCCGTCGACGTTCAGCGCGGCGATCCCCGTCGGCGCGGCCACCACCACGTTGCGGTCGGTGCCGGCGAGGAAACGACGGATCAGCGTCGACTTGCCGGTGCCCGCCTTCCCGGTGATGAAGGCGTGCCCGCCGCCGGCCAGCAGGTCCAGGGCGTGGCGGAACTCGTCGGTCCAGACGATGCCCATGGCAGGCGAGGTTACCCCCGTTCGCGGCACCGGCAGCGGGGTCAGCGGCGGGCCCGCCAGGCCCGCCAGCCCCGGTGCGCCGCGAACGCCCCGATCACTGCCGTCGCGCACCACACCGCCACCGCGGCGATCGCCAGCGGTGCCGAGAACTCACCGATCGCCGCACCCGCCGCGGTGTAGGAGAACGCCCGGGGAGCCGAGCCGATGAGCGAGCCGACCGCCATCTGCCACACCGGCACCCCGAACGCCCCGAACGTGTAGGAGGCCAGCGCATCGCTGACGCCGGGGACGAAACGCTGCCCGACGACGGCCCACAGCCCGCGCCGCTCGATCAGTCCGTCGATGCGCTCCGCACGCTCGGCACCCAGCAGCGCGCGGGCGCTGTCCCGGCCGGCCCGCCGGCCCGCCAGGCTGGCCAGCACCGCGGTCCCTGCGGCGGCCCCCAGGGTCACGAAGGTGCCCAGCAGCGGCCCGAACAGAAACCCGCTGCCCGCCGCCAGCAGCGGCCCGGGCACCAGCATCGTGCCCAGCAGCGCCGACACCACCACATAGGTCAACGGTGCCAACGGGCCGGTCGAGGCCACCAACTCGCGCACGCCCTCCACGTCCACGACACGCTGCACGGCGACGAGATAGAAGAGCACGCCCAAGACCGCCGCGAACAGCGCAAGCCGCACGATATGCGGGCGCCGCGACGTGCCTGGAGAGTCCTCACCGTCGACCATGCCGAACGCAATCCTGCCGCACGCCGTTAAGTTGGCTGTGTGAGTGTGACGCCCACGGATCTGACCGGAACCGAGCGAGCCGTGCTCATGGTGCTGATGGCCGAGTCCCGGCCGGTGCCCAACCCGGAGCTCGCCGTGCTGGGCCCGGCGCTGGACAAGCCCGGTCGCGACAAGCTCAACCGGCTGGGGCTGATCGAATCCGAGCGGGTCGACCGGCGATACGTGCACGAACTGACCGACCGCGGCTGGGCGCTGTGCCGCGACATCGTCACCGCCGGGCCGCCGCCGCGGGCCACCGGCGCAGCCAGGGCGCTGCACACCGTGCTCGGTGCGCTCGGGCGCTACCTGGACCGCTCCGAGCTGAGCATGGCCGACCTGTTCTGGCCCGCCGGCACCGGCCCGCACCCCGGCCCCGAGACCACCGAGGACCGGATCCGGTCGGCCTACCATCGGCTCGCGGCGCGGGCCGGCGGCTGGGTGGCGCTGAGCAGGCTGCGCGCCGAACTCGACGCGTCCCGCGAGGACGTCGACGCCGCACTCAAGTCGCTGTTCCGCACCGCCGGGGTCAGCCTGATCCCGGAGGAGAACCAGAAGACCCTGACCGACGCCGACCGCGCCGCCGCGGTGGTCATCGGCGACCGCCCCAAACATCTGATCGCGATCGAACCATGATGGACACCGCACAGCGCGAAGCGCTCGCCGCCCTGCGCCTGACCTGGGCGCCCACCTCCGACGATCTGTGGCGCACCCAGGCCACCCACGTCAGCGGCC
>JAXHTL010000333.1:0-3265 GCA_034190095.1 Actinomycetota bacterium
GCCGCTGCGCGCCGAGTCCGCCGACTTCGAGATGCACTCCGAGCACGGCGACATCCTCGGTTTCGCGCTGGTCTTCCTGGTGGCGCGGGCGTTCTCCTCGGGCAGCGCCGCGCTGACCGGCGTGGAAGCCATCAGCAACGGTGTGCCGGCGTTCCGGAAACCCAAGTCCCGCAACGCCGCGACCACGCTGGCGCTGCTCGGCCTGATCGCGATCACGTTGTTCATGGGCATCATCATGCTGGCCCAGGCCACCGGGGTGCAGATCGCCGAGCGTCCCCTCGAACAGCTCGAAGGCGCCCCCGAGGACTACCAGCAGAAGACGATGATCGCCCAGCTGGCCCAGACGGTCTTCCACGACTTCGGGCCGGGCCTGTTCCTGATCGCCGGTGTCACGGCGTTGATCCTGGTGCTGGCGGCCAACACGGCGTTCAACGGGTTCCCGGTGCTGGGCTCGATCCTCGCCCAGGACCGATTCCTGCCCCGCCAGCTGCACACCCGCGGGGACCGGCTGGCGTTCTCCAACGGCATCCTGTTCCTGGCCTTCGGCGCGGTCGCGTTCGTGGTGGCCTTCCAGGCGCAGGTCACCGCGCTCATCCACCTCTACATCGTCGGGGTGTTCGTCTCGTTCACGCTCAGCCAGATCGGGATGGTGCGGCACTGGACCCGGCTGCTGCGCACCGAGTCCGACCCGGCCGCGCGTGCCCGGATGAAGCGCTCGCGGGTGATCAACACCATCGGCTTCCTGTGCACCGGGACGGTGCTGATCATCGTCGTCGTGACCAAGTTCATGGTGGGGGCCTGGATCGCGATCCTGGCGATGGCCGCGGTGTTCGTCATCATGAAGATGATCCACAGCCATTACGCCGCGGTGAGCCGGGAACTGGAGTCGCGTGCCGCCGAGACCGAGGACATCGTGCTGCCCAGCCGCAACCACGCGATCGTGCTGGTCTCCAACGTCCACATGCCGACCCTGCGGGCGCTGGCCTACGCCCGGGCCACCCGCCCCGATCTGCTGGAGGCCATCACCGTCAGCGTCGACGACGCCGAGACCCGCGAACTCGTGCACAAGTGGGAGGACAGCGACATCAGCGTGCCGCTGAAGGTGATCGCCTCGCCCTACCGGGAGATCACCCGCCCGGTGCTCGAGTACGTCAAACGGGTGTCGAAGGACTCGCCGCGCACCGTGGTGACGGTGTTCATCCCCGAATACGTGGTCGGACACTGGTGGGAGCACCTGCTGCACAACCAGAGCGCGTTGCGGCTCAAGGGCAGACTGCTGTTCGAACCCAACGTGATGGTGACGTCGGTGCCCTGGCAGCTGTCGTCGTCGGAGCGGCTCAAACACCTCGAGCCGCAGTCCGCGCCGGGCGATGCGCGCAGGGGGTTCCTCGATTGAGTGCAGCCGGCCCGCCGTTCGAGCTGACCCTGACCACCGGCGCGGCGGCCAACGGCGGCAGTTGCGTGGCCCGCCACGAGGGCCGGGTGGTGTTCGTGCGCTATGCGCTGCCCGGTGAGACGGTGCGCGTGCGGGTCACGCCGGGGGCTTCCGAGCGCACCTCGTACTGGCACGGCGAGGTCATCGAGGTGCTCGACGCTGCCCCCGGGCGGGTGGACTCGGTGTGCCCGATCGCCGGTGTGGACGGCTCGGGCTGTTGTGACCTGGCGTTCGCCGATCCGGAGACGGCCCGTCGGATCAAGGGCGCGGTGGTGGCCAATCAGCTCGACCGCCTCGGTGGATACCGATGGCGCGAGGAGTCCGAGGCGGTGGCCGAGCCGGTGGGCACCGTGGGGGCCACGGGATGGCGGACCCGGGTGCGGCTGGCCACCTCGGCGGACGGGCGCGCAGGGTTTCACCGCTACCACAGCGACGAACTCGTCCATCGGCTCGACTGCGCGCAACTGCCCGCCGGCATGCTCGACGGGATCGCCGAGCGCCGCTGGCCCGCGCACGCCCAGATCCATGTGGCCCGCGACGGCGACGAGCAGCGGCACGTGGTGGTCGCCGGGCCGCGCGCGGACGCGCCCAGCGCGGCCGGCGGCGGTGGCCGCAGGTCGACAACCGTCGCCGAGGGCGGCTACGAAGCCGTCCAGCACGTCGGCGGGCGGACGTGGCGCATCCCGGTGACCGCCTTCTGGCAGGCCCACCGGGACGCCCCGGACTGCTACAGCGCGCTGGTCGCCGAATGGGCGCAGCTCGAGCCCGGGATGAGCGCCTGGGATCTCTACGGCGGGGCCGGGATCTTCGCCGCGGTGCTGGCGCAGGGGGTCGGCGAGACCGGCCGGGTGCTCACCGTCGACACCTCCCGTCATGCCTCCCGGGCGGCGCGCGCGGCGCTGTCCGATCTGGGTGCGGTGTCGGTGGTGACCGACTCGGTGCGGCGTGCGCTGACGGCCGCGCGCCGGCGGGCCGACGTCGCGGTGCTCGATCCGCCCCGGACCGGGGCCGGTCGGGACGTGATCGACCTGCTGGCCGCCGCGGAGGTCCCGCGGATCATTCACATCGGTTGCGAGGCAGCGTCTTTCGCGCGCGATATCGGTCTCTATCGGGCCCGCGGATACGAGGTCGAGGATCTGCGGGTGTTCGACTCGTTCCCACTGACCCACCACGTCGAGTGCGTCGCGGTGCTGCGACGATGACGGGCGTGATCTGGACGGGTGGCATAAAATGAGAGCTTGGTGTGCCGGGAAGCCTGGTCGGCGAGTGACTCGTCGACTCCGACCGAAAGCAGGCTGTGACTTCTAAACCCCGCGGCCAACAGGCCAAGCGTGCGCTGTTCACCCGAGGATCCTGGGCCGAGACCAGCAGGATCTCCGAGATCCTGCGCAAAGAGACCGTGGGTGGTGTCATCCTGCTGGTGGCCGCCGCGGCCGCACTGGTGTGGGCCAACTCGCCGTGGAAGGAAAGCTACTTCGGGGTCCGCGACTTCATCCTGGGTGGGCAGTGGCTGGGCCTGCACCTGGATCTGTCCATCGGTGAGTGGGCTGCCGATGGGTTGCTGGCGATCTTCTTCTTCGTCGTCGGACTCGAGCTCAAACGTGAGTTCGTCGCGGGAGACCTGCGCGACCCGGGGCGTGCGGCGCTGCCGATCGCCGCCGCGGTGGGCGGCATGGTGGTTCCGGCGTTGATCTTCGTCGCGTTCACCGTCCACGTGGGCGACGGCGCGCTGCAGGGGTGGGCGATACCCACCGCCACCGACATCGCGTTCGCGGTGGCGGTGCTCGCCGTCATCTCCACCCACCTGCCGTCGGCGCTGCGGACCTTCCT
>JAXHTL010000334.1:0-3249 GCA_034190095.1 Actinomycetota bacterium
ATCCGGGCTGGCGTTGCCGCCGTTGCCGCCGTTGCCGCCGCGACCGGTCGGGTCGTCGTCGCTGTCGGTCACGTCGATGCCCGCGTTGCCGCCGGTGCCACCGTTGCCGCCACGGGCCGAGCCGCCGGTGGCGCTGCCACCGTTCATGCCGTTGCCGCCGTTGCCACCGATGATCCCGCCGTCGCCGCCGTTGCCGCCGCGGCCGCCCTCGGTGTCGCCGCCGTCGGTGGAGGTGGCGCTGCCGCCACGACCGCCACGGCCGCCGAGGCCGGTGAGCTCGCTGTCGCCACCGTCACCGGCGTCGCCGCCGGTGGCGTCGCCGGCCTCGGAGGTGGCGCTGCCGCCGCTGCCGCCGTTGCCGCTGCGGGAGGCGAAGCGGTCACCGCTGTCGCCACCGTCGCCGCCCTGGGCCTCGGCCTCGCCGTAGGCCGTGGCGTTGCCGCCGCGGCCGCCGCCCTGACCACGGATGTCGGGGACGCCGTTGCCGGACACCACGGCATACCCGCCGTCGCCGCCGTCGCCGCCGGTGGCGGTCTGGTCTGAGGTCCCGCCGGTCTCGGCGCTGCCGACGGTCGCGCTGCCGCCGGAGCCGCCGCCGCCGGGGCCGTAGCTGCTCTCGGGCTCCTCGTTGGGCAGCGGAACGCCGATGGTGACGTAGCCGCCCACACCGCCGCTGCCGCCGGTGGCGCTGCCGTTCAGCGACGAGGCGTCGCCGCCGTCACCGCCGCTGCCGCCGCGGGCCGGACTCAGGTGTGCGCCGTTGCCGCCGTTGCCGCCGTTGCCGGCTGTCGCATCGGCGTCGGTGGCGACATCGTCGCCGCCGTCGCCGCCGTCGCCGCCGTCACCCATCAGGAAGCCGGCGTTGCCGCCGTTGCCGCCGTTGGTGGCCGCCGAGATCAGGGCTCCGGTCTCCGGGTCGTACACCGCGGCAAGGCCGTCGCCGCCGTTGCCGCCGTTGCCGCCGAAGAATCCGGCGTTGCCGCCGTTGCCGCCGTCGGCGCCGTTACCGCCGTTGCCCCACAGC
Organism: Actinomycetota bacterium; assembly: GCA_034190095.1. Lineage (GTDB taxonomy): Bacteria > Actinomycetota > Actinomycetes > Mycobacteriales > Mycobacteriaceae > Mycobacterium. The sequence continues at coordinate 1,025 of JAXHTL010000334.1, forward strand.
AGGCCGCCGTTGCCGCCGTTGCAGGCCGCGCCTTCGCAGCCTGCGACCGCGTCGACGCCGTTGCCGATCAGCCAGCCGCCCTCACCGATCAGGACGACGCTGTTCGGGGCCGCGGCCGCGAGTGCCGCGCTGCCGATCCCGTCTGATCCACAGCCGGGCGAGAACGGGCTGAGCTCACATTCGTTGCTCACCAGCTTCACCTCGGCGAAGGCCGAAGTCACCGTCGGCCCTTCCGCGGCAGCCGTTGCGGCGACCAGTGCGCCGAGCCCGACCATGGCCGCGCCGGCGACGCCGGTCGTCACGTGCTTGTGCACGGAACGCGTTGTCGCCCTGTGCCGTCCGGACTTCACGTACATACAACCCCCTTGCATTAACGGGCCTCACCACCGTGGTAGGCGCGAATTCGGGTGCCTTCGCTGGGGAAGAGCAGGCCCCAGTTTTGGGTGGGCCAGGGGGCCGGTCAAGAGCTACGTTTCGGCCATTGGGCCGCCTTTGCCTGGGGCCTCGTTCCCGGGGCGATCTTGACGTGAGTGTCAATTCCGCAGGTCAGAGGCTTCCGGGTGGCAGGCTGCCATACCCAAGACGGGGGTGAGAACGGCCTGAGAGGACCCTGAAAAAAAGTTCTGAACGCGACTATCGGCGGCAGCGTGGCGGGGGTGTGTCTGGGGCGCGCGGGCACCGCTCAGCGGCGCGCGAACCCCTTGTTGCGCATCAGGAAATCAGCCAGGAACCCGTCGTGCGGGATCCAGGGCGCCCCGAAATGAGTGGCGACCCGGCCGGTGTAGAGGTTGGCGACCGTCGGCTCGTGCACCAGCCGGTCCAGCAGGAGCTGATCGGAGGTGATCGCGTTCACGAGCAGCGAGTCGCGCAGCGGGGCGATCCCGTCCCGGCGCGACCACGGTGCGACCCAGACGCACGGAAACGCCAACTCCGTCCCCAGTGTCGCCGGGTCGGGCGCGGCGAGCAGATACACCGCCGGGCGCAGCGCCGCGAATCCGTCGCCGAGATCGGCGACCACCTGGTCGGCGCCCAGGATCGCGGTGCTGCCGAGGGCCTTTCGGGCCAGCTGGGCGGCCAGCGCGCAGGCCTGGTCGAGGGGCATGGTGGGCAACACAGCGGCCGGGTCGGTGTTGGGCAGTGCGCGCATCGCGCTCAGCCGCTCGGCGATGGCCCGGGCCAGGGGTGCGGGGTCGCCCTCGTAGAGCACGGCCGTCGCGTTGACGCACGCCATGCCCGCGTGTGCGGCGATCGAGTCCACCACCACGTCGAGGTATGCGGGCCAGTCCATCTCGGCGGTGATCAGGATCTTGGTGCGGCCGGGCCCGTTGACGAACACCGACGGATCGCCGGCATGGCGCTCGGCGACGTCGGCCCCGCCGTAGACGAGGGCGAGGTCGGCGGCGCGGACCAGGTCGTCGGCGGCGGCGTGGCCGGTGGGCAGATAGCAGGCGTCGGTGTCGGCGAAGCCGGCCCGCAGAAGCGCGGTGACCACCCGGTGGGCGGTGAGCGGCTCGCGCCGGGACGGCCGTACCGCGACCCGGTAGCCCAGCGCCAGCGCCTGGGGCCACAAGCCGTGTACGCCAGGGGCGTTGCCGGGGGCGTGCACGGCCAGCACCTCGCCGCGTCGTGCCCACACCGCGCCCTCGCTCTGGTCGCGCCAGTCCAGCGTCGTCGCGGCCGGCAGCGCCGAACGCACCGCGTCGAAGGACGTCGCCAGCGATTCGGCCACCGCCTCGGCGCCGGCCCGGGCCACCGCCAGCGGTAGCCCGGAGATCCGACAGGTCGCCTCGACGTAGCCGGTGAAGTCCAGCCCGGCGACGGTGGACGAGGTGAAGATCTCGGCTGCGCGCCCCAGCGCGGCGGCGCGGTCGGCGGTGGGCAGCGGGGCGGCCCGCCGTTGGGCGGCTGTGGATCTGGTGATGTAGAGCCGGGGCACCACCGACATGTCGAGCATGGGCCTGCCGCCGGTGTCGGCGACCAGTTCGCGGGTCCGGGTGCGATACCGGCCGCCGGGCCCGAGCGCGTCGATCGGGATGGGGGAGACGGACATCGCTAGTAGACGCCTTCGATCACCGGTTCGCCGTCGAACACCGCCACCGGCGCGACATGGGACAGCGAATCGCCGATCTGCCTCGCCGGCCCGGGCATCCTGATCGCGGTGTCGCGCTCGAGATTGTTCGGGATGAACATCCCTTTGCTGAGGTGGTGCATCACCACCTGACCGC
>JAXHTL010000335.1:0-3231 GCA_034190095.1 Actinomycetota bacterium
GGTCGAGTGGCTGCGCCGGTTCGGGGTGGTGCACGCCAATCCTGACAACGCCGCCAAGGCGCTGCACTCCGGCGGCGTGGTGATCGTCTTCCCGGGCGGGGACTACGACGCGTTCCGGCCGACGCGGCGCCGCAACGTCATCGACTTCGAAGGCCGGACCGGATATGTGCGGGCTGCGATCGAGGCGGGGGTGCCGATTGTGCCCGTCGTGTCGATCGGCGCGCAGGAGATGCAGTGGTTCCTCACCCGCGGGGCCGGTATGGCCCGGCGGTTGGGTCTGCACCGCATCCGGATGGATATCCTGCCGCTGACCTTCGGTTTCCCGTTCGGTCTGACGACGGTGTTCCCGGCGAACATTCCGCTGCCGACCAAGATCCTCACCGAGGTGCTCGAGCCCATCGACATCGCCGCCCGGTACGGCGAGCACCCCGACATCGACGAGGTCGACGCCGACGTGCGCATGCTGATGCAGCGCGCGCTCGACCGGCTGGCCGGCCAGCGACGGTTCCCGGTCCTGGGGTGATGCGGCGAGACACCTCGCCTAAATGTGACTTCCGTCCCTTCCCCGGTGCTGGGCGCGGTGCTCTGATGGAGGTGGCGGGACGGCGTTGTTCGGACCGACGGACCGAGCCGTCCGTCGGACGGAGGTCACTGCAATGAACACCCATCAGGACCGGGACAGGACGCGGGCGTTCGCCCGGGTTCTCGGCCCCTTCATCGTGATCGTCTGTGCCGCAGCCATCCTGCGGTCCTCGGACATGTCGACGCTGCTGTCGGATTTCTCGGCCAATTCCGCGTGGCCGTGGGTGTCAGGTTCGTTCATCCTGATCGGCGGTCTGGTCATCGTCGCCCTGCACCAGCACTGGCACGGCGCCGCGGCGATCATCATCTCGGTGCTGGGCTGGGTGGTCGTCGTCCGCGGCGTCTTCCTGCTCGCCTTTCCGGACACCTTCATGTCGCTGGCCGGCGACGTGATCGACGCGACGGCGTGGTGGATCGCGGTGTGTGGTGTGGCCGCGCTGATCGGGGCGTACCTGACCTATGTCGGCTGGGCGCCCGAACACCATCCGCGGGCCGCGGACGAGGCGAACCCGAGCCGGGACGTCAGCACCGCCACATAACGCCGCGGCGGGTGCAGTCTCAGCCCACCGACAGCAGTCCCCAGCCGACCAGGAACGCGGCGGTCAGGCACACCAGGATCAGCGGGATGCCGAACCGCACGAACGTCGCCGTGGAATAGCCGCCGGGTTTCATCACCATCAGGTTGGACTGGTGGCTGAACGGGTTGATGAACGTGAACGAGATGCAGGTGCCGATCAGCGTCAGCAGCAGGATCGGGTCCAGCCCGGTGGTGTCGGCGACGGTCAGCGCCACCGGGGTCAGGATGGCCGCCGCGGCCGCGTTGGACACGATGTTGGTCAGGATGGTGGTGCCGGCGGCGATGACGAGCACCACCAGCGCGGTGCTGCCGGTGGACAGCGACAGGATCGCCGAGGAGATGATGTCGCCGAGGCCGCTGTTGACGACGATGACGCCCAGGCCGACCGAGCCGGCGATGATCGCCAGGATGTTCCAGTTCAGCGCCCGCACCGCCGAGCGCGGGGTCAGCACCCCGGTGACGACCATCAGGGTGGCGCCGGTGACGGCGATCAGCTCGATGGGGGCCAGGTTGAGCGCGGCGGAGGTGACGACGGCGAGCAGGATCAGCAGCGCGACCCAGGTCTTGCGGGTCTGCGGGGCCTTGCCGGCCACCTTCTGCCACAACCCGACCAGCGGGTTGTCGGCCAGCTTGTCCACCGAGCGGGCGGTGACCAGGCACATCTCGCCGGGGCGGGCGGGGGCGTCGCGCAGCAGCTTGGTGGTCTGGGCGGCGATGACCTCGATGTTGTCGTCGACCTCCAGGTCGCGCACCGACTTCTGCTCGTCGGTGGAGATGGACACCATGTAGAGGTCCAGCGGTGCCTGGCCGAAGCGCGGGCTGGCCCACAGGGTGCGCACCCCGGCCTCGGTGGCGCGGTAGACGAGTACGTCCTCGGCCTGCATCGGCTCGGACGCGTCGACGGATTCACCCCAGCGCTGGATCTCGAGCAGCTCGAAGTCGGGCGTGGTGGCGACGCCGAGGGCGGCGGCGGTGCGCCCGACGGCGTTGGAGTGCGCTGCGACGGGGATCTCGGCGCGCCACTCCAGCTTTCGTTCGGTGTGCTCGGTGGCGCCGCGCAGCATCCGCGGCGCGAGCAGGAACAGCACCGCCCAGCCGACGAGGGCGACCGGCACGGCGATCGGCACGAAGCTGAACATGGTGAGCTCGACGCCGGCCGGGTCGGCGATGCCGGCGATCAGCAGGTTCGAGCTGGTGCCGATCAGGGTCGCCGAACCAGCCAGCGTGGTGGCGTGCGCGATGGGCAGCAACACCCCGCGGGCCGGCACCCCGGACTGGCGTTCGAGCTCCTTGGCCGCCGGGATCAGCATCGCCACGATCGGGGTGGTGTTGATCAGCGCCGACGCGACCCCAACCGGTGGGACGAGCCGGGCCAGGGTCTGGGTGGCGGTGGTGACCCCGTTGAGCAGGCGGTAGGTCACCCGGGTGATGACGCCGGTGTAGAGGACTCCCTTGGCGATGACCAGCATCGCGGCGATGGTGATGACGCCGCCGTTGGACAGCCCGGCGAACAGTTCGGCCGGGGTGGCGATGCCGGCCAGCCCGGCCACGACCAGGGCGCAGATCAGCGCCAGGACGGCCGGCTGGCGGCCGGTGGTCATGACGATCAGCGTCACGACGACGATCACCGCGGCCAGGAGGGTCAGGGGGAGACGTTAGCGGGGGATTGAACGCTGGCCGGGCGCCTGGTCACGTCTCCATGTCCGGGAACAAGCGGCCCTTTCCGGTGAACGAGCGCCGCGCGGCTCCCTCGCCTTTGGCTTGATCGTAAAGCTGCTTAGCTTCGTTCGTGCGTCGCGAGTTTCCGTAGAGACGCGCAGCGATCTTCTCCCATCGGAGATTACGTTCGTCGCGCAGGGCGACCGCATCCTCGGGGTGTGGTTCGCGTTCGAGGACCTCGCCGGCGAGGTGTGCGTCTTCATCGAGGACGTCTAGCCAGAGATTTCTGCCACCGCCGAGGCGATTCGAGGTCTCGCTCGTGTTCAAACCGCTGCGCAAAAGTTCGCGGATCGATTCACGAATTTTCGACGCGTCAGTGCTCTCCGTCGAGGGAAAGACGGATGGACCGGTGG
>JAXHTL010000336.1:0-3223 GCA_034190095.1 Actinomycetota bacterium
ACACCGAAGCGCGGCTGACCCCGCTGGCCATGGATATGCTGCGCGAAATCGACGAGGAAACAGTCGATTTCGTACCGAACTACGACGGCCGGGTGCAGGAGCCCACGGTTCTGCCGAGCCGGTTCCCCAACCTGCTGGCCAACGGGTCGGGCGGTATCGCGGTCGGGATGGCCACCAACATCCCGCCGCACAATCTCGGCGAGCTCGCCGAGGCCGTGTACTGGTGCCTGGACAACCACGAGGCCGACGAGGAAGCCACCCTGGCCGCGGTGTGCGAGCGGGTGAAGGGTCCCGACTTCCCCACCCACGGCCTGATCGTCGGCACCCAGGGGATCACCGACACCTACACCACGGGTCGTGGTTCGGTGCGGATGCGCGGTGTGGTCGAGATCGAGGAGGATTCCCGCGGACGCACCTCGCTGGTGATCACCGAGTTGCCGTACCAGGTCAATCACGACAACTTCATCACCTCGATCGCCGAGCAGGTCCGCGACGGAAAGCTGGGCGGCATCTCCAACATCGAGGACCAGTCCAGCGACCGGGTGGGTCTGCGCATCGTCGTCGAGATCAAACGCGACGCGGTGGCCAAGGTGGTGCTGAACAACCTCTACAAGCACACCCAGCTGCAGACCAGCTTCGGCGCGAACATGCTCGCGATCGTCGACGGGGTGCCGCGCACGCTGCGCCTGGATCAGCTGATCCGCCACTACGTCAACCACCAGCTCGACGTCATCGTGCGGCGCACCACCTACCGGCTGCGCAAGGCCAACGAACGGGCCCACATCCTGCGCGGTCTGGTCAAGGCGCTCGACGCGCTCGACGAGGTGATCGCGCTGATCCGGGCCTCGGAGAGCGCCGACGTGGCCCGCACCGGCCTGATGGAGCTGCTCGACGTCGACGAGATCCAGGCGCAGGCGATCCTGGACATGCAGCTGCGGCGGCTGGCCGCACTGGAACGCCAGCGCATCATCGACGACCTGGCCAAGATCGAGGCCGAGATCGCCGACCTCGAAGACATCCTGGCCAAGCCGGAGCGGCAGCGCGCCATCGTGCACGACGAGCTCAAGGAGATCGTCGACAAGCACGGCGACGCGCGGCGCACCCGCATCGTGGCGGCTGACGGCGAGGTCGCCGACGAGGATCTGATCGCGCGCGAGGACGTCGTGGTCACGATCACCGAGACCGGCTACGCCAAACGCACCAAGACCGACCTGTACCGCAGCCAGAAGCGGGGCGGCAAGGGGGTGCAGGGCGCCGGCCTCAAGCAGGACGACATCGTCAACCACTTCTTCGTCTGTTCCACCCACGACTGGATCCTGTTCTTCACCACGCAGGGTCGGGTGTACCGGGCCAAGGCCTACGACCTGCCCGAGGCGTCGCGTACGGCGCGGGGCCAGCACGTGGCGAACCTGCTGGCGTTTCAGCCCGAGGAACGTATCGCCCAGGTCATCCAGATCAAGAGCTACGAGGATGCTTCCTATCTGGTCCTGGCCACGCGCAACGGTCTGGTGAAGAAGTCGCGGCTGGTCGACTTCGACTCCAACCGCTCCGGCGGGATCGTCGCGGTGAACCTGCGCGACGGTGACGAGCTGGTGGGCGCGGTGCTGTGCGCCTCCGACGACGATCTGCTGCTGGTGTCGGCCAAGGGGCAGTCGATCCGCTTCTCGGCGACCGACGAGGTGCTGCGGCCGATGGGCCGGGCCACCTCCGGTGTGCAGGGCATGAGGTTCAACACCGATGACGCGTTGTTGTCGCTCAACGTGGTGCGCGCCGACACATATCTGCTGGTGGCGACCTCAGGCGGGTACGCCAAGCGGACCGCGATCGAGGAGTATCCGGTGCAGGGCCGCGGCGGAAAGGGTGTACTGACCATCCAGTTCGACCGCCGACGTGGCACTCTGGTCGGAGCGTTGATCGTCGACGATGACACCGAGCTCTACGCCATCACCTCTGGTGGTGGGGTCATCCGGACGGGCGCGCGACAGGTCCGCAAGGCGGGGCGCCAGACCAAGGGCGTTCGCTTGATGAACCTGGGCGAGGGCGACACACTTATCGCGATCGCCCGAAACGCCGAAGCCGGTGACAGTACAGACGAGGTCAACACCGATCCCGGGAGCGACTGACCAGTGAGGAGTCGTAGGTGAGCTCACCCAACGAGCCGGGTACTGCTCATGACGCGGGTTCGTCGGGCGGCTCCGCGACGCACGGCAACCCCCAGCAGTCGGGGTCGGCGCCGGCACACGTCGCCGACCACGGCGAGGTCCCGCCGTGGCAGCGGGGCGCCCGGGCGCGTCAGCAGCAACCGGAGGGGTCGTCCGGTGAGAGCGGCCGAAGCGGTGGCCAGCAGGGTATGGACGCCCGGCTGAACCGGTTCATCTCCGGCGGCTCGGCCTCCGAGCCCACCCCGCCGAACCGCAACGAACGCACCGATGTGGTTCGACCCGAGCAGGGCGCCCGTCCGGAGGGCAACCGTCCCGACCCCAACCGGGCCGATCCCAACCGTCCGGAGAGCGGCAAGTACGCCAGTGAGCTGCCGGACCTGTCGGGGCCCGCGCCGCGGCCGGCCCAGCAGCGCAAACCCGTCGAGCGACCGCAGGGCGAGCAGTCGAACCGGCCGCAGCCGCCGGCGAAGGCGGTCCAGGTGTCGACCCGTCAGCACAGCGGTCCGGTGCGGGCGAGCATGCAGATCCGGCGCATCGACCCGTGGAGCACGCTGAAGGTGTCGCTGCTGCTGTCGGTGGCGTTGTTCTTCGTGTGGATGATCGCGGTGGCGTTCCTGTACCTGGTACTCGGCGGCATGGGTGTGTGGACCAAGCTGAACAGCAACGTCGGCGACCTGCTGACCAGCGCCAGCGGTGCCTCCGGCGGAGAGCTGGTGTCCAGCGGCACCATCTTCGGCGGCGCGGCACTGATCGGGCTGGTCAACATCGTGCTGCTGAGCGCGGCGGCGACCATCGGGGCCTTCATCTACAACCTGAGTACCGACCTGGTCGGCGGCGTCGAGGTCACCCTCGCCGACCGCGATTGACCGGGCCGGTATCGAGTTTGGGAGACTGCCGCACCGTACGGTAATCTCGTCGCTCGGCCCGTGTGGTGCACGGGGCTATAGCTCAGGCGGTTAGAGCGCTTCGCTGATAACGAAGAGGTCGGAGGTTCGAGTCCTCCTAGCCCCACGGAAAGGTTCACATCCGATGAAACTGGTGGTGGCGTTGGCGGCGGTAGC
>JAXHTL010000337.1:0-3193 GCA_034190095.1 Actinomycetota bacterium
TAGTCGTTCTCGATGTCCTCGCCCAGCCGGAAGGTCTTGGTGCCGGCGACGGTGAATCCGTGTTTGGCGTAGAAGCGTTGCGCGCGCCGGTTCTGCTGGTTGACCCCGAGCCACACGCAGACCGCGCCCAACCCGGCCGCATGGGCGAGCGCGGCGGCCATCAGCGCCGCCGACACCCCGGCGCCGTGTCCCTCGGGCAGCACGTACATCTTGGACAGCTCGACCGCCGGGCGCAGCGTCACCGCCCGCTCGACGTCCGGGTCGCCGGGCAGGCCGCGGATCATCATGGCGTAGCCGATGATTCGTCCGTGCAGGCGTGCTGCCAGGACGGTCCGGTCGGGGTCGGACAGGTAGTCGGCGAACCGCTTCGCCGACAGGTGCTCGGCGATGAACGACGCGATGTCCGCCTGGGTGGCCGAGGGGGGACAGGCCAGCGGAAACGTCAGCGCGGCGACGTCGGCGAGGTCGGCGGCCTGTGCCGGGCCGGCGATACCGACCTGCGGGCTCAGGTCACGTTCCACTGCGCCAGGCGGAGCCCGGTGAGCTGGTCGAGCAACACCACATTCGACACCAGGTCGCGGTAGCAGTCCCACCACACCCCGCCGCTGAACGTCTGCCCCACCTGTGCGCTCTGCATGCCGAGCTGCAGCGCGTCCGGGGCATCGCTGTTGCGGGGCTCGTAGGCATCCCCGGTCGGGGTGACACCCCGGAACTCGAATGTGATCGCCATCGCATACGGGGTGGGCAGCGCGACGGGCGTGATGGTGACGTCGGCGCGGAACACCTGATGACGCGGCGGGCGGGGGGGATAGCCGAAGCCGGGCGGCGGTGGTGTGGGCACGATGTTGTTGACGGTGACATCGGCGACCAGCCCCTCGAACTGCACGCGCAGCGGTTCACCGAGTCGGCCGATGGGGATCTCGGCTGCGGCCGCGGACGGCGCCGACAGGCCGCCCAATGCCGCCAGGGTGGCGATCAGAAATGCGAGCCAGCGGCGCATGCGGCTATCCCTCCTCGATGTGCTTGGCATGATCGCATACCCGGACGCGGTGTCGAGGGGGTTGCTCAGGACCCCGCCTCCGGGCGGGGATATCCGCGCCGCACCGTCCGGTCGAGGATGCCCAGAGTGGCGCGCAGCGCCGCCTCGGACACCACCGGGAAGATGCCGGCGTCGCGCCAGTGCTGGTCGATGTCGGACCAGTCGTAGAACGAGGTGACCACGGTGCCGTCCTCGGTGGGCTCCAGCTGGTAGCCGTAGACGTGGCCGATCTGCGGACGGATCTGCCCGAGGATCGTCCACGCGATCCGCCGGTCCGGTTCGAATTCGCTGATCATGACGGTCACGTCGTAGCGGCCCAGCGGGAAGTCGCCCAGGGCCTCGCGGTCCATGTGCACGACGAAGCTGTCGCCGACGGCCTGCACCGGTGCGCCGTCGGCGTCCTGGAGCATGCCGGTGGCGTCGATGGCGACATGGCCCTGCGGGTCGCACAGCACCGCGAAGACGTCGGCGGGGGAGGCGGGAATGGTGCGTTGTATCTCGATCCGATCGGTCATCCCTTGATCGTGTCAGGCAGTGCAATGGGTCACTAGCGTGTTTTGCGGCGCGTCGTGACCGGGAATCCCCGGGAGATGATTGCCCCGAGGGTGATGGCGAAGTTCCCGCGCATGCTGCGCCGGGCGATCGACTTCATCGACGGCAACGCCGAATACGACATCACCATCCAAGAGATCGCCGCAGCCGCCGATGTGACTCCGCGCGCCATCCAGTACGCCTTCCGTGAGCACCTCGACGTCACCCCGCTGGAGTATCTGCGGCGCGTTCGGCTCGAGCGTGCACACAAGGCGCTCACGCTGGCCGACCCGGCGCGCGACACCGTCACCGCGATCGCGGGGCGGTGCGGGTTCACCCACCCCGGCCGGTTCAGCAGTGCCTACAAGGCGGCTTTCGGGGTCGAGCCGAGCCAGACGTTGCGCAGATCGTGATCGGCGGCGGACCCTCAGAGCGGAGTGAAGCCGGCGCCGTTGAAAATGCCGGGCTGCCAACCCTGCCCGCCCATGCACACCATCGGCCGGCCGTCGGGGGCTTGCGCGGCCGCCTGGGGCTTCGGGCAGGGTGCGCCGACGTCCTGGACTCCGTGCAGCGGGTAGGTCGCCTGCCAGAAACCCGTGTAGACCGGCGGCCACTGGTTGGGGATCCAGCGGCACTGGAGGGGCTCACCGCCGGGCCCGCGCCCGAAGGTGAAGCGGTCCATGTTCGTGCACGGCCCGGTGAGGTGGGCGTCGTAGCTCATGCCGGGAACGTCGGTGGCATAGCGGCCCGGATCGTCGGGGAACATCGGGCCGGGCTCGGCAGTGGCGGCCGGCGCGGCCCACGCCAGCGCCGCGCCCACCGCCGTCGCGGCGAGCATCTCGCGGATCATCATTGCCCCCTTGATCGTCCTCGCCGGCATGAGCGAACAGTAGCCGCACCCCGGGGTCTGTTGTGAGCTTTCCAGAGACCGCGAACACGATCTCGGCCCGCCACCCAGGGGGGGTTGGTGGCGGGCCGAGAATATCGGGGACGTCAGTTGGGGGGACGTCTGACAGTGAATCTAAGCAGCCAACCTGAGACGAAGCTGATAGGCGATTAGGCTTGAGCTTCGAAAACCAGCGAAGGCTGGCCTACGCCGGGGCGGTGCCGATCCGGGGGCGAGGTCCGGTTCTCGCCCCGCGGTGTGGCACTCCGGTCCTTCCCACGGTGCGCCCCGGCGGGACACCCGTCAAACCAGGGGTTTGCCCGTTCGCATCTGACAGGTAGACACGTTAACTTCTTAACGATGTTGGGGAATGAGCAGGCTGCGATGGTGGCCGATTCGCTGCAGGCGGACTATTTCCGCACCTTCCTGCGGGGGCTGCGGTCGGAGTTGGAGTCCGACCTGGCCAAACAGGTCAGACGCTTGACCGTGACACAGAATCGAGGCGACCTCGGCACCGCCAGCGGGCTGCGCCGCACGATCCGCCGGGCCGAGGGTGATCTGCGCGCGGTGATCCGGATGGTCGACGCGCTCGACGGCCGATTCCCCGAGACCTCCCAGAGCCGGACCGGCTGACCGTCCCACCGGCTCGACGTCGGGGACGGCACGCACGAACAGCGAAGGCCCGGTGAGAACCGGGCCTGAACTGTGTGAATATGGTGCGCGATACTGGGATTGAA
>JAXHTL010000338.1:0-3081 GCA_034190095.1 Actinomycetota bacterium
ATCCTGGACCCGGCCGTGGTCGGTGACGAGCACTACCGCGTCGCCCAGGAGGTCATCCGGATCCTGCAGCGCTACAAGGACCTTCAGGACATCATCGCGATCCTCGGTATCGACGAGCTCTCCGAAGAGGACAAGCAGCTGGTCAACCGGGCTCGCCGGATCGAGCGCTTCCTGAGCCAGAACATGATGGCGGCCGAGCAGTTCACCGGCCAGCCCGGCTCGACGGTGCCGCTCAAGGAGACCATCGAGGCGTTCGACAAGTTGGCCAAGGGCGAGTTCGACCATCTGCCCGAGCAGGCGTTCTTCCTGATCGGCGGCCTGGACGACCTGGCCAAGAAGGCCGAGAGCCTCGGCGCCAAGCTGTGATGAGCGCTTGCGCGAAGAACGGATTGCACCGATGAGCGCTTGCATCGAACTCCGGAAGGTGGTGTGACATGGCGGAGTTGAACCTCGAGATCGTCGCCGTGGAGCGTGAGCTGTGGACCGGCTCGGCCACGTTCCTGTTCACCCGCACCACCGCCGGTGAGATCGGCATCCTGCCGAACCACATCCCGCTCGTCGCCCAGTTGGTCGATGACGCGATGGTGCGTGTCGAGCGTGAAGGCGAGGACGACCTGCGGATCGCGGTGGACGGCGGGTTCCTGTCGGTCACCGAGGAGGCCGTGCGGATTCTGGTGGAGAATGCGCAGTTCGAGTCCGAGATCGATGCCGATCAGGCCAAGCAGGACTCCGAGTCTGACGATCCCAGGACAGCCGCCTGGGGGCGCGCACGGCTGCGCGCTCTCGGCCAGATCGACTAGCGGGGCCCATGAGCGCGTCCATGATGTTCATGGTCGCGCTGGTGTGTGTGCTCGCACTGGTCGTCTTCGTGCTGGTCTACCGGCTGTGGAAACTGCGGCAGGTGGGCGGGACGGCGGCGATCCTGCGGGACGTGCCCGCGGTGGGAGGGCATGGCTGGCGCCACGGTGTGGTGCGTTACCGCGGTGGCGAGGCCGGCTTCTATCGGCTGTCGAGCCTGCGCTGGTGGCCTGATCGCCGGCTGACCCGGCGGGGTCTGGAGATCGTGGCGCGGCGCTCCCCGCGCGGCGACGAGTTCGACATCATGACCAACGAGATCGTGATCCTCGAACTGCGCGACACCGGGCCCGAACGCGGTCGCGGATACGAGATCGCCCTGGACAGGGGGGCGTTGACGGCCTTCACCTCCTGGCTTGAGTCACGGCCCTCGCCCCGCGCTCGGCGACGTAGCTTCTGAGGCGGATTCCGGGCCGGCTCGCAGGGTGAGCGTCCGGTTACTGCTGCCGGCCGCCGCCCGGGGTCCAGAGCACATCGCCGTCCGGGTTGGCCGCCCGGCACAGAATGAACAACAGGTCCGAGAGCCGGTTCAGATACTTCGCCGGCAGGACGCTGACCGAGTCACCGTGCTCGTCGATGGCGTGCCAGGCCGAGCGCTCGGCGCGCCGGGCCACGGTGCGCGCGACGTGCAGCAGCGCCGACAACGGGGTTCCACCGGGCAGGATGAACGAGTTCAGCGCGGGCAGCCCCTCGTTGAACTCGTCACACCAGCCTTCCAGTCGGTCGATGTAGCTCTGCTCGATGCGCAACGGCGGATACTCGGGATTCTCGACCACCGGGGTGGACAGGTCTGCACCGGCGTCGAACAGGTCGTTCTGGATCTGCCGCAGCACCTCGAGCAGGCGCTGGGGGGGACTTCCCAACGCCACCGCGACGCCGATCGCGGCGTTGACCTCGTCACAGTCTGCGTAGGCCGCCAGCCGGAGGTCGTTCTTGGAAACCCGGCTGAAATCGGACAGGCCGGTGGTCCCGTCGTCGCCGGTGCGGGTGTAGATCCGGGTGAGGTGGACAGCCATAGTCGAAACGCTACGGCAACCGGGGCGCACAGAGCTCGGGTGGCCTGCGGCTCGGCAGCCTGACATGCCCCGGCGGGCTGTTTACACTGACCGGCGTGAGCGAGCATTTCGTGGTGACCGGCGGAAGCCGGTTATCGGGCGAAGTCGCCGTCGGGGGCGCCAAGAACAGTGTTCTGAAGTTGATGGCGGCCGCGCTGCTCGCGGACGGCACCAGCACCATCACCAATTGCCCGGACATCCTCGACGTTCCACTGATGGCCGAGGTTCTGCGCGGGCTCGGGGCGACGGTCGAACTCGCCGGCGACGTCGTGCGGATCACCTCGCCCGACGAGCCGAAGTACGACGCCGACTTCGCGGCGGTCCGGCAGTTCCGGGCGTCGGTGTGCGTCCTCGGACCATTGGTCGGCCGGTGCAAGCGAGCCAAGGTGGCACTGCCCGGCGGTGACGCGATCGGCTCGCGGCCGCTGGACATGCATCAGGCCGGACTGCGCCAGCTGGGCGCCCGGTGCAACATCGAACACGGCTGTGTGGTGGCCGAGGCCGACAACCTGCACGGGGCGGAGATCCAACTGGAGTTCCCGTCGGTGGGGGCGACGGAGAACATCCTGATGGCCGCCGTGCTGGCCGACGGTGTGACGATCATCCACAACGCGGCCCGGGAACCCGACGTCGTCGACCTGTGCACGATGCTCAACCAGATGGGCGCCCAGATCACCGGTGCGGGCTCGCCCACCTTGACCATCACCGGAGTGGACCGCCTGTATCCGACCCAGCATCGCGTGATCGGGGACAGGATCGTCGCCGCGACGTGGGGTATCGCCGCCGCGATGACCCGGGGGGACATCTCGGTGACCGGTGTGGATCCGGCTCATCTGCAGCTGGTGCTGCACAAACTGCACGATGCAGGGGCCACGGTGACTCAGACCGACAACGGGTTCCGGGTCGTCCAGTACGACCGCCCGAAGGCGGTCAACGTCGCGACTCTGCCGTTCCCCGGATTCCCGACCGATCTGCAGCCGATGGCGATCGGGCTGGCGGCCGTCGCCGACGGCACCTCGATGATCACCGAGAACGTCTTCGAGGCGCGGTTCCGCTTCGTCGAGGAGATGATCAGGCTCGGTGCCGACGCCCGTACCGACGGCCACCACGCAGTGGTGCGGGGGATCCCGCAGTTGTCGAGCGCGCCGGTCTGGTCCTCGGACATCCGGGC
>JAXHTL010000339.1:0-3036 GCA_034190095.1 Actinomycetota bacterium
CAGCGGGCACCGGTTCGGGGTGCGCCGGATGGAGCATGCGCTGGTGCGCGGCGATACCCGGATGATCGACGATCCGCTTCGGGCCCAGTCGATCTCGCTGCTGGCCGGCGCGCTGCTGGCCGCGGTGATCGTGACGGTCTGCGCGGTGCTGGCCGTGGTCAGACCCGCCGGCGAACTCGGCGACGCCCAGGTGGTGCTGCTGCGGGATTCCGGTGCGATGTTCGTCCGGATCGGCGAGCGGATGCACCCCGTCCTCAATCTCGCCTCCGCCCGGTTGATCGCCGGCGCCCCAGCCGAGCCCAGGATCGTGGCCCCGGAGGCACTCGAGCGCGCCCAGCGTGGACCGGTGGTGGGTATCCCCGGAGCACCGCAACAGATTTCACCGCCGCTGGCCGTCGAGCAGTCCCGCTGGACCGTCTGCGACGACACCGGTTCCGGTGTCAGCACCGCGATCGCCGGGCCGATCGCCGACGGCGGCATGGCCGACGGGCACGCCCTGCTGGTGACTCCCCGCGGTGAGAGTGCGGCCACCACCTACCTGATCGCGGACTCGCGACGCGCCCGGGTGGATCTGCGCCACCCCGCGGTGGTCCGCGCGCTGCAGCTCGAAGGCGTGGTGCCGCAACAGGTATCGCCGGTGCTGCTGGCGGCCGTCCCCGAGGCGCCGGCCATCGCCGCGCCCCGCATCCCGGCCGGCCCGTCGGTGCTGCCCGGCTTTGCCGCCGGCACCGTCGTGCGGCTGCCCGGGACGGCTCCGGCCGGGGAGGCCGAACTCTTCGTGCTGCTCCCCGACGGCATCCAGCGCATCGGGAAGGTCGCCGCCGACCTCATCCGCTACACCGACGCCCGGGCCGGCGGACAGATCCCCACCGTCAGCGCCGACCGGATCGGGGTGCTGCCGGTGGTCGACACACTGCCCGTGGGCACCTTCCCGCAACGGCCCGGCGTCACCGCCGAGTCCGTGGTCTGCGCGCACTGGAACCCGTCCAGCGCCGCCCACACCGTCGTGCTCACCGGCTCCGCCGCGCCCATGGTGCACCCGGCCGTCACCCTCGCCCAGGCCGACGGCGGCGGTCCGGCCCTCGACGCCGTCTCGCTGCCCGCCGGCCGCAGCATGTTCGCCCGGTCGGTGGGGCTGACCGGCGCGGGCCGGGACACCGGATCGTCGTTCCTGGTGACCGCCGACGGCGTGCGTTTCGGGGTGGCCGACGGTGACACCGCGTCGGCGCTGGGCCTGACCGCTGCGCCGGTGCCGGCGCCCTGGCCGGTGTTGGCGGCCCTGCCCGGCGGCCCCGAACTCAGTCGCGCCGCGGCCTCAGTCGCCAGGGACGGCATCGGCGGCCCGCCCGCGATGCCGTGACCGGTTGCGCCCCGCCGACAGCACCGCGACGGCGCCGGCGACCGCGATGCATACCACCGCGGCCCGCACGGCGGTGCGCCCCGCAGCGCCGTCCGCATCGACCGGCGCCGAGACGGACTCGATCGGCGCCGGCGACGGGACCGGGCGCGTCGGTCGTCCGCCGCTGACCGCCGCCAGCGGGTCGACGACGCCGTGCCCGACGAACGGGTTCCAGCCGGTGCCCGGCCGCAGTGCGGTGTCCTCGATCCGTTGCATCACCTGCCGGGCCGTCAACTCCGGAAAACGAGCCCGGACCAGTGCCGCGACCCCGCTGACCACGGGTGCGGCGTAGCTGGTCCCGGAGAGCTGAACCGTGCCCTCCCCGGTCGCGGTCAGGGACACGACCCCCTCGCCCGGCGCCGCGACGTCCACCCAGGGTCCGGCGAGGCTGAACGCCGAGGGGGAACCCTCGGGCCCCACCGACCCGACGGTCAGGACGTAGTCGTCGTACCACGCCGGACTCGCCACGACGGCCACCGAGTTCCAGTCGCCGGACTCGGGCGGGTTGTTGCCCGGGCACTGGCCCGGCCCGCCGACGTTTCCGGCCGCGGAGACCACGACGGCGTTGCGGACGTCGACGGCGTAGGCCAGCGCGGCGCCCAGCGCGCGGTCGTCGAGGGTGCCGTCGGCCGCCAGGCAGGCCACCGAGGAGATGTTGACGACGGTCGCGCCGAGGTCGGCCGCGGTGCGCACCGCCGACGCCAGCGTCGCGACATCGCCGTACCCGGTGCCTGCCGGGTCCGTGCCGGCCCGGAATTTGTTGCTGGACTGGCGGATCGCCAGGATCGCGGCGTCCGGGGCGATCCCGGTGAACCCGCCGGCCGCCGAATCCGTGGTCGCGCCGATGATCCCGGCCACCGCGGTGCCGTGTCCGTCGCAGTCGGATGTGCCGTCCCCGGTCGAGACGTAGTCGCCGCCGGGGACAAGGCGGGGCAGCCGCCGGTGCCGGGCGACACCGGTGTCGATCACGGCCACCGTCTGACCCGCGCCGCGGGTCAGATCCCACACCGCGGCGAGATCCAGCCCGGCGAGCTGGCCTGCCGTGGCGGGTTCGGCCGCGCCGGGGTCGGACGCGACACAGTCGCCGAACCGGGTGGTGCGGTGCGGCGGGCCCGGCGGCCCGGCCGCGGGCAGCAGGGTCTCGTCGACCGGCGGCGGGGTCACCGCCCGGGCGGCGGGCAGCGTCATCGCGGGCGCCAGAGCCAGCGCCGCGACGGCGGCGATCGGCAGTGCCTTCACCGCAGGCCCAGTTCGCCGACCAGGCCGTAGACGCCACAGATCCACGCTGCCAGCGGGACCAGCGCCGCCAGCGACCCGTATTCGATGGCGTGGATCAGCTGCTGCACGGCAGGATTCGGAGCCCGACCCGGGCGCCACGCCGCGGCGACACCCGCCCCGGCCACCGCGGTCGCCACCCAGTGGGCCTGTCCCGGTGCGGTCGCGACGACCACCGCACCGGCAGCGGCGAGCGCCATGCCCCCCGCGCCGGCCAACGCGAGCCGGCGCCGCGGATCCACATGGGTGCGCAGGCGCAGCAGCAGGAGCAGCCCGACGTCGGCGGCGGCGCTCGGCGTCGGTGCGGTGGCGGTATCGGGGGTGCTGGGGTCGTCGTGGACCGTCCCGGCGCTGTTCGCCGC
>JAXHTL010000034.1:0-9716 GCA_034190095.1 Actinomycetota bacterium
CGAATCGGTCGACGGGTACAACACCCTGGCCGAGCACTTCCCCAGCGGGCTGACCGACCCCACCGTGGTCATCGCCTCGGCCGAGCGCGCCGACGCCGTGCAGCGCGCCATCGCCGAGACGCCCGGTGTCGTGTCGGTCGCGCCGGCCGGCACGAGCGACGGGCTGCGCCAGTGGTCGGTCGTGCTGGCCGCATCACCGGCCTCCGAGCAGGCCTTCGACACCGTCGACGCGCTGCGCGAGGCGGTGCACACCGCCGACCCCTCGGGCCTGGTCGGCGGGTCCGACGCCAAGGCCCGCGACGCTGCCGCGGCCGCCCAGCACGACCGCCTGGTGGTGGTGCCGGCCATCCTGGCCGTGGTGCTGGCGGTGCTCTACGTGCTGCTCCGCGCCGCGCTGGCCCCGCTGATCCTGGTGGCCGCCACCGTGCTGTCCGCACTGGCCGCCCTGGGCCTGGGCGGCTGGGCCAGTGTGCACGTGTTCGGCTTCCCGGGGCTGGACAACACCGCACCGCTGTATGCGTTCCTGTTCCTGGTCGCGCTCGGGGTGGACTACACGATCTTCCTGGTCACCCGGGCCAAGGAGGAGACCCCCGAACACGGCACCACCGACGGCATCGTGCGGGCCGTCTCGGCCACCGGCGCGGTCATCACCAGCGCGGGCATCGTGCTCGCCGCGGTGTTCTGCGTGCTGGGGGTGCTTCCGCTGATCGTGCTCACCCAGGTCGGCATCATCGTCGGGCTGGGGATCCTGCTGGACACCTTCGTGGTGCGTACGGTGGTGATCCCGGCGCTGTTCACCCTGATCGGGCCGCGGATCTGGTGGCCGTCACCGGTCACCGCGCGCGAACGGGAGACCGCAGTCCGCCGCGGACGGCACGCGTTGTGAGTACGGTGGGGAACTGATGAAGGTAGAGGCCGACCGCGAGCTGTGCATCCAGGCGGGCAACTGCGTGATGGTCGCCCCCGAAGTGTTCGATCAGGACGACGACGGCATCGTCGTGATCCTGAGCGAGGAGGTGGAGGCCAGCGGCGAGCTGGCCGACCGCGTCCGCGAAGCCGTCAAACTGTGTCCGTCGGGCGCGCTGAGTCTGGCCGAGGACTGACCTCCGGCCCGTCATCGTCACGGCCGGGCAGGTCGATGACCCCGGCGCGCGACAACATCACCAGGCTGACCACCAGCACCCAGACCGGGAACATCACCGTCATCCACATGTTGACGTCGCTGGCCACCAGCACACTGAGCGCCATCACATAGCTGACGATCACCAGCCAGCGCGGCATCAACCGGGTCTTCAACCAGATGGTGGCCAGCGAGATCATGAACACCGCGGCCATCCGCAGCGCATAGGTGTTGCTCAGGGCGAGCAGCAGTCCCTGCGCGAAGGCGACCACCTCGGTGCGGGTGTCGGCGTGCAGCACCATCTCCCTGCTGGCCAGCAGACCTGCGCCCACGGAGGTGGAGGTGAAGATCATGCCCAGGAACAGCAACCCGCTGCCCAGGAACACCGAGGAGAAGAACCGGTCCTCCAGCTCGCCCAGCCCGTCGCGCACCACACCGATGAACCACAGGAACGCGATACCGGCGAACGGCATCAGCACCACGGCCACCCGCAGCCGTTGGCCGGGACCATCCACCCACTGCGAGCCCAGCTCGGCATCGGCGGGCAGCGACAGCCGCATCAGCACCAGCGCGGTCCCGAACAACAGCGCGAACAACACCCCGGCGAACGCCGCCGCCCGGGGGGTGCTGAGGCGGCGTAGCCCCCTGTCGACCGGACCTGACACAGCCATATGGTGCTCCCCTCAGGGCTGACCGGGCAACAACCGGATCATCAGCCCGTTCGCCTCGGCCAACACGTTCTCCTCGCCGTCGAGCAGTTCGGCGTTGACAAACGCCTTGCGCCCCTGCGCCTCCCGGACCCAGCCCCGGGCGGTCAGCACGGTGTCGATCGGGGTGACCCGGCGGTAGTCGACGTGCAGGAACGCGGTGCGGCTGATCGGCCGGCCGGCGGCGTGGATCACCATGCCGAACACCGAGTCGAACAACAGCGGCAGCACCCCGCCGTGCACCGCGTGGTTGCCGCCCACCGAGAAGCGGCTGAACTGCACCTCCAGCACCACCTCATCGGCCTCGAACCTGCGAACCCGGTACGGCGGCATCAGCAGGCTGCCGGCCCCGGGCAGCGAGGGCACCCGGTTGGCCGGGCCCACGCCCTCGCCGGCCTCGAACGGTCCGAGCAGCGCCACCAGTTCTTCGGTCAGCTCGGCGGCGCGCTCCCAGGTCTGCGCATCGGGATCCGCCGAGACCGCCAGGTCCTGTGCGCGCCGCATCGCCGAGAGGAACCGCCCGAAGCCCGGACCGGGCTCGGCCGGGGTGAAGTTCGGGAATCCGCCGTGGCGGTCGTAGTCGGGGTCGACGGTGCGCGGGTCGGCCCCGTTGCCGGCGTCGGCGGGGTCCGGGGAACTCACGCGCGCCCGAGGATGTCGTGGCGCACGATCGTCTGCTCCCGCCCGGGCCCGACACCGATGCACGAGACCTGCGCTCCGGCAAGCTCTTCGAGCCGCAGGACGTAGTCGCGGGCCTTGGCGGGCAGTTCGTCGAACTCCCGCGCCCCGGAGATGTCCTCCCACCAACCGGGTAGTTCCTCGTAGATCGGCTCCGCGCGCGCGATGTCGCTCTGGGTCATCGGCATCTCGTCGGTGCGCTTGCCGTCGACGGTGTAGCCGACACAGATCGGCACGGTCTGCAGGCTGGAGAGCACATCGAGCTTGGTCAGGAAGTAGTCGGTGATGCCGTTGACCCGGGTGGCGTAGCGGGCGATGACGGCGTCGAACCAGCCGCAGCGACGCCGCCGTCCGGTGGTCACCCCGATCTCGCCGCCGGTCTTGGCGAGGTATTCACCGTGCTCGTCGAACAACTCGGTGGGGAACGGCCCGGAGCCGACGCGGGTGGTGTAGGCCTTGAGGATGCCCAGCACCGTGGTGATCCGGGTCGGCCCGATACCGGATCCGACCGCGGCGCCGCCTGCGGTCGGATTCGACGATGTCACAAAGGGATACGTGCCGTGGTCGACGTCGAGCAGAGTTCCCTGGGAGCCCTCCAGCAGCACGGTCTGGCCGTCCTCGAGCGCAGCGTTGAGCAGCAACCGGGTGTCGGCGATGCGGTGCGCGAAGCCTTCCGCCTGGGTGAGCAGGTTGTCCACCACCTCCGCGGGTTCGATCGCCTTGCGGTTGTAGATCTTGACCAGCACCTGGTTCTTGAACTCGCACGCCGCCTCGATCTTCTCCGCCAGCAGCGTCTCATCGAGCACGTCGGCGACGCGGATACCGATCCGGGCGATCTTGTCCTGGTAGCAGGGGCCGATGCCGCGACCGGTGGTGCCGATCTTCTTGCTGCCGGCGTACCTTTCGACCACCTTGTCGATCGCCACGTGGTACGGCATCAGCAGGTGCGCGTCGGCCGAGATCAGCAGGCGCCCGGTGTCCACACCGCGCTCCTCGAGACCGTGCAGTTCGGTGAGCAGTACAGCAGGGTCGACCACCACGCCGTTGCCGATCACGTTGGTCACGCCGGGGGTCAGGATTCCCGACGGGATCAGGTGCAGCGCGAAGTTCTCCCCGGTCGGCAGCACCACCGTGTGTCCGGCGTTGTTGCCCCCCTGATACCGCACGACCCACTGGACACGGCCACCGAGCAGATCGGTGGCCTTACCTTTGCCCTCGTCACCCCACTGGGCGCCGATGAGCACGATTGCCGGCATGGCTGGTACTCCCGCTGTTCTCCGAACCGTTCTGGGCACATCCCGGCAGACAGGGTAATCGACCCACCACCGCCCGCCATAGCTCAGCGACGGCCGCGGCCATGCCTCAGTACTCGATGAACGTCGCCATGCCCGCGTTGAGGTGGTAGTCATTGTGACAATGCACGATCCAGCGGCCCGGGTTGTCGGTGTCGAAATCGACCTCGACGGTCTGTTTCGGCGGGACCAGCACGGTGTCCTTGCGGGGGCCGCCGAGCACCTGGAACGTCTGGCCGTGCAGGTGCATCGGGTGATACATCGACGATTCGTTGACGTAGCGCATCCGCACCCGGGTGCCCGCCCGCAGCCCGATGCCGTTGTCGGGCGGGTCGTAGAGCTTGCCGTTGATCGGCCACGCGTAGGGCGCCACCGGGCCTTGGAGCGCGAGGTCGACGGTGGCGTCGACGGGGCGGGCCGGCAACGCGACCGCCGGGTCCGGGGCGAGGGTGGCGGTGTTCAGCGGGGCCTGGCTGCGCAGCGCTGAGACGAACGCGTCGACGTCGACGGTCGAGCGCACCCCGCCGACGCGCATGTCGAGCCGGGCGTAGCCGTCCTTGCCGTAGGCCGCGGCGACCACCGGCGCCGAACCGGTCACCTCGACGACGGCGTCGGCGCGCTCACCCATACCCAGGATCACCGAGTCGGTCTGCCGGGGCACCACCGGGAAGCCGTCGGTGTGGGTGACGCGCAGCGCATGTCCCGGCACCCCGACCCGGAATGCGGTGTCGGCACCGGCGTTGATGATCCGCAGCCGGATCCGTTGCCCGGCACGGTAGTCGACCACCTGTGGGTCGGTGCTCACGCGGCCGTTGATCAGGTAGTAGGGGTAGGTGACGTCGCCCCCGTCGGTGCCCAGCGGGGTCACCGGGCTCACCCCCGGCCCACCGGGGTCCATCGGGTCCATCCCGGTCCGGCGCAGCTGCGCGAAAACCTGGTCGGGGTCGGTGCCGGTGCCGTCGATCCAGTCGTCGAGGACCACCACCAGTTCGTCGTCGTAGTCCGCGCCGTCGGCGGGGTCTTCGATGATCAGCGGCCCGTACATCCCCCGGTCCAGCTGGGTGCCGACGTGGGAGTGCAGGTAGTAGGTGCCCGCGTCGGGCACCCGGAACTCGTAGGTGAACTCCCCGCCCGGGGCGATCGCCGGGCCGGTCAGCACCGGCACACCGTCCATCGCATTGGGGATCGCCAGCCCGTGCCAGTGCACCGTCGTCTCCTGCGGCAGGGTGTTGGTCACCGGCGCACGCAGCGTCTGGCCCTTGCGGAGCCGGATCTCGGTGGCCGGCACCGTGCCGGTGTAGGTCCAGGTGCGCACCGGCACCCCACCGAGATCGACCTCGGTCTCCGCGGCGCGCATCGGGACCTCGAGCACGCCGGCCGTGCCGGACGGTTCGACTGGGGCCCGGGACGCGCAGGCGCCGGCCAGACCCGCGGCGACCCCGGCAGCCGACACCGCGAGGAAGCGGCGGCGGTCGATCATGTCAAGATCTTTCCACGGCTCGAGGTCCACTCAAGGGCGATAAGGAGCATTCGGTGCCAGAGCTCCCAGATGTCGCGGTGTTCGGTACCGGACGGGTGCCGCGGCGGCTTCGCGCGCTGCCCGTCGTCGACCTCGACGGCGTGACCGGCTGCCGCCGCGTGCTCGTCGTCGGCACCGCCCATGAGCTGTCGGTGGTGCTGACCCGGCTGCTCAAGGCCGACCGGCTCGACGTCGAGGTGGCCCACGTGCGCCGGCGCTGGCATGCCCGCCGGGCCCTGACCGGACCGGCCCGCCGGGTTCCGCTGATCCGCGACGAGACCGGGACCGTGCTGACCGCGGTCGCGTACTGGCTGCCACCGAAGGACGCACAGACCGTGCACGGTGAGGCGATCGTCGATGACACCGTGCTGTTCGACGGCGACGCGGCCGGGGTGCGGATCGAACCGTTGTCGTCGCTGCCGGGGCTGCGAGCCAGGGTCGTCTCCCCGCGACGCACCCGGGAGTCCACCGACGCCCTGCGGCCGCGCCGCTGGGTCGCCGGGCGCGCCGCTCAACTCGGCACGACGGGAGCCACCGTGGTGCGCGACGGCGAGCCCGCGCCGCGGCCGGTGCGGCGCTCCACCTTCTACCGGCACACCCAGGGATGGCTGCGGGCCGGGCCGGGAAACCGCAGGTAACTTCAGTGAGGTGAATGTCCGCCCGCTGCACCGGCCGGTCCGGCCCAGCCCGGTCTTCCTGGCCCTGATCGCCGCCACCGCGGCCGGTGGGGTGCTGGCGTGGCTGTCGGCGAGCCAGGCGCGGCCGCTGGCCTATGTGGGTGTGTTCGTGTTCGTCATCTTCGGCTGGCTGGTCACCCTGTGCGTGCACGAGTTCGCCCACGCCTACACCGCCTGGCGCTTCGGTGACCATGACGTCGCGGTGCGCGGCTATCTGACGCTCAACCCGCTGAAGTACTCACACCCACTGCTGTCGCTGGGGCTGCCGGTGCTGTTCATCGCGATCGGCGGCATCGGCCTGCCCGGCGGGGCGGTGTACGTGCGCACCGGCTTCATGACCGCGCGCCGGCAGACGCTGGTGAGCCTGGCCGGCCCGGCGGTCAACCTGGCCTTCGCGATCGCACTGCTGACCCTGGCCCGGACGCTGTTCGACCCGGCCCGTTCGGTGTTCTGGGCCGGGATCGCGTTCCTGGGATTCCTGCAGCTCACCGCGCTGCTGCTGAACCTGCTGCCGATCCCCGGGCTGGACGGCTACGGCGCGCTGGAGCCGCACCTGAGCGCCGAGACCCGGCGCGCGGTGGCGCCGGCCAAGCAGTGGGGCTTCTTCATCCTGTTGCTCGTGCTCATCGCGCCGCCGCTGAACCAGTGGTTCTTCAGCGCGGTGTACTGGCTGTTCGGCCTCTCCGGCGTCTCCCCCGGACTGTCCTGGGAGGGCAGTCAGCTGACCCGGTTCTGGTCGGCGTGGATCTGAGCGGGTGACCGGTAGATCGTGCCGGCCAGCGCTCGCTTGACGCCGCGCAGCCGCTCGACGGTGCCCGGGGCGAACCCGGATCCGGATGGCCGGGCGGGCACCCGGCTCATGTCCTGCAGCAGGGTCCAGCCCGAGCCCAGGTCGATCAGCGACTGATGCTTGGTGGCGTAGTAGTCGGAGCTGATCGCCACCGCGACACCGGCGGCCCCGGCTGCCGCGGCAGCCATGTGCAGGTGGAAGCGGGTGGAGATCCAGGTCTGTTCGGCCGAGACCGGTAGGCCCTTGTCCCACACCTCGGCGAAGGGGTAGAAGCCCGCGCCGGGCAGTTCGTGCTCGATCAGCGCGTACACCTCCCGATCCACCCGGGGGATGCCCTCGACCACGCACACCTGGTCGCCGCGGACACCCCACGTCCGCAGCATGGACAGCGCCGCCCCGGCCACCGCGGCGGCGCCCACCTCGTTGAGATCGGACTGCAGGCACACCATGACCGCCGGCCGGTCACCGTCGGGCCAGATCTCGCGCGGGTCGACGGTGTGCTCGGCGCCGACGGCCAGGAAGGCGTCGTCGACGCCGGGTTCGACACCGAGCAGCTCCGCCGACGGCGCGTCGCGCACGTCGACGACGTCGAATCGCGCGGCCAGTGCGCACAGCAGCGGCCCGGTGCCGTCGGGTTCGGGGGTCAGTCCCTGTCCGGTCATCGCCGCCAGCGCACCGGAGTGCCGCGCCGCCGCGGCCGCCCCGGCGATCAGCCCCAGGTGCCGTGGCCAGATCCGGTTGACGTAGCCACCCCCGACGACGTGCACCACGTCCAGGCCGTGCAGCGCCATGATGCCCTGGTGCCAGCGCGGCGCCAGGCCGGGTTCGGCCACCGCCCGCTGCACCCAGCTGGCCACTTCCCAGGGGTCCTCGGAGGGCGCCTCCCAGCACAGCCGCCACAGGGTGTCGGTGAACCGGACCCGGGGATGAGCGTCGCCGAGGAGCATCTGCGTGGGCCCCGGGGAGTGCGTGTCGACCCAGACCGTGGCGTGTGGTGCCACCCGGGCGAGGTGGCGCAGCCATCCGCTGAGGATCAGTTCGTCGCCGTAGTTCGGGAATCCGGCCGTGGCCACCAGGTAGTACACCGGCGATTCCCAGCGGTCTGACATTCGCTCATGGTAGAGCGGGCCGTCGACCTGCGGACTCGGCAAGGTTCTTGCAACACATGCGTGAGTTCGCATATCTTTCCGGGCATGGGTGCCGGACACGACCACAGCCACACTGACGCCCGCGTCTCGCGGATGCTGCTTGCGGCCGGCATCCTGACGGTCTTCTTCATCGTCGAGCTGGCGACCGCGCTGGCGATCAACTCGATCGCCCTGCTGGCCGACGCCGGACACATGCTCACCGATCTGGTGGCGATGTTCATGGGGCTGACCGCGGTGCTGCTGGCGCGGCGCGGCAGCACCTCGCCGTCGCGGACCTACGGCTGGCACCGCGCCGAGGTGTTCACCGCGGTCGCCAACGCCGCACTGCTGCTCGGGGTTGCGGGGTTCATCCTCTACGAGGCGGTGGAGCGGATCGGGGACGCGCCGGAGGTCCCCGGTGTGCCGCTGATCGTCGTCGCGCTGGCCGGCCTGGCCGCCAACGCCGCCGTGGTGCTGCTGTTGCGCTCGCACTCCGAGTCGAGCCTGGCCGTCAAGGGCGCCTACATGGAGGTGCTCGCCGACACCGTCGGCAGCATCGGGGTGCTGATCGCCGGCCTGGTCACCGTCACCACGGGCTGGCCCTACGCCGACGTCGTCGTCGCCGTGCTGGTCGCGTTGTGGGTGCTGCCGCGCGCCTTCTCCCTGGCCCGCGCGGCGCTGCGGATCCTGTCGGAGTCGTCGCCCAGTCACATCGACGTCGACGAGCTGCGCACCGCACTGGGAGCAGTGGAAGGGGTGACCGAGGTCCACGATCTGCACGTCTGGACCCTCGTGCCGGGCAAGGACATGGTCACCGCACACCTGACCAGCCGGCGCGAGGCCGCGCTGGTTCTCGACGACGCGCGCGCCGTGCTCACCGCCCGCGGCCTGGACCACTCGACGGTCCAGGTGGAGCCGCCGGATGCGGCCGCCGACTGCGAGTGCGAAACGACCTAGCGGTCAGGCCAGTCCGAGCTCGGCCCGCGCCGCGGGGTCGCAGTCGTCGAGCAGATCCAGGCAGCGCTGGTACTCCTCGCTCTCACCGATCGTGTCCGCGGCCTTGGCCAGCGCGGCGACGCAGCGCAGGAAACCCCGGTTGGGTTCGTGGGAGAACGGGACCGGGCCGAACCCCTTCCACCCGTTGCGGCGCAGCTGATCCAGACCACGGTGGTAACCGGTGCGCGCATACGCGTAGGCGGTGACCGCCTTGTCGTCGGCGAGTGCGTCCTCGGCCAGCACCGCCCAGGCGATGGACGCCGAGGGGTGCGCCGCGGCGACGATCGCCGGGTTCTCGGCGGCCTCCAACTCGGATTCGGCCGCCGGGTCACCGGGCAGCAGCACTGGTTCAGGTCCGAGAAGGTCACCCATCCGCGTCATGGCCCCATTGTGCCGTGTGGGCTCGGGCGGGCATGGGCGGGCATGGACTCGGGCGGGCATGGGCTGGGGCGGGCATGGACTTGGGCGGGCGTCACCGCGGATGACTAAGCTTCCGCCGTAATGTTGCATGGGGAGACCAGGGAGGACCGCAGCACGGATGTCGAACCCCACAGGGCCTGATCGACCGGACGAGACCACCGACGGCGCGACCGAGCCCGAATCCCCCGACGCCGGCGACCCCGCCGAGGCGCCGGCCCAATCGGAGAACGAGCCGGCCACCGAGATCATCGAACCGGGCGACCAGGACAGCACCGACTCCCCGGACGAGCCGGGCGAACGCCGCTACACCGCGCCGTCCGGTTTCGACGCAGGCTCGACCCAGATCATCGACCGTCCAGCCGAGCCGCCCACCGAGGCCTTCACCGCGGC
>JAXHTL010000034.1:9816-32248 GCA_034190095.1 Actinomycetota bacterium
GGCCTTCACCGCGGCGGAGTCCGACCCTCCCACCGAGGCCTTCACCGCGCAGAAACCGGCCGGCCCGCAGATGATCCCGCCGCGCGACGACGCCCCCAGGCCGCCCGCCCCGCCCGGCAAGAAGCACAGCTGGGGCTGGGTGGCGGCGATCGTGATCATCGTCGCGGCGCTGGCGGCGATCGCCGTGCTGGGCACCCTGCTGCTGACCCGCAGCTCGACCCCCGCGGTGTCCCAGGAGGACATGGTGCGCTCGACCATCGAGGAGTTCGACGTCGCCGTCCAGAACGGCGACCTGGCCACGCTGCGCAGCATCACCTGCGGCGCCACCCGGGACAGCTATGTGCGCTACGACGACAAGGCGTGGGCCGACACCCACGCCCGCGTCGCCGCCGCCAAGCAGTACCCGGTGGTCGCCAGCATCGACCAGGTGGTGATCAACGGCGAGCACGCCGAGGCCAACGTCACCACCTTCATGGCCTACGCACCGCAGACCCGGTCCACCCGCAGTTTCGACCTGCAGTTCCGCGACGATCAGTGGAAGATCTGCCAGGCCCCCACCGGCTGAGCGGCCGGCTCAGCCGGTGATGCTGCGGCCCGCGCTGTGCAGGTCGTTGCACGCCTCCACGACGCGCTCGCTCATGGCGGCCTCGGCCTTCTTCATGTAGCTGCGCGGGTCGTAGGTCTTCTTGTTGCCGACCTCACCGTCGATCTTGAGCACGCCGTCGTAGTTGGTGAACATGTGCGCCGCCACGGGCCGGGTGAACGCGTACTGCATGTCGGTGTCGACGTTCATCTTGACCACTCCGTAGCGCAGCGAGTCCTCGATCTCGGACTTCAGCGAACCCGAGCCGCCGTGGAAGACGAAGTCGAACGGCTTGGAGCCGTCCGGCAGCCCCAGCTTGGCGGTGGCGACCTTCTGCCCCTCGGCCAGCACCTCGGGCTTGAGCACCACGTTGCCCGGCTTGTAGACGCCGTGCACGTTGCCGAACGTCGC
Source organism: Actinomycetota bacterium (assembly GCA_034190095.1). GTDB lineage: Bacteria > Actinomycetota > Actinomycetes > Mycobacteriales > Mycobacteriaceae > Mycobacterium. The sequence goes on from JAXHTL010000034.1 coordinate 10,811, forward strand.
GGCCAGCAGGTACTTGCCGTGCTCCCCGGCACCGAGCGCCTCGATGGTCTTCTCGAAGTCCTCGGGCGTGGTGTAGAGCTTGTCGTTGATCTCGGCCTCGACGCCGTCCTCCTCACCGCCGACCACCCCGATCTCGATCTCGAGGATGATCTTGGCTGCCGCGGCCTGCTTGAGCAGCTCCTGGGCGATCTCGAGGTTCTCGTCGATCGGCACCGCCGAGCCGTCCCACATGTGCGACTGGAACAATGGGTTCAGACCCTTGGCGACCCGTTCCGAGGAAATCGCCAGCAGCGGGCGCACGTAGGTGTCGAGCTTGTCCTTCGGGCAGTGATCGGTGTGCAGCGCGACGGTGATCGGGTACTTCTCGGCCACGATGTGGGCGAACTCGGCCAGGCCGACAGCCCCGGTCACCATCTCCTTGACACCGAGTCCGGAGCCGAATTCCGCACCGCCGGTGGAGAACTGGATGATGCCGTCACTGCCGGCGTCGGCGAACCCCTTGAGCGCGGCGTTGATGGTCTCCGACGACGTGCAGTTGACCGCCGGGAACGCGTAGGAGTGCTCCTTGGCGCGGCCCAGCATCTCGGCGTAGGCCTCGGGCGTGGCGATGGGCATCGGTTTTCCTCTCAGCTGTCCGGGCTTTGCCCTGCAGTATCGCAAGAATGGGCCGACCTCACACGGTCAGTCGTGGCTACCGCGGCCAAGCCGGTCTAATGCGGGTCGGACGACTCCTCGGAGATCCCCAGCCGGCGTTCGATGAGAATCAGCCCGACGACGATCACGATGCCCGCGGCGAACAACATCAGCGCCTGAGGGATGTCGGTGTCCGGCACCAGCAGGTCGCGGTCGGCGGACTGCCACGGCCAGAGCGCCCGCAACGACCCCACCATGAGGCCCGAGATGATCACCAGGGTGATGCGTGCGCGGTGGGCGAGCAGCCATCGCAGCAGGGTGACGAACGAGCCGAGACCGAGGACGGCACCGAGCCCGAACAGGGCGATGTAGCCGATGTTGCGGTCGTTGACCGCGCTGATGGTGGTCTCGTACATCCCGATGGACAGCAGCAGGAACGACCCGGAGACCCCGGGCAGGACGAGCGCACAGATGGCCACCGCCGCGGCCAGCACGATGACGACCGGGCCCGGATCGGCGATGTTGCCCGGCGGCACCCCGGTGAGCCAGAACAGGAACGCGGCGGCCACCGCCCCGACGGCGACGTCCCGCACGCGCCAGGCGCCCGGAGATGTGCGGATCACCATGTGGGCGGGCACGAACACGCCTGCGAGCACGAGACCGAAGAACAGTGCCCGCATCCGGACCGGATACTCCTCGAGCAGCGGCTCCAGCAGTCGCGCCCCCAGTACCAGCGCGATCCCCATCCCGATCGCCACCGGGATCAGGGTGCGCCACGGCAGCGCGCGCAGGGTGGCAGCGGCGGCGCGGGCGGAGGGCTTACCGGTGCCGAGGCCGACGAGCTGGCGCAGGGCGAGCACCACGTCGGCGATCGCGTTGATCAGCGTCTGGTAGACGCCGACGATCAACGCGACCGTGCCGCCACTGACGCCGGGGATGACCTCGGCGATTCCCATCAGCGCGCCGCGGACCAGGTTGGTGACAGTTCCAAGCACGCGATCACGCTAGCGGTTGCGGATGCGACCGACCCCCACGGTGCCGCAGACCGTCACCGCCGGCTCTGCTCCAGAGCCCGGATCAGGCTCGCCGCATCCCAGGGCCCCCGGTGCCGGATGCCGTTGACGAACAGCGTCGGGGTGGCGTTGAGATCCATCGCCTCGGCGTCCTCGGCGTCGTCGGTAACCCGGTGCAGCACCTTCGACGAGTGCACCCGCACATCCTGGTCGAACCGGTCGATGTCGCAGCCCACCGTCACCGCGTAGCGGTACATGTCCGACCACTCCAGGTCGTCCTGGTGGTCGAACAGTTCGTGGGCCATCTCCCAGAACCTGCCCTGCAGCGCGGCCGCCTCGCTGGCCCGGGCCGCGTCGAACGCGCGCGGATGTGCCCGCTCCAGCGGGAAATGCCGCCACACGTAGCGCAGTTCGTCACCGAAGTGCGCACGCACCTCGTCGATCGAGCCGGTGGCGCGGCTGCAGAACGGGCATTCGAAATCGCCGTACTCGACCAGGGTCAGCGGGGCGTCGTGGCCGCCGCGGATGTGGTCGCGGTCGGGGTCGACGGGGCGCAGCAGCGTGAGCCCGACCGGTTCGGGCGGACTGAGCCAGTCGGTGATCCGGAAGACCGCCCAGCCCAGGGCGAACGCGATCACCGAGGCGGCCAGCACACCGATGCGGGCCTGGTCCTGGCGGGCCTGGTCGTCGATCGCGATGTCGACGATGAACAGCGAGATGGTGAAGCCGATGCCGGACAGCGCGGCGCCGCCGGCGATGCGCCGCAACGTCAGACCGGGGACGAGCACGCCCAGGCCGCTGCGCCGCATCAGCCAGGTGGCCGCGGTGATGCCGACGAACTTACCCAGCACCAGCCCGGCGATGATGCCCCAGGTCAGAGACGACCGCAGCGCCGCGCTCAGGCTCGCGGCGTCCAGCCGGACACCGGCGTTGGCCAGCGCGAACAGCGGCAGGATCACGAACGACACGGCGGGCCCGACGCTTTCGGAGAGCCGCTCGTTGATGGAGATCGACTCCCGCAGCGAGCGGCTGGCGGCCCGCGCGTACTGCGAGTTCGGTGACTGGCGGAACACCCTGATCTGTTCGACGGCCCGCTCGACGGGACGGCGCTCCGGGGTGAACACCGGGATCAGCAGCGCCACCGCGACGCCGGCCAGCGTGGGGTGGATCCCGGCCAGGTACAGCGCGATCCAGAGCGCGACGCCGAGTACCGCGTAGGCCGGTCCGCGCGCCTTCGGCAGGAACCGCACCAGCGCCAGGGCCACCAGCAGCGCCACCGCGGCCACCAGGGGCGCCACCTGGATGCGATCGGAGTAGAACAGCGCGATCGCGCCCAGCGCTCCGACGTCGTCGACGACCGCGAGGGTGAGCAGGAACACCCGGACCCGGGCGGGGAACATCGGCCTGATGATGGCCAGCGCGCCGACCAGGAACGCGGTGTCGGTCGAGATCACCACACCCCACGCGTGCGCGTTCTCCCCGGAGGGGTTGAGTGCCAGGAACACCACCGCAGGCAGCACCAGCCCGGCCGCGGCGGCGACCACCGGGACCGCGGCCCGGGACCGGTCGGTGAGCTCACCGATGGTGAACTCCCGTTTGACCTCCAGGCCGACGATGAAGAAGAAGAACGCCATCAACGCGTCGTTGACGAGGTGCTTGACCGACATGGCGACGTGGTGGTCGCCGAAGCTGACCCCGAGGTGGGTGTCCAGGAGTTCGGTGTAGCTCTGCGCCCACGGCGAATTCGCCCAGAGGATCGCGATGACGGTGAACGCCAGCAACAGCGCCGCCGCGGCGTTGTCCGACGTGGTGGTTGCCGTGGAACCACGGTTGAGCCGCCGCGAGGGCAGCAGCGGGAACCCGCGCTGGGCAGGTAGCTCACTCACCGGCGGCGTCGCCGGCGACGGTGTGTGCGGCCTCCATCAGCATCCACCCCGCCAGCTGCACCGACAGATCACGCTCGGGCACCTCCGACGAACTCACCGCCCCGTCGACCGACTGGGCTTCGGCTCCGGCGGCGCCGGGCACCACGGCCGGCCGGTCCCAGAACGCGCTGAACAGCGGCAGGTCGTCGGCGCTCTGGCGGCCGTCCCACGCCGCGCGGGCCGAGGCGAGCACGATCGAGCCCGCGGTGTCGGCCGCGGCGGTGTCGTCGGGTCCGGTGCGCGGCAGCATGGTGGCTACCAACGCCAGGTAGCGCGCCAGGATTCCGTTGAACAGGCCGCCGTCACCCCCGCCGGCGCCCTTGATCACCCCGTCGGGCGCCATGTTCTCGGCCACCGCGGCCACCAGCCGGTGCACCCGTTGGGCGTGGCGGGCGTCGTCGGTGCGCACCGCCAGTTCGGTCTCCAGCCCGAGCACCACGCCCTGGCAGTAGGTGTACTGGGCGCGCACCAGCGAGCCGGCCTTGATGCCGTCGAAGACCAGGTGGGTCTGCGGGTCGATGAGGGTCTCGTCGATCCAGTCGGCCATCTGCTGGGCCCGGCGCAGCCGGTCACCGTGCCGGGCCAGGAAGATCCCGGCCGGCCCGTTGGCGGGCGCGTTGAAGAACTGGTCCTGTTTGCGCCACGGAATGCCGCCGCCGTCCTCGGGCACCCAGGCGGTGACGAACTGCTCGCCGAGCGTCTCGAGCGCCTTGGGCCGGGGCACCCCTGCCAGCCGCCCGGCCCGCTCGAGGGCCAACGCCAGCCATGCCATGTCGTCGTAGTAGTCGTTGGTCCAGCGGCCCAGGTTGCGCAGCCGGTGCCCGCAGATCTGCCGGCCGATCGACTGCTGCCGTTGCGGGGTCGGGTCGCGCAGCTGCGCGTCGACCAGGTTGTCCAGCAGGTGCGCCTGCCACCAGTAGTGCCAGGTGGCGAAGCGCCGATACCGTCCGGTGGGCGGCCAGGCGACGACGCCGAGCTGGGTCCCGGGCAGCCCCCACAGCCGGCGGAGGTGGCGCTGGGCAATCGCGGTTTCGGCGCTGGCCGCGCGGTTGGCCCACAACTGATCCATGGCACCGATCCTGCCCCATCAGCGCGAACTACGGAATGAGACATTTTTGTCTCAATTGAGCTATAGTCGTCTCATGCCCACCCGTGACCGGTTGCTGCGCGCGGCGGCCGATTTCCTCGGCCGCCGCCCCAACGCGACCCAGGACGAGATCGCCGCCGCCGTCGGCGTCAGCCGGGCCACCCTGCACCGGCACTTCTCCGGCAGGCAGGCACTGATGGCCGCGCTGGAGGACCTGGCCGTCGCCGAGATGCGCGACGTGCTGGCCACGGTGCGCCTGGCCGACGGTCCGGCCACCGACGCGCTGCGCCGCCTGGTGTCGGCGTGTCAGCCGGTCTCGCCGTATCTGGCGCTGCTCTACAGCCAGAGCCAGGACCTCGACCCCGACACCACGCTCGACGTCTGGCGCGAGATCGACGACGAGATCGCCGCACTGTTCAGCCGCGGGCAGCGCGACGGCGACTTCCGCGCCGACCTGCCCGCGCCCTGGCTCACCGAGGCGTTCTACAGCCTGGTCACCGGCACCGAGTGGGCCATCCGCACCGGCCGGGTCGGCGCCCGCGACTTCGACCGGCTCATCATCGACCTACTACTCGACGGAGTGACGAACTCATGACCCGACGCTGGCTCGCTCTCGGCGTCCTGACCACCGCGGTGCTGATCGTCGGCATCGACGGCACCGTGCTGGCACTGGCGACCCCGTTCATCAGCGCCGACCTGTCGGCCACCGGGACCCAACTGCTCTGGATCGGCGACATCTATTCGTTCGTGCTGGCCGCGCTGCTGATCAGCATGGGCAGCCTCGGCGACCGTATCGGACACAAGAGGCTGCTGCTTTGCGGCGCAACGGCATTCGCCGTCGTCTCGGTCGTCGCCGCCTATTCGACCTCGCCGCAGATGCTGATCGGCACCCGCGCGCTGCTGGGCATGGCGGGCGCCACCCTGGCCCCCGCCACCCTGGCGCTGATCCGCGGCCTGTTCCCGGACCAGCGCGAGCGCAGCATCGCCGTCGGCATCTGGGCGGCCGCCTTCTCGGCGGGCGCCGCACTGGGCCCGGTCGTCGGCGGCGTCCTGCTGGAGCACTACTGGTGGGGTTCGGTGTTCCTGATCAACATCCCGGTGATGGTGGTCCTGGTGGTGGGCGGCTTCGTGCTGCTGCCCGAGCAGCGCAACCCCAACCCCGGACCGTGGGATCTGCCCAGCGTCGGGCTGTCCATGGTCGGCATGCTCGCGGTGGTGTACGCCATCAAGGAGGGCATCGCCGCTGCCGCACACGGGATCCGGGCCGACGCGGTCGTCGCGGCGGTGCTCGGCGCCGCAGTGCTGACGCTGTTCGTGCGGCGCCAGTTACGGCTGCCCGCACCGTTGATCGACGTCCGCTTGTTCCGCCGTCCGGTGTTCAGCGGGGTGGTGGCGGCCAACCTGTTGTCGGTGCTGGGCCTGTCGGGTCTGGTGTTCTTCCTGTCGCAGTACTTCCAGCTGGTGCGCGGCTACGGACCGCTGCAGGCCGGGCTGGCCGAACTGCCCGCCGCGCTGACCGCGACGGTGTTCGGCGTGCTCGCCGGCCTGGCGGTGCGGCGTTTCTCGCACCGCCTGATCCTGACCGTCGGCCTGGCGCTGGTCGGTGTGGCGATGGCGACCCTGATGGCCGTTCTGCTGCTGGTCAACGCGGTGCCCTACCTGCCGCTGGGTATCGCGCTGTTCGTGGTCGGAGTGGGCCTGGGGCTGGCGTTCACCGTCGCCAGCGATGTCATCCTGGCCAGCGTGCCGCCGCAGCGCGCCGGCTCGGCCGCGGCGGTCTCCGAAACCGCCTACGAGCTCGGAATGGCTTTGGGCATCGCCACATTGGGTTCGATCCTGACCGCCGTCTACCGCACGGTCGACATCGCCGGCAGCATCCCCGGCCACCTCGCCACCCAGGCGCGGGACTCGCTTCCCGGCGCCATCCGCGTCGCCCACGACCTGCCCGCCGCACCGGCCGAGGGGCTGCTCGCCGCGGCCAGGGAGGCGTTCACCCACGGCCTGGCGGTGGCGTCGGGTGTCGGGGCGGCGCTGCTGCTGACCGCGGCGGTGGCCGTCTGGGTGTTGTTGCGGGACAACCCGTCACCACGCCCGGTCGAGGTCGGCGTGCTGACGGATCCAGGTGTGCATGGCGATGCCGGCGGCGACGGCGGCGTTGATGCTGCGCGTCGAGCCGAACTGTGCGATCGACACCGTCGTGTCGGCCCCGGCCTTCGTCTCGGGGGTGATCCCGGGCCCCTCCTGACCGAAGACGAGCAGGCAGTCGCGTGGAAGGATCGCGTCCTCGATGCGTGACGCGCCCGGGATGTTGTCCACCGCCACCACCGTCAGGCCGGCGTCCGCGGCGAAGGCCAGCAGCTCGCCGGTGCTGTCGTGGTGGCACAACCGCTGGTAGCGGTCGGTCACCATGGCGCCGCGCCGATTCCACCTCCGCCGCCCGACGATGTGCACGGTGTGCACCGCGAACGCGTTGGCGGTGCGCACCACCGCGCCGATGTTGGCGTCGTTGCCGAAGTTCTCGATCGCGACGTGCAGCCGGTGCCGGCGCCCGTCGATGTCGGCGATGATCGCCTCCCGGGTCCAGTACCGGTAGGCGTCGACCACGTTGCGGGTGTCGCCGGCACGGAGCAGCTCGGGGTCGTAGCGGGGATCGGTCGGCGTCGCCCCCTGCCACGGACCGACCCCGGGCCCGTCCCCCCACTCGGTGGGGCCGGGCAGCTCGGGCTCACGCCCGGACCTAGTCATCGACCAGCCAGAGCGCCGCATGCGTCGCCGACATCGACATCGTGGCGTACAGCAGCGCCTCGTTGATCTCGCCCTGCGTACACAGCGAGACCCGCACCTGCACCCGGTCCCGCGAGGCATCGGGCAGCACCAGCACCGACGCGCCGTAGGCGTCGCAGGCGTGGCTGAGCCCCCGGCCCCGGATCGTCGGGGCCGCCAGCACCATCAGCGGCCCGCCGCGCTGGGCCGACTCGTCGCGGTATCGCGCTGCCAGACCGTCGATCTCGAGTCCGACGAGCATGTAGCCGTTGCCGGTGAACGCCGTCGGGTCCCCGAGCGCGGCCGGGTCGAGCTTGGCGCCGTCGGCGCGGAACGCGTCGACGCTGGTGGTGCGCATCGTCAGTCCGACGTCGTTCTCGTTGGTCGGCAGCACCCCGACCGGGAACGCCGCGGGATAGGCCACCGTGGTGCCGGCGATCCGGTCACGCGGCGAGTAGACATACACCCCGCGCACCTGCGCCCGGTCGCGCAGCGGGCCCAGGCACACGGTGCCCGACATCCGGTCCGGGGTCGTCGCCGACAGCGGCTGGATGTCCAGGGCCGCAACGTCGTCACAGCCGCCCCCGGCACCGGTCTCGAGGGGATGGACCAGCGCACCGTACAGGCCGAACCGGATGTCGGCCGGCGCGGTGTGCGCGCCGCCCTCGGCCGACGGGGACGCCTCGACGTCGACCAGGACGTGGTCGGCCTCGAAACGCAGATTGGCCACCGACATGTTCCAGCCCAGGATCGCGATCGACTCACCCAGCGCCGCGGTCGCCGCCGAGTACACATCGGCCCGGTCAGCGTTGCCGGAACAGGAGGTGACGGCCAGCAGGATCGCCGTCATCAGCGCGATCAGCCGCACCGAAGCTCACGTCCGGCCACGGCCCCTGCCCACGACTCGCGTCACGGCCCGCACCACCGAGCGCGGGACCATTCGCCCGCCGGTGGTCAGCGCCTTGTACTGCAGGCCGGGAATGATGACCACCTGGCCCTTCTCGCCCTTGCCCAGCTGGGCCATGGTGTCGCGGACCACGTCGTCGACCTCGAGCCACAGGAACGACGGTGTGCCCTCCATCTCGATGCCGGCCCGGGCGTGGAACTCGGTGTGCACGAACCCCGGGCACAACGCGTGCACCGAGACGCCGGTACCGCCCAGCCCGTTGGCCAGCCCCTCGGAGAACGACACCACCCAGGCCTTGGACGCCGAATAGGTCGAACCGCGGCCGGGCAGCAGCCCGGCCACACTGGCCACGTTGAGCACGCTGCCCCGGCCCGCGGCCAGCATCGCCGGAAGCGCGGCGTGGGTCAGCTGCATGACCGCCGTGACGTTGACGTCCAGCTGGGCCTGCAGCAGCGCGTAGTCGGCGGACCAGAATTCGCCGGCGGTGCCGAACCCGGCGTTGTTGACCAGAACCTGAACCCCGGCCCGGAGCCGGTCGGCGACGGCGGCGCGATCCTCGGGGACCGCAAGATCGGCCCGCAGCACCTCGACGTTCGCGCCCGCCTCGTCATGCAGTTCGTCGGCCAGCCGGGCCAGCCGGAGCTCGTCCCGCGCCACCAGCACCAGGTCGTGGCCGTCCTGGGCGTAGCGACGGGCGAACCCCTCACCGAGGCCGGACGTCGGCCCGGTGATCAGGGCGACGGGGCGGGACATGCCCAGAGAATACTTATCGCTGATAGTTCGGCGACTGCCGGCCGTTGCGCGACGGCGGCTGGGCGCGACCCGGCTCGGGCCGCGGAGGCGGGTAGCCCGGGGGCAGCTCGGAGCGACCCGCCGGCGCGGGGGTCAGCGGGCGGCTGGGCGAGCCGCTGCGCCGGGGAACCGGCTGCGCGGGGGCCGTGGACGGAACCGGTGGCAGCACCCGCAGCAGATCGTTGAACTGGCGCACGGTGCGCAGACCCTCGTCCCACTGGGCGCGGGTGCTGGTGATCGGCATGCTGACCAGCGTCCAGTTCTGTTCGTTCCACATGATCTCGGCGCAGTCCGGCGCGGTGTGGGCGAAGGTGACCATCCGGCGGTCGCAGGCCCGCCGGGCGGCGTCGAGGTTGGTCGAGTACACCATCCGCGGCCCGATCGCGCCGAGCAGCCAGATGTCGCTCTCGCGGGGCTCCTTGAGCCCCTTGAGCCGCAGGTCGACGACGACATTGGTGCCGACCTTGCGGTGCAGCGCGATGACGGTCGCGACGTCCTCGAGGTCGAAGATGAAGACCGCCTCGCCGCGGATCTGTCCGAGGACGACGTTGCGGGCGGTGACGTCACCGACGGTGGACATCACGCCGCGCTTCCAGCGCTGCAGGATGTCGGCGGATTCGGCCTCGTAGTCGAACCCGTGCGACTTCGCCCAGGACTTGCGGCGACGGCCCAGACCGCGACGTCGATCCTGGTCGACGTACAGCAATACGGCCGCACCCACGAAACAGAGTGCGGACAGCGTGAACCAGAGCGGGACCATTGCCCCCTAGCCTAACTTCTCCGGCGGCTTATCCCCGAACTCGAGCCGATCACGACCCGATCACCCTTACCGCCACCCCGCCGCCGAAATGGCATTCCGGCAGCCGTGCTCTCGCACTTTCGCTGCCGGAATGCCATTTCGGCGCGTGACCAGGGTCAGCCCAGGACCAGCGCGTCCCCGTCGGGAGTGACGTTGACGGGCACTGCGTCGCCGTCGACGACCTCCCCGGCGAGCAGCTTCTTGGCCAGCTGGTCACCGATGGCCTGCTGCACCAGCCGGCGCAGCGGCCGGGCGCCGTAGAGCGGGTCGAAGCCACGCTCTGCCAGCCACTTCTTGGCGTCCAGCGACACCTCGAGGGTGAGCCGGCGCTGGGCCAGGCGCTTGTCCAGCTGGGCCAGCTGGATGTCGACGATGTCGACCAGCTCGTCGGCCGTGAGCGCGTCGAACATGATCACGTCGTCGAGACGGTTGATGAACTCGGGCTTGAAGGCCGCCCGCACCGCCGCCATCACCTGCTCCTCGGTGCCGCCGGCACCCAGGTTGGACGTCAGGATCAGGATGGTGTTGCGGAAGTCGACCGTCCGGCCCTGGCCGTCGGTCAACCGGCCCTCGTCGAGCACCTGCAACAGCACGTCGAACACGTCCGGGTGGGCCTTTTCGATCTCGTCGAACAGGATCACCGTGTAGGGACGCCGCCGGACCGCCTCGGTCAGCTGACCACCCTGGTCGTAACCGACATAGCCCGGAGGGGCACCGACCAGGCGGGCCACCGAGTGCTTCTCGCCGTACTCGCTCATGTCGATGCGCACCATCGCGCGTTCGTCGTCGAACAGGAACTCCGCCAGCGCCTTGGCCAGCTCGGTCTTACCGACACCGGTCGGGCCCAGGAACATGAACGAACCCGTCGGCCGGTTCGGGTCGGCGACGCCGGCGCGGCTGCGCCGCACCGCATCGGAAACGGCCTGGACCGCCTTCTTCTGCCCGATCACGCGCTGACCCAGCTCGTCTTCCATGCGCAGCAGCTTGGCCGTCTCGCCCTCGAGCATCCGCCCGGCCGGGATCCCGGTCCACGCCGACACCACCTCGGCGATGTCGTCCGGGCCGACCTCCTCCTTGAGCATCACGTTCTCGCGGGCCTCGGCCTGCGGGACCGCCGCGTCGAGCTTCTTCTCGACCTCGGGGATGCGTCCGTAGCGCAGCTCGGCGGCCTTGGCCAGGTCACCGTCGCGTTCGGCCCGGTCGGCCGCCCCCTTGAGATCCTCGAGCTGCTCCTTGAGCTCGCGGACCACGTCGATGGCGCCCTTCTCGTTCTGCCAGCGGGTGGTCAGCTCGGAGAGCTTCTCCTTCTGGTCGGCCAGCTCGCCGCGCAACTTGTCCAGGCGTTCCTTGGAGGCGACGTCCTCTTCCTTGGACAGCGCCATCTCCTCGATCTCGAGGCGGCGCACCAGGCGTTCCACCTCGTCGATCTCGACCGGGCGGGAGTCGATCTCCATCCGCAGCCGTGAGGCGGCCTCGTCGACCAGGTCGATGGCCTTGTCGGGCAGGAACCTGCTCGTGATGTAGCGGTCCGACAGCGTGGCCGCCGCGACCAGCGCCGAGTCGGTGATGCGAACGCCGTGGTGCACCTCGTAGCGCTCCTTGAGCCCACGCAGGATGCCGACGGTGTCCTCCGGGGACGGTTCGCCGACCAGCACCTGCTGGAAGCGGCGTTCCAGCGCGGCGTCCTTCTCGATGTACTTGCGGTACTCGTCGAGCGTGGTCGCACCGACCAGCCGCAGCTCACCGCGAGCCAGCATCGGCTTGATCATGTTGCCGGCGTCCATCGCCGATTCGCCGGTCGCGCCGGCGCCGACGATGGTGTGCAGCTCGTCGATGAAGGTGATGATCTGCCCGGCCGAGTCCTTGATCTCGTCGAGGACGGCCTTGAGCCGTTCCTCGAACTCACCGCGGTACTTGGCGCCGGCGACCATGGAACCCAGGTCCAGCGAGATGACGGTCTTGTCACGCAGGCTCTCGGGCACGTCCCCGGCCACGACGCGCTGCGCCAGGCCTTCGACGATCGCGGTCTTGCCGACGCCGGGCTCGCCGATGAGCACCGGGTTGTTCTTGGTGCGCCGGCTCAGCACCTGCACGACGCGCCGGATCTCGTTGTCGCGGCCGATGACCGGGTCCAGCTTGCCTTCCCGGGCACGGGCGGTCAGGTCGGTGGAGTACTTCTCCAGGGCCTGGTAGCTACCCTCGGGATCCGCGCTGGTGACGCGGGCACTGCCGCGGACCTTGGTGAACGCATCGCGCAGCGCCTCCGGGGAGGCGCCGTGGCCGGTGAGCAGCTTGGCGACGTCGGAGTCGCCGGTGGCCAGCCCGACCAGCAGGTGCTCGGTGGAGACGTACTCGTCGTCCATCTCGGTGGCCAGCTGCTGGGCGACCGTCACCGCGGCGATCGATTCGCGCGACAGCTGCGGGGTGGCGCTGGCGCCGCTGGCGCTGGGCAGCCGGCCGACCAGACGCTCGGCTTCGGCGCGGATCGTGGCCGGGTCAACTCCGACCGCCTCGAGCAGGGGGGCGGCGATACCGTCGTTCTGCGTGAGCAGCGCCATCAACAGATGGGCGGGCATGATCTGCGGGTTGCCCGCGGCCGTGGCCGCCTGCAACGCCGAGGTCAGCGCCGCCTGGGTCTTCGTGGTCGGGTTGAACGAGTCCACGACACCTCCATTCGTCGGATGAGAAAATGCTTGTCGCCTAGACCAACACAGTCAAGGTTGAGTCTGTTCCGCTCAAGTCTAACGAATTTGTTCGGGTTTTCGTCGGCGGACACGGACCACATCTGCGCGGCCACCGGCGCCGGTCCGATTAACGTCGCCAGATGCCCGACGGTGAGTTCGAGTTCGAACGAAAGTTCTTCCTGCTCGACATGCCGGCCGTGGCGGCATCGGACCCGAGCCCGGTGCTCATCGCCCAGGCCTATCTGTTCGCCGCCGACGGCTACGCGGTCCGCGTCCGCCTCCAGGGTCCGGCCCCCACCGATCTGGACGCCACCACCGCCGAGCTCGTGACCGCGCTGGGCGACGATGCGCTCGGCACCATGACCGCCAAGGGTCCGGCCGCGGGCGGCACCCGTTACGAGGCCGAACGCGATCTCGACCCCCTGGTGGCCGGCCAGATCGTGGCGCGGTCACCGCACGTCGTCCTCAAGGTGCGGTCCTCGGTCTGGCTGGGCGAGGACGGCTGGGTCATCGACCGGTTCCTGGCCGGCAACGCCCCCCTGCTGCTCGCCGAGGTCGAGCGCGACGGACCGGTGGTCGACCTGGCGATCCCGTCGTTCTGCACCACCGAGGTCTCCGAGGACGACCGGTTTCGCAACGAATACCTGGCCGAGCGCCCGTTCGGCTCGTGGGCCGGGGACTTCCACCACGAACTCGACGCAGTCGGGCCACGCTTCGTCGAGAGCCTGGGCCGCAATCAGTTCGAGGGCAGCTGACCCGGGCACGAATCGCGAACGTGCACTCCCGGTAGCGCCGAGCGATCGAAGGCTACCGACGATGCACGCTCGCGGCCGCCCGCCCTGCCGCTCAACTCCGATTCTCTTCGTTGTACTCCCGGGAGCGCGCGTCGTACCAGGTGCCACCACGGCCGAATCCGTTCATGGCTTTCAGCGGACCACCGACGGCGAGCCGGTCGTACAGATAGTGCGTGAATGCCGTCGCCAGCAGCAGTTCAGGAAGCGGGTGCGGCACCGGCCGGTGGCAGGCCAGCCGGTAGTCGAAGAACTCGCTGATCGTGTCGACGTAGCGCCAGGTGCGGTGCACAGTCGCGATCACAGCGCCCGTGGCGTCGTGGATCGGCTGCTGGATGTTCGCGAACCGCAGCTTCTCGGGTTCGATGCACACCTCGGTGCTCGCAAGCGATTGGTCCCCGAATTCCACTGTGACGCTGCGTCGGGGCGTGACGAAGCCGCGCCAAGAGGAACTGGTCTGGCGCAGGGTTCCGAGGTAGTTGTGCGCCGCATCGTGGACATGCACCCGGTGTTGCTTGAACAACCCAGCCCGGCGGGATATCAGCAATCGCTCGGCGCCGTTGGGGCCAAGCACGACGAATGTCAGATCCTCCACCTCCCGAGCCAACACGTTCGGGCCACGACCACGCGAGCGGATGGACGCCAGCAGGTGACCGGCCGGGTTCAGCACGGTGCACGCCATGTCGATGTCAGCGCCCACCGGCTCGGCGTGTAGCACCAATTCCGGGGCGCCCAGCGGATAGTCGGAGGCGGGCTGTATCCACGGGGCCATCGGCGGTGCTGGCAGCTGCGCGCGGTCACGCACATGGCCGGTCCATTGCCGGCCGTCATGGAAACGCAACTGACCAGAGTCGCGGTGCCATGGGTCGGCATACCATCCTGGCGCACCGCCGGCTCCGGCATCCCCCACCGTCGGACCTCCCCTCGCCCAGATAGGGATGCTACCCAGCCGCAGAACAAGTGCTGCTCGGTGATTGGTTCGACGTCGTCTAGCGTGGAAGGCGCGGGTAAACCCGCGCCGGGGGTGACGATGGGCTTGTTCGACATCTACAGCGACATGATGCGGTCGATCGGCGACACCATGCAGGGCGCAGATCCCGTCGGCCCGGTAGGTGCCGCCGGCTCCATGCTGTCCGCGCTGTTCGGCGAGGCCGGGGTCTTCGATCAGGGCCGCGCCGGGGAGCTGGGACCGCTGGCGGCCGACACCGCTGAAGTCGCCAGTGTCGCCCAGGCGATGCTGCCGAGGGCCCGACAAACCCCTATCATTGCCGGCGGCCTCCAGGCGGTGCTGGCGATGCAATACCTGTGCGGTTGGACGAACGAACCCAGCGACGGCGAAGGCTACAGTGCCAGTGCACAGCGCTTCAACGAGGTCATCGACACGCTGAAGTCCGCTATGCCCGAACAACATTGGGCAGGGGAAGCGTCGGATGCCTACCGCAGGGCGAACGAGCACCACTGCCGTCTCGCTGAAACCATGGTCGACGCCGACCTCGACGTCCACGCGGCATTGTCGGCGGAGGCAGGCGAGGTCAACAACACCCGCCGGATACTGAACAACGCCGCGACCCTGATGGGCAATGCGATCGCTCCCGCGTTAGTTGTCCAAGCCATCCCGGAGGTCGGCATGGGCATGTCCAGAGCAATCGAATCCGCCGTGGTCGGGGTGTCGCTGCCGACGTGCCTCTGGTACATGGAGCAGTTGTCAGAACAGTCGATGCGGGCCGCCGAGAGCATCCGCAATGCCACCCTGCTCTACGAGGAGATCGCCGATGGGCAGTACTCGACCCGGATGTGAGGAGAAGTACCGATGACGTCACCGGGCGGCCACGTGCACGTGGTGACGGGGCACCTGCTCGATCTCTCGGAACGCCAGCAGGGTGCGGCCACCCAGATCGAGCGCGCCACACCGTTGACCGCGGGTGAGGCGACTGCCGTCCAGCGTTCCCACGGACTGATCTGCAGCGCGACGCACGCAGCGGCGTCGGCGGCCGAGGAAGCACGGGCCAACGCGTGCGCGGTGATGCAAGTCGCCTCGGAGTCCTTCGCGGCGAACCTCGAGGATGCTGCGGCAAAGTATGCACTCACCGACGAGAGCGCGGGCGAGCGGATCGATGGCGAAGTGCCCCAGCAGAAATGACCGACGACTCCGATCCGTACGACCTTGACGCATTCTATCTGTCCGGCGCCGCGGAAGAGGACGTCGACCACGACACGGACGGCGACCTGGAGACGCCACTATTCTCAGTGACCAGTGCGGCAAAGACCGTCACTGCCACCGTCTATCTCAACGGCCGGTTGCACCGAGTCGAGTTGTCCCCGCACGCAGTCAACTCGACCGAACGCGAATTGGCCGACGAAATCGCCGTCGTTGCCGAGGTCGCCGCCCAGAAGGCGCGCGCGGCATTACATGAGTTGACGTCGGCCCTGTTCAGGCTGCAGGGCCAGGATGCCAACTCGACCAGGGAACTGCTCGAGCTCCAGTTGAAGCTGCCGACGCCCGAGGAGGCCGCGGTAGCCGAGGCCGCCTTGCTCGCCCGCGGACGCCTGCCCTGACCGGCCGCCCGCGACCCAACGCGATCTTCACAGCCGTGACACACGACCGAAACGACCCGCCCACAAGATTGCGGGCATGCATGTATACAAGATTGCCCGCACTGCGTCGGTCCTCCTGGCGGCCGGATCGGTCGCCGCGCTGGCCGCCTGCTCCTCCGAACCCGCCCCGGAGGGCTCTTCCGACGAGCGTGCCGCCGCGGCCTACACCACCGACCTGTCCGAGGTGTGCCCCGAGACCGTCGTCATCCAGACCGGCTGGTTCCCGCAGCCCGAGCGCGGCTATCTGTATCAGCTCATCGGCACCGAGGGCGTCGTCGACGTCGACAAGGGTGCCTACGTCGGCCCGCTCGGCTCGACCGGGGTGAACCTCGAAGTCCGGGTCGGCGGCCCCTACGTCGGAGACCAATCCGCGGTGTCGATGCTCTACCAGGACCCCGAGATCCTGCTCGGTGAGGTCAACACCGACGAGGCGCTCAACCTCAACGCCGAGTTCCCCACCGTGTCGGTGTTCGCACCGCTGGAGCGCAGCCCGCAGGTACTGCTGTGGGATCCCGAGAAGCACGACTTCACCTCGATGTCCGATATCGGCGCCTCCGGGCTGCCGGTCCTGGTCTACGGGTCCGACGATCCGTGGATCACCTACTTCGAGGACGAGGGAGAGCTCAACGCCGACCAGATCGACGACAGCTACGACGGCTCGCCGTCGCGCCTGATCGCCAGTGACGGCGAGGTGGTGCAGCAGGGCTATGTGACCAGCGAGCCCTACACCTACGAGCACGACTTCCCGGAGTGGGGCAAGCCGGTGGGCTCGCTGCTGCTGGCCGAGGCCGGCTACAACCCGTACGAGAACGCGCTGGGCGCCACCCCGGAGACCATCGAGGAGCAACGCGAATGCCTGGCCGGTCTGGTGCCGCTGCTGCAGCAGGCCCAGGTCGACTACATGACCGATCCGGGGCCGATGAACGAGCGACTGGTGTCCATCGTCGAGGAACTGGCCAGCTCGTGGACCCTGACCTCCGACGCCAACGAGTTCGCGACCGAGACCATGCGCGAGCGCGGCGTCGTCGGCAACGGCGGCGACACCACGCTCGGGAATTTCGACCCGGCCCGCGTCACCGAGTTCGCCACCCTGATCACTCCGATCCTGGCCGAGAGCAATCCGGACTTCACCCCGGTCGACGACCCTGCGGTCATCTACACCAACGAGTTCATCGACCCGGAGATCGGCCTGTGACGGTGTCGCAGGACCTCGCCGACGAGCTCTCCGGGCTCGTCGGCGAGACCGGCGTCGAGACCCGGCCCGACGTGCTCGACCGGCTCTCCCGGGACTTCTCCTGGCTCTCCCCGATTCTCACCCGTGACCTGCGCCCGGTGACCGCCTCGGTCGCGGTGCGCCCGGGATCGGCGGCCGAGGTGGCCGCGGTGCTGAGCTTCGCCTACCGTCGCGGCCTCGCGGTGACCCCGCGCGGCACCGGCACCAGCAACTACGGTCAGTCGGTCCCGATGGCACCCGGGATCGTCCTCGACACCACCCGGCTCACCGGCATCGCCGACATCGGACCGGACACCGTCTCCGTCGAGGCCGGAGTCACCTTCGCCGAACTCGAACAGGTGCTGGCCACCCACGGGCGGGAGGTCGCGGTGATGCCCAGCACCGTGACCAGCACCGTCGCCGGGTTCCTCTCCGGCGGCAACCAGGGCATCGGATCGATCGAGTTCGGCTCCATCTGGGATGGCTGGGTCCTGGACCTCACCGTGGTGGGATGCCTGGACGATCCGGTGCCGGTGACGGTGTCGGGGTCGGCGATCGACAGACACCTGCACGCCTACGGCACCACCGGGATCATCACCGGCGCCCGGGTGCGCACGGCTGCCCGGCGGGAGCGCACCGTGCTGTTCGCCGCGTTCGACACACTGGGCGCCGCCACCCGGGCCGGCCGCAAGCTGATGGACCTGCCGGTGGCGCCGCGCGCGATCTCGGTCGACGACCGGGCCGTCTGGGAGACGTTCATCGCCCACGACGGCCATGACGGTGCCGTGCTGCTGCGCGCGATGCTCGAGGTGGGCACCGTCGAGGAGGCCCAGTCGATCATCGAGGCCGCCGGTGGCCGGGTGACCGCGGTCGACGACGCGGCCGTGCGCCCCATGATGAGCAGCGTCTACAACCACAGCACGCTGCGGGCCTACCGTTCCGATCGCGGCCTGGCAGCGGTCCAGATCCGGGGTCCGGCCATCGTCGAACACGAAAAGGCCGTGCGGGCAACACTGCCCGGGGCGCGCATCCACCTCGATGGCAACGCTCCGCGGCGGTACGGCAAGGGTTTCTCCGGGCTGCTGCTGTCCACCTGGGTCGACGACGACACCTTGGCCGCCGGTATCGCCGCGCTGCGCGAACTCGGGGTGGTGGTGGTCAATCCGCACACCTGGCTGGTGGGCAGCCACGGCGGGCTCGACGGGTACCGCGCCGCGGCGGCCGCCTTCGACCCGCGAGGGCTGCTCAACCCCGGCAAGCTGGTGCGGCAGTGACATCGTCGGAAGGGGGCGCCACGTTGACCGAGGAACTCGCCCGCAGGTCGCGGCTCGACCCGTTGCACGAGCGGGTCGCCCACCGCCTGCGCGAGGAGATCATCAAGGGCTGGCGACCGCCCGGCACCGCGCTCGGCGAGGTCGAGGTGGCCGCCGAGTTCGGGGTGTCGCGCAACCCGGTGCGCGAGGCCATCCGGGTGCTGGAGTCCGAGGGATTCCTGGTCTCCCGTCCCGGCCGCGGCGTGCTGGTGGCCCGTATCGACGAGGACGAGGCGCGCGGCATCCTCGAGGTCCGGGCGAACCTCGAGACGCTCATCGCGCGCTCGGCGGCCTTGCGCCGCACCGACCGCCACGTCGCCCAGCTGCACCGGGTGATGGATCAGGCGCGGCTGGCAATGAAAGAGGACCGGTTGGACGAGTTGCCCGCGTTGAACACCGAATACCACGACCTGCTGGCCCAGGCCAGCGGCAACGAGGTCGCCCGGCGCATCATCGCCGGGCTGATGAAGAAGGTGGCCTGGATGTACTCGATCGACGTCGGCAACCGCGCCCCGGCGTCCTGGCAGGAACACGCCGATCTGCTCAACGCCATCGAGGCCGGCGACGCCGACGGCGCCGATCAGCTGATGTGTGTCCACATCAGCCAAGCGACTCAGGACTTCTCGCTGAAATACCGGCGCGACCCCATCGAGGGTGTGCCGTGAGCGCCGTGACGGCCCCGCCGACCGACCGTGCCACCCACGGTCTTCGGCTCGCCGGGGTGAGCATGCGCTATCCGGACGGCACCGAGGTGCTCGACGGCATCGACCTGGAGGTGACGCGGGGCCAGATGGTCAGCATCGTCGGCGCCTCCGGGTGCGGGAAGTCGACGGTGCTCAAGCTGGCCTCGGGCCTGCTCGCGCCCACGGGCGGGTCGGTGGCGGTGCGCGGCGAGTTGGGCTACGTCTTCCAGGACCCCACCCTGATGCCGTGGCGCACCCTGCTGGGCAATGTCAGCTACCTGGCCGAGCTCAACGGCGTCGGGCGCGCCCAACGGCGCAGGCTCGCCCAGGACGCGATCGACAAGGTCAACCTGTCCGGTTTCGAAAAGCACTATCCGCGACAGCTTTCCGGCGGGATGAAGATGCGAGCGTCGATCGCCCGATCGTTGACCCTGCGCCCGGAGGTGTTCCTGTTCGACGAACCGTTCGGCGCGCTGGACGAACTCAGCCGCGAGCGCCTCAACGACGAACTCATCGAGGTCTTCCGCAGCGCTCCGTTCGCCGGTGTGTTCGTGACGCATTCGATCCCCGAGGCGGTGTATCTGGGCACCCGGGTGGTGGTGATGTCGCCCCGGCCGGGGCGCATCGTCGCCGACATCCCGGTACCGTTCCCGTACCCGCGCGGCGCCGAACTGCGCTACTCGGCACAGTTCGCCGCGGTGTGCGCGGAGGCCTCCGACGCGCTGCGGGCGGTGAGCCGATGAACACCGCCACCACCGCGGAGCCCCGCGTGTCGGCCCCCGACGGCACCACCGGCGGATCGGATCGACGTGCCGCGCAGCGGGTCCGCCGGATCGTGCTGCCCTCGCTGGTACTGCTCGCCGGACTTGCACTGTGGCTGACGGTCACCTTCGTGGCACTCGACGAACGGCGCCGGTTCCTGCTGCCGCCGCCGTGGGCGGTCGCCCACACCGGGCTGATCGACCCGGTCTCGCGGGCGGAGATCTTCGCCGCGCTCACCCAGACCGCGACCGTCGCACTGACCGGGCTGCTGGTGGCCATCGTCGTCGGCGTCACGATCGCGGTCCTGATGAGCCAGGCGCGGTGGGTCGAGGAGTCGATCTACCCGTATGCGGTGATCGTGCAGACCCTGCCCATCGTCGCGATCGTGCCCCTGGTCGGGCTGTGGCTGGGGTTCAACTTCTCCAGCCGGGTGATCGTGTGCGTGGTGATGAGCCTGTTCCCGATCATCACCAACACCCTGTTCGGGCTCAAGTCCGCCGATCCGGGCCTGCACGACCTGGCCACCCTGCACAACGCGTCGCGCTGGACCCGGCTGCGCACCATCGCATTCCCCAACGCGCTGCCGGCGATGTTCACCGGCATCCGGATCGCCGGCGGGCTGTCGGTGATCGGAGCGATCGTCAGCGACTTCTTCTTCCGCCAGGGCTACCCGGGCATCGGGCGGTTGCTCGACATCTACCGCGCGAACCTCGACTACGAGGGGCTGATCGCGGCGATCTTCGCGTCGTCCTCGCTGGGCATCATGGTGTTCTGGTTCATCGGCTGGCTCGGGCATCGGGTGACCGGAGCATGGACGGGGGCCGACCGATGAATCCGAACGGGAGCGGTCGCCTGGACCACATCGCCTTGGAGGTCGGCGATCTCGACGAACGGATCGCCCTGCTGCAGCGGTTGGGCATGACGGTGCGCCGAATGGGCACGCTCAACGCCGACCCCAGCCGCCGGATCGCGCTGCTGGCCGATGCGCGCGGGTTCAAGCTCGAGCTCATCGAGTCCAGCGCCGACGGCTTCGCGCACATCGCCTTCGAGGTCGACGACGTGGACGCCCAGACGGCTGCCGCGCCGGCACCGCTGCAGGTGCAGCGACCGCCCTACCGGATGGCTGCGGCCAAGGCCGACTCGGCGATGCTGGCCGACGACGGCGGCCTCACCGTGCAATTCGTCCGATACGACCCCGACAGCCCCGACCGCTAGGGCACCACGAGCTCGGTGTCCGGCAGGTCGGTGATCAGCATGTGTCCTGGTGCGTGGCCGATCGCCAACGGGGGCCGGCTCTGCATGACCGCGGCCTGCGGCGTCACCCCGCAGGCCCAGAACACCGGTATCTCCCCGGGCCGGATCGGCACCGTGTCGCCGAAGTCCGGCGCTCCGAGGTCGGCGATGCCCAGCTGCTCGGGATCACCCACCTGCACCGGTGCGCCGTGCACCGACGGGTAGCGCGACGTGATCCGCACCGC
>JAXHTL010000340.1:0-3024 GCA_034190095.1 Actinomycetota bacterium
GTCGGCGCCGACGACCCCGGATGGGGGCAGATCATCGTCGCGGTCGTGGTGCCCCGGCCGGGGACCGAACCCGACCCCGAGGAGCTGCGCGGCCACGTGCGCGCCCAGCTGCGCGGATCCCGCACCCCCGACCGGGTGGTGTTTCGCGCTGAACTGCCCACCAACGCGACCGGCAAGGTGTTGCGCCGCGAACTCGTCAACGAACTCAACGCCCAGTCAAAGGAGCCCGCATGATCAAGAACGGAACACGGCTGCAGAGCCAGGTCTGCGACACCCAGGTCATCGTGGTGCGCAGTTCCGAGAGCCTCGACGACCTGCGCGCCGGAGGGGCGCCGATGGTTCCGATGGGCGGCGAGGTCGATTCCTCTCTGACCATCGACGCGGCTCTGTCCGAAGGCACCCTGATGGGCAAGCGCTACGTCGACGACAGCGGTGCCGAGGTCCTGGTGACCAAGGCGGGGGCCGGCACCCTGAGCATCGGGGCGGCCCCGTTGACGCTCAAGGAAGCCAAGCCGCTGCCTGCCAGCGACTGAGATGGCGGGGCCGGCGACCGCACCGGCGCGGGTCTCACCGCGCCGGGTCGCGATCGCGAGCTTCATCGGCACGACGGTCGAGTTCTACGACTTCCTGATCTACGGAACGGCTGCCGCGCTGGTCTTTCCGCAACTGTTCTTTCCCAACGCCGCACCGGCCACCGGGATCCTGCTGTCGTTCGCGACCTTCGGGGTGGGCTTCTTCGCCCGCCCACTGGGCGGAATCGTGTTCGGCCACTTCGGCGACCGGGTCGGCCGGCGCCGGATGCTGGTGTACTCACTGGTCGGCATGGGCGTGTCCACGGTGCTCATCGGCCTGTTGCCCACCTACGCCCAGATCGGCGTGGCCGCACCGCTGCTGCTCACGCTGCTGCGCCTGGCTCAGGGCTTCGCCGTCGGCGGGGAGTGGGGCGGCGCCACCCTGATGGCGGTGGAGCACGCCTCGGAGCGACGGCGCGGTTTCTACGGCGCCTTTCCGCAGATGGGTGCGCCCGCCGGCACCGCCACCGCGACGCTGGCCTTCTACCTGGTGGCGCAGCTGCCCGACGAGCAGTTCCTGTCCTGGGGCTGGCGCATCCCGTTCCTGGCCAGTGCGGTGCTGATCGCGATCGGCCTGGTGGTGCGGCTGACGGTGACCGAGAGTCCGGACTTCGCCGACCTGCGGCAGCGCGCGGCCGTCGCGCGCACCCCGATCGTGGAGGCGTTCCGGAAACACTGGCGCCAGATCCTGCTGGTCGCCGGTGCCTATCTGGCGCAGGGGGTGTTCGCCTACATCTGCGTGGCCTACCTGGTCTCCTACGCGACCAGGGTGGCCGGGATACCGCGCGAATGGGCGTTGTTCGGGGTGTTCCTGGCCGCGGTGGTGGCGGTGATGACCTACCCGCTGTTCGGTTTCCTGTCGGACCGGCTGGGACGCAAGCCGTTGTACCTGGCCGGAGTCATCGCGATGGGGTCAGCGGTGTTTCCGACGTTCGCGTTGATCAACACCGGCAGACCCGCGCTGTTCGTGGTCGCCCTGCTGCTGGTGTTCGGCCTGGCGATGGCCCCGGCAGCAGGGGTGACCGGAGCGCTGTTCTCGATGTCCTTCGACGCGGACGTGCGGTACTCCGGGGTGTCGATCGGCTACACCCTGTCCCAGGTCATCGGATCGGCGTTCGCCCCGACCATCGCGACCGCGTTGTACACCGCCACCGGGTCGAGCAACGCCATCGCGGGCTATCTGATCGGGGTGTCGGTGGTGTCCGCGGTGGCGGTGTGTTTCCTGCCCGGGCCGTGGAAACCGTCGGCTCGCCGCGACGAACTGGGTCCTGTCCCGGCGTCCGGCTGATAGCTTCGGCGCTGTGAGGCCACGCCGCCTGCTGTTGCGCTATGCCGCCGGTCTCACATGGGCCTATCTGCTCACCCTCGCCGAGGTCGTGGCGATCGTGATCTCGCTGGGCGGCCGCCGCACCTTCACCGCCGAGGGCCTGATCACCCTCGCGGTGCAGGTGGTGGTCGGCACCGCGATCGTCGCCGTCGGCGCCGTGTTGACCGTGCGGCCCACCCTGAGCTGGCTTGCCGCCGGGGCGACCCCGTCGGATGCCCAGGTGCGCACGGCGTCGAAGATCACCCGCCGCCAGGCCGCGATCACCCTGGCGCCGTGGGGTCTTGCGGCGGCGATCCTGATACCGCTGACCGTCAGCACCGGCCCGGCGGCCGTCATGGTCGTCGCCTCGACGATGCTGTTCGGCGCGGTCGCCACGGTCAGCACCGGGTTCCTGTTCACGCTGCGCACGCTGCGGCCGATCCTGGCCGGTGTGCCGCCCGGGCGGCAACGCCGCTCGGTGCCCGGGGTGCGCGCCCGGCTGCTGATCATGTGGCTGGTGTGCACGGCGCTGCCCGGGTCGGGCATCGCGCTGCTGCTGATCATGCGGTCCAACGGCTGGCTGATCGACGATTCGACCTCGATCGAGCTCGCCCTGCTGGTGCTGGCGCTGGTGGCGGTGCTGCTGGGGTTGCGGGCGATGATCCTGGTCTCGATGTCGATCTCCGATCCGGTCAGCCAGGTCATCGATGCGATGTCCGACGTCGAGCGCGGCCACATCGACCGCACCGTCGAGGTGTACGAGTGGTCGGAGATCGGGCGGTTGCAGAGCGGGTTCAACAGCATGGTCGCCGGTCTGCGGGAGCGTGACCGGCTCCGGGATCTGTTCGGCCGCCATGTCGGTGAGGAAGTGGCCCGCCACGCGGTCTCCGCCGACGAGTCGACCTCGGGTGACGACCGCGACGTCGCGGTGCTGTTCATCGATCTGGTCGGTTCGACTCAACTGGCCGTCGATCACGAACCGCACGAGGTTGCCGAGGTGCTCAACGACTTCTTCCGCATCGTGGTGGCGCAGGTCGACGCGAGACACGGCCTGGTCAACAAGTTCCAGGGCGATGCGGCGCTGGTGGTGTTCGGCGCTCCGCTGAGCGTCGCCGAACCCGCTTCGGCCGCGCTGGCCACGGCCCG
>JAXHTL010000341.1:0-2893 GCA_034190095.1 Actinomycetota bacterium
GAGGCGGTCAAGCGGGTGCCGCTGGCCCGGGCGCTGGGCACCGCCGAGCGCCACGACTACCTCGACATGTACGTCGCGGACCTGCCCAATGTGGTCGACATCCACGCCATCCGCGCCGAGAGCATCCGTATCGGAGCCGATCCGCTCGGCGGGGCCAGCGTGGACTACTGGGCGGCGATCGCCGAGCGGTACAACCTGGAGCTGACGGTGGTCAATCCACTGGTGGACGCGACGTGGCGGTTCATGACCCTCGACACCGACGGCAAGATCCGGATGGACTGCAGCTCGCCCAACGCGATGGCCTCACTCATCGCCAACCGCGACAGCTACCAGATCGCCACCGGCAACGACGCCGACTCCGACCGGCACGGGATCGTCACACCCGACGGCGGTCTGATGAACCCGAACCACTACCTGGCCGTGGCCATCGACTACCTGTTCGCGCACCGCGCGAACTGGGGTGCCGACACGGCGGTCGGCAAGACCGCGGTCAGCTCGTCGATCATCGACCGGGTGGTGGCCGGGCTGGGCCGCACGCTGGTCGAGGTGCCGGTCGGGTTCAAGTGGTTCGTCGACGGGCTGATCGGCGGCACCGTCGGATTCGGCGGCGAGGAGAGCGCCGGCGCGTCGTTCCTGCGCTTCGACGGCACCGTGTGGACCACCGACAAGGACGGCATCATCCTGGCGTTGCTGGCCTCGGAGATCCTCGCGGTCACCGGCTCGACGCCGTCGCAGCGCTACGCCGAACTCGCCGACAGGTACGGCTCACCCACCTACGCCCGCCTCGACGCGCCGGCCGACCGCGAGCAGAAGGCCCGGCTGGCCAAGCTCTCGCCCGAGCAGGTCAGCGCCACCGAGCTGGCGGGTGAACCGATCACCGCCAAGCTGACCGCAGCGCCCGGCAACGGTGCCCCGCTGGGCGGGCTCAAGGTGACCACCGAGAACGCCTGGTTCGCCGCGCGTCCGTCGGGCACCGAGGACGTCTACAAGATCTACGCCGAATCGTTCAAGGGGCCCGAGCATCTGGCGCAGGTGCAGGACGCGGCGCGCGACGTGGTGAACGCGGTGATTTCGTGAGGCCGGTCGGCCGTTGAGCCTGGGCAGCACGTGACGGGACCCGCTGAGGGCGACCGTCCGGCGGAGGCGCCGACCAAGCAGCGGCTGCCCCGCGAGGTGTGGGTGCTCGTCGTCGCCAACGTGGTGGTGGCGCTGGGCTACGGCGTCGTGGCTCCGGTGCTGCCGCAGTACGCGCGGCACTTCGGGGTCAGCATCAGCGCGGCGACGTTCGTGATCACCGCGTTCGCGGTGATGCGGTTGGCGGGCGCACCCCCGGCCGGATTGTTGGTGCAGCGGCTGGGGGAGCGGCGGATCTACCTCAGCGGCCTGCTGATCGTCGCGCTGTCGACCGGGGCGTGCGCGTTCGCGCAGACCTACTGGCAGCTGCTGCTGTTCCGCTCTCTCGGCGGTCTCGGCTCGGCGATGTTCACGGTGTCCTCGCTGGGTTTGATGATCCGGATCTCCCCGCCGGGTGCCCGCGGCCGGGTCGCCGGGCTGTTCTCGTCCGGGTTCATGATCGGGTCGGTGGCCGGCCCGATTCTGGGCACGCTGACGATCGGGCTCGGATTGTCGGCGCCGTTCGTCATCTACGGCACGGCGCTGTTGGTGGCCGCGGCGGTGGTGTTCGTCAGCCTGCGGAACTCCGCGGTGGTGGCGGCCGACGATCAGTCCGGGGACACGGTGTCGGTGCGCACCGTGCTGCGTCACCGCGCGTACCGGGCGGCGTTGTTCTCGAACTTCGCCACCGGATGGGCGTCGTTCGGGCTGCGGATGGCGCTGGTGCCGTTGTTCGTGGTCGAGGTCCTGGGCCGCGGTCCCGGGGTGGCCGGGCTGGCGCTGACCGCGTTCGCGCTGGGCAACATCTCGGTGGTCATCCCGAGTGGGTATCTGTCGGACCGGATCGGCCGGCGCAAGCTGCTGATCGCCGGGCTGACGCTCGCCGCGGTGTCGACGGCGTGGGTGGGTTACACCACCTCGCTGCCGGTGTTCCTGGTCGCCGCCTACGTCGCCGGCGCGGCGACCGGGGTGTTCGTGGCGCCGCAGCAGGCCGCCGTGGCCGACGTCGTGGGCAACAAGTCGCGCGGCGGGACGGCGGTGGCGACCTTCCAGATGATGGTCGACGTCGGCTCGATCGGCGGGTCGCTGCTCGTCGGCCTGATCGCGCAGTACACGTCGTACGGGTGGGCGTTCCTGATCAGCGGTGCCATCCTGGCCGCGGCCGCGGTGGGCTGGGTGTTCGCCCCGGAAACCCGGCCCCGCCCCGTTCCGGAGCACACCCAGGCCCGCCCGCTGGGCCCCGAGGGTGGCGGCGAGGTGCCGTGACCAGCGATTTTGAACGGTAACCCTCGGTGGTGTAGCTTCGGTGAGCACAACTTCACGGGGCTATGGCGCAGCTGGTAGCGCACCACACTGGCAGTGTGGGGGTCAGGGGTTCGAGTCCCCTTAGCTCCACTTTTTCAGTCGCGTCATGGCGACAGGACAGATTGCCCCGGCCCTCGGCCGGGGCTCTCTCTGTAAGTGGACCCAGCCGAGTCGCGGTCCGCTGCGATGGTTCAGCGTCCGTGCGTTTCAAATCCACAGCCTCAGGCGGCTTGGTCGCCGGGTGGTGCGGGTCCGCCGGGTTGGCCGGGGTCGTCGCTGGGTTGGGGGTCGGTGGGCTTGCTGTGGGTGGGCGTGGCGTCATCATCGGTCTCGGTTTTGCCGGTGTCCTCCTGCCCCGGGGCGGGTTCCTCGGGTGGGCGCAGCAGCCGTTCGGGGCGGTGGTAGGTGTTGATGCGGGTTTGGCCGGTGTCCAGCCGGGGTGGGGGGATCCATTCGACTTCGCCGCGGTCGTTGA
>JAXHTL010000342.1:0-2866 GCA_034190095.1 Actinomycetota bacterium
TGGTGATCTCGGCGCCCAACTCCGCGCACAGGTCCAGTTTGTTGCGTGAGCCGGCGGTGACCGCGACACGGCAGTTCAGCGCGCGGGCCACCTGGATCGCGTGGGTGCCGATGCCGCTGGCCCCGCCGTGCAGCAGCACCAGCTGCCCGGCGCGCAGGCCCGCGGTCATCACCAGGTTGGACCAGACCGTGCAGGCGACCTCGGGCAGACCCGCCGCGTGCTCCGGGGTCACCCCGGTGGGGATCGGGAGCACCTGGGCGGCCGGGACGGCCACGAACTCGGCGTAACCGCCCCCTGCCAGCAAAGCGCAGACAGGTTGCCCCTCACTCCACTGGGTGACGCCCTCACCGCACCCCGCGATCGTGCCGGAGACCTCGAGTCCGATGATGTCGCTCGCGCCGGGCGGTGGCGGGTACTTGCCCGCGGCCTGCAGCAGGTCGGCGCGGTTGACGCCGGCGGCGGTCACCCGGAGCAGAACCTCCCCGGGGCCGGGCGTCACGTCGGGAACGGATTGCCAGGTGAGCCCGCCTGAGGACTCGGCCACGATCGCACGCATTCCCAAAACGCTACTACGCTGCGTAAACACGCAGCGCTTTCGCCTCCCCGGTGCCGCGCCCCCCTTACTATTGTGACGATGGAGGGGATCATCGGGGGGCGTACCGCAAGCGATACGCCTGGACTGGATATTGCTGAGCAGAAGGCGTGGCAGAACTTCTTGGATGCCTCGCTGAGGTTGTACGCGACGATAAACAGGTCGTTGGTCGACGGCCACGAGCTGACACTCAACGATGTCCGGTTGCTGGATCTGTTAGCCAGATCGGCGACGGGGTCCGCCCGGATGGGAGATCTCGCCGAGGCGCTGATGTCGCTGCCGAGTCGGGTGACCCGGCAGATACACCGGCTGGAGCAGCAGGGGCTCGTGCTGCGCGGCGCCAGTCCCGAAGACGGTCGCGGCGTGCTCGCCAGTATCACCGCCGAGGGTCGCACGGCGCTGAGCGAGGCGCTCCAGACCTACGGGGCCGCCGTGCGGACCCATTTCCTCGACCCGTTGTCGCGCACGCAGGTCACCGCGATGGGGGAGAACAGCCGCCGGATCAGCGCCGGGCTCAAGGCCGGGGGAACGCCGGCCAAGATCGGGCGCGTCTAGACTGACGCGCGGTGGCGTGGCAGAGCGGCCTAATGCACTCGCCTTGAAAGCGAGAGACGGCTAACACCGTCCGGGGGTTCAAATCCCTCCGCCACCGCTCTTGACCAGCGCTGCTGCCGGCTCCTTCCCCCGATCGGTGGACCCGGCGTTCGGCCGCCGGGCCCCGCCGAACACCGGATGGACGGCGGCCGTGCCCGCCCCCATGATCAACGCGTGACTATCGGTATGGGGGTGGATGGCGCGCGCTCGCCCGAGATCCGCAGGGTGGCGCTGGCCAGTTATGTCGGCTCGGCGATCGAGTTCTACGACTTCTTCATCTACGGCACTGCCGCGGCGCTGGTCTTCCCGACGGTGTTCTTCCCCGACCTCGGCCACGTGATGGCGACGACGGCGTCGCTGGGTGCGTTCGCGTCCGCATTCCTGGCGCGTCCGGTCGGTGCGGCCGTGTTCGGACACTTCGGCGACCGGATCGGCCGCAAACAGGCCCTGGTGGTCACCCTGCTGCTGATGGGTGTTGCGACCGTAGGGGTGGGCCTGATCCCCGGCACGGCCAGCATCGGTGTCGTCGCTCCGCTGTTGTTGATCGGGCTGCGGCTGATCCAGGGGTTCGCCGTCGGCGGCGAGTGGGCGGGTGCGGTGTTGATGAGCACCGAACATGCACCCGCGCATCGTCGCGGCTTCTACGGCATGTTCACCCAACTCGGACTGGGCAGCGCCCTGGTGCTGTCCAACCTCGTCTTCCTGATCGTGTATCTGGCCTTCGACGACACGAGTCCGGCGTTCCTGCAGTGGGGTTGGCGGATACCGTTTCTGCTCAGCGCCGTGCTGATCGGCACCGCCCTCTACATCCGGGTCCGGGTGACCGAACCACCGGCACAGACGCAGGCAACCGGCGATGCCCGGCCCGGCATCCCGCTGGCGGTGCTGATGCGCAACCAGGGGCGGCAGGTGCTGCTGGCCGGCGGCGCGATGATCTGCGCGCCGATGCTGGTCTTCCAGGCCGGCACCTTCTTCACCCATTACGCCGCCGAGCACATGGACTTCTCGACGAACCTGGTGCTCTCGGTCAACGTGGTGGGCGGGCTGTGCGCGGTCGGCTGTGCGGCCGCCTCGGCCATCCTCTCCGACCGGTTCGGCCGGCGCCGCGTCACCGTGATCGGGTACGTGCTGGCCGCGCCGTGGTCCTTCGTGGTCTTCGGCCTGATCGAAACCCGCGATCCGGTCGTGTTCGGCGTGGCGATCGTGGTGACCTACGCCCTCATCGGGCTGTGTATGGGGCCGCTGGCGGCTTATCTGCCGGAGATCTTCGCCGCGCGGTACCGCTACACCGGAGCGGCCCTGGCGCACACCATCGGCGTCATCGCCGGCGGCGCGCTGCCGCCGGTGGTTTCACCGGTGCTGCTGGCCGACCACGGCGGCACGTCCATCGCGCTGATGATGGGCGGCCTGGCCACGGTGAGCCTGGTGTGCGTGGCGGCATTGCCCGAAACCGCGGCGCTCAGGGCTATTCGCCGGTGAAGTTCGGGGCCCGTTTCTCGAACATCGCGGTGATGCCCTCGGACAGGTCCTTGGACGGCAGGAACGCCGAGTTCCACGCGGCGACGTAGCGCAGGCTCGCCGACACCGCGGCGGTGCGCTGCTCGTCGAGCACGTCCTTGATGCCCTGCACGGTCAGCGGAGGGTTGGCCGCGATCTCGGCCGCGGTGGCCCGGGCCGCGG
>JAXHTL010000343.1:0-2860 GCA_034190095.1 Actinomycetota bacterium
TGCTGATCGACCGGCTGGGCCCGGGCGCCATCGAACGCGCACTGGTGGCCGCCGGACACCACGACCCCGCCAGCATGACGCCGTTCCCGACCATGCACGAGCTGTTCTCGGTCGGGTGGGGCCAACCCGATCTGCGCGAGGAATGGAAGCGAGCATCCCGGCAGGGCCGGGCACAGCTGCTCCAGCAGACCAACACCCGCCCCTACCAACCCGACCCGGAGCGCACCCACACCCCGGCCTCGGCCATCGGCGCGGAGTGGTACGCCAGCGCCGCCGACATCTGCCGACTGCATGCCGCGCTGCAGAGCGCCGCGGTCGGTGCGGCCGCCCCGGTCACCGACATCCTGTCGTTCGTCCCCGGCATCGACCTCGACCGCACGCAATGGCCCTACATCGGCGCCAAGGCCGGCAACCTGCCCGGGGACCTGACGTTCAGCTGGTACGCGGTGGACCGCACCGGGCAGGGGTGGGTGGTCAGCCTGCAGTCGAACTGGCCGGAGTACCGCAGCCAGACCGCCGCGGCTTGGCTGCTGTCGATCGCCAAGCAGATGTTCCACCTAGTCGAAACCTGACCTGTCCGGGCGCTCACACCACGGCGCATCGGGGTTATGCTCCCTCTGCTGCGGTGTACGGGAACCCGGTGTGAGACCGGGGCGGCCCTCGCCACTGTGAACGGCTAGTCGGTGTCCAGCACGCCACTGCCCACGCTTCTCGCGCGGGTGGGAAGGCGGACCCCAACGTGCCGATCCACCCAGGTGGACCGGTGAAACCGTGAGCCAGGAGACCGACCGCAGCACCGGTATCGATGCCCACGAGGTGCTGGGCGGAAAGGTCAGTTCGAGATATGCACATCGCAGAGGGGTTCCTGCCCCCCGTACACGCGGTGGCCTGGACCGTCGCGGCGGCGCCCTTCGTCGTCCACGGCGCCATGCAGGTCGTCGCCACCGTCAAGCGCCAACCGTCGGCAGGCCCGCTGCTGGCCGCGGTCGGCGCGTTCTCCTTCGTCATGTCGGCGATCAAGCTGCCCTCGGTGACGGGGTCGAGTTCGCACCCCACCGGCACCGGGCTCGGCACCGCCATATTCCGGCCCCCGGTGATGGCGTTCCTGGGTTCCATCGTCCTGCTGTTCCAGGCCCTGCTGCTGGCGCACGGGGGCATCACCACCCTGGGCGCGAACGTCTTCTCGATGGCGATCGCCGGGCCGTGGGCGGGCTTCGCGGTGTTCTTCGCACTGCGCAAGGCCGGCCTGGGGGTCCTGCCGGCGGTGTTCGCCCTGGCGTTCGTGGCCGATCTGGTCACCTACATCGTCACCAGCCTGCAGCTGGCGCTGGCGTTCCCGTCCGTCGAGGGCGGCTTCGGGGAGAGCCTCGTCGAGTTCATGGGGGTCTTCGCGATCACCCAGGTACCGCTGGCGATCGTCGAGGGACTCATCACCGTCGTGGTGGTCCGCGTCCTCATGCAGGTCGCCGCGTCCGAGCTGGTGAACCTGCGTTTCCTCACGAGCAGGGAGGTTCCGGCCGGCGCCGGCGACGATCACCGCAGCAGCGAGCGCGAGGAGGCCCGACCATGAGCTCACCCGGCACCAAGTCCAGTTCACGATCGGTCTGGGTGATGGCGCTCGTGCTGCTCGCCATCGCCGCCGCGATCGCCGTCGGGTCCCTGCTCTACAGCTACTCCCAGGACGCCGACGCCGAGTTCGGCGGGGCCGACGGCCAGGCCGAGGAGGTCATCGTCAGCATCGACGAGAGCTACGAGCCGTGGTACGACGCACTCGTCGGTGAACTCCCCGGCGAGGTCGAGTCCGGGTTGTTCGCACTGCAGGCCGGGCTCGGAGGCATCGTCCTGGGCGGCGCGGTCGGCTGGTACGCCGGGCGGCACCGGGGACGGACCGAGGCGCTGCCGGCGGGTGACACAGGGGCACCCGACAGCGCCTGAGTTGCCGCGGTGAACCCGCTCGACCTCAGCGCGGCGCAGAACCGGTGGGCGACCCACCCCGCCGTGGAGAAGCTGTGTCTCTACGGAGGGCTGCTGCTGTGCGCGATGGTGCTGCCACCGCGCACAGCGGCCCCGCTGGTGCTGCTGACGGTGCTCGTCGCGACGCTGGTGCTGGCCCGCGTCCGGCCCCGCCTGTTCGTCCTCGCGCTACTCGGCCCCGCCGTGTTCATCGCGCTCGGATCGGTGCCGATCGCGGTGAGCCTGCGCGGTGGACCCCATGTGGAGCCGGGTGGCCTCGACCTCGCGGTCGACACCGCGCTGCGGGCGATCGCGGCGTCGTCCGCGACGATCGGGCTGGCGGTGACGACCCTGATGGCCGACCTGCTCGACCTGGCCCGGCGAGCCGGGGTTCCGGCCCCGCTGTGCCACGTCGCCGACCTGACCTACCGGCTGGTCGGCATCCTGATCCGCTCCGCGCGCGCGGCGCGCGAAGCGATCGGGCTGCGGCTGGGCCTGCAGCGGCCGCGCGATGCCATCAATGCGATCGGCGGACAGTCCGCGCTCATCTTCGTCCGGGCCACCGAACGCGGCCGGGCCATGTCCGAGGCGATGTCGCTGCGCGCCGAACCCGGTATGACGGCGGTGCTCACCGCGCAACAGCCGGTGCGGCCCGCACGGCTCGCGGTGACCGCCGTCGTGCTGGCCGTCGTTGCGGCCACATCGATACTGACCTGGAGGGCTTGGAGTGGGTGACGACGAGATCCTCGGACTGCGCGACGTCGGCTTCGGCTACCCGCGCGGACCGACGGTGTTCGACCGCGTGGACCTGTCGCTGCGGCCGCGGCAGCGGATCGCGCTGCTGGGCGCCAACGGCTCCGGAAAAACGACGCTGCTGCGCATCCTGGTGGGGCTGACGAAGCCGACC
>JAXHTL010000344.1:0-2836 GCA_034190095.1 Actinomycetota bacterium
AGCATGCCGCTGTAGAGCGCCGCCTGGGCACCGAAGTCACCGGTCGAACACTCGATGATCTTCGCCTGCCCCGTCGTCATCGCCGACGTGTCCGGCGCCTGGGTGGCGGTGACGCACTCCTTGGCCGCTTGCAGCGCCCTGGCCTCCTCGACCTCGGTCGCGGCGCTCTCGGAATGGGCTCGCAATGCCAGGTAGCTGCCCACCGTGGCGCCCGCGGTCAGCAGCAAAAGGACGGTGCAAATCGTGAGCCAGCAGCCTCGGCCGAGCCGTGATGGGCGGGCTCCGACGGCCGTCGTGGCGGACTCCTCGACAGAGTCCGGCCCCGGCGTGGTCTCGTCGTGGAATTCGGTTGTGTCGTCCGGGGATACTGCTACCGGTTTGTCCGGCGTGTCCTCAGCATCGGTGGGGTTCAGCTGGCTGGTGCCAGCATCTCCTTCCATTCGTCGTCTCCTGGGTTGCTCGAGTTGCTGACGTTGTACTTGACGCCGTCAGGTCCGACCACCTCGCCGCTGCCTGGGCTGTACACCGCAGTGCCGGGTGGCCCCGATGCCGGAGTGTAGATGCATGGGTTGGGTTGTTGTCCACTGCACTGGACGCGGCCCTGCCCGGGCGGGCTCAGCGGATCGCTGATCGGC
The DNA here is from genome assembly GCA_034190095.1 of Actinomycetota bacterium. Taxonomy (GTDB): domain Bacteria; phylum Actinomycetota; class Actinomycetes; order Mycobacteriales; family Mycobacteriaceae; genus Mycobacterium. The sequence continues at coordinate 636 of JAXHTL010000344.1, forward strand.
GAGGGCGGCTGTGGCAGCTGGTCGGCCGGCAACGGGTTCATACCATTGTTGACCGACGGCGCCGGAATGACCCGGCCGGGATCGACGCCCTGGTCACACCGGGCGCCGGGCGCAGGGCAGGACAGGATCTGGTTCGGGTCGCCGTACCACGGGTTGGTGCCTAGCGGAACGTACGGCTCATCGCTACGGCACTCGCGCGGACTGGCCGCACGCTTACCCGGCGCGTCGACGCAAGTGAGGTTGCGCGCACCGCGAACCACGTTGCCTTGGAAGTCCTGAGGGATCTTGCAGTAAAGGTTCGACGGCACCGGCGCCGCGCTGGTGTCGGCAAACGCCCGCCATTCCGACGCGGGTAGGAAGCCGGTGAGGCACGGCGGCGGCTGGTTGAGCGTCAGATTGAAATCGATTCTGGCGTTGTCGAACGGTGCCACTACGGCTTGAGCGACCGAGGCCCCCTGAGGGAGGATGACAAGGGTCTGTTCGAGGCCTTTGTGGTAGCGCTTGAGCATGTCGGCGACCACCGTCACGTTGGCCAGCGTCTGGGGCAGCGTGTCGCGCACGTCGCTGAACACCGTGTTGAGTTGGTCGGCGGTGGGCGCGGCCTGCTGCAGACCGCTGCGCAGCGCGCCGTCCTGCTCGGCCGACTGCGCGGCGAGGATATTCAGATTGCGCGACCACTGCGCGACGTTGTCGCCCGAGGTCACCTGGCTCTCCAGGATCGGCGCGGAGTTCGCAATGATGTCGTTGACAGGGTCGATGTTGTCCTTGAAGTCCTGCGCGATGTTGGTGGTCGAATCGACAAGTCGCTGTAACGCCGGCCCGAGGCCGCCGACCGCCTCGGAGGTCTCGGTCAGCAGCGTGTCGATCTTCTCTTTGGGCAGGACCGCGAGACCGTTGTTTGCGGCGTCGAGCGCCGGGCCGACCTCGGTGGGCACCGTGCTCTTTGTGATGGTCTGGCCGTCACGGAAGTATTGCTTTGGATTGCCCGTCGACACCAGGTCGAGATACTGCTCACCGATCGCGGAGACCGAGTGAACGTTGGCGCTGGCATCGACGGGAATCTTGTAGCGGCTGTCAATGCTGATCGTGGCCGTGGCGCCGGTCTCTGTCGGTTCGACGGCGGTCACCTTGCCGATTGTGGTGCCGCGGTAGGTGACGTTGGCCGTCGTGTACAACCCGGCCGAGCGGGGCAGTTCGGCGTTGAGGGTGTACTGCCCGATGCCCACCAGACTGGGCAGCCGCAGGAAGTACCAGCCAAGCGCGACGAGCGCGATCAGCGTCAGGATCGTGAAGATGATCAGCTGGATTTTGATGAAGCGAGTCAGCACCGTTCACTCACCCCTTTCGACCAGCGGCCCGTTCGGTGCATCGTGTGGGTTCGGGGTGAACCGCACATCTGGGATCATCGTCGCGGGATCGCGGCCCCAAGCCTGCTCCAGCGCCCGCAGCGAACCAGACAGTCCGGTACCGGTAAGAATTGCGTTGTCAACCATACTCAACGTCAAATCGATTGTTGCCGACACGTTGATGTAGTCGCCTCTGATCAGATTGGGGACGGTGTCGATATTGAACGGGACTGTCAACATAAGTTTTAGTGCACCGGTCAGGTATGGCGACGCCTTCGCGAGCTGCTTGAGCGGCCGCTGGAGGTTGTTCAGGTTGGCCTGCAGGTCCGCATCGGCGGCCGAAAGCGTTTCGTCCGCCGAGGTGCTGATGCGCCCCAGGGCCACCACCGCGTCGGCGAATAAATCCCGAGTCTCGGCGAAATGCTCGATCAGGGGCGGAAATTCGGTAAGCACCCGGTCGAGCGTGTCGTTGCGATCCACCACGATGTTGAGCAGCCGATTAGTCGAATCGATGGCGCGCGTCAGGTCCTGGCGCTGCTGGTTGAGCTCGTCGGTGAAGACGTCGAGCCGACCGAGGAAGTCGCGGATTTGCTCGGCCCGTCCCGTCAGCAGGTTGTTGACCTCAGTCTGAATCACCTCGAGGTTCGGGATGCCGCCGCCGGTGAGGATGGTGGCGATGCTCGCCAGCACTCGCTCGGTGGTCGGGAACGCCGAGGCGTTCTTCAGTGGGATCGTATCGCCGTCGCGCAGCTGCTGCGGTGACGGGTCCGGTGGAGCCTCCAGTTCGACGTGCTGGGAGCCCAGCAGGCTCGTCTGCCCGATGCGGGCCAGGGCGTTCGACGGCAGATCGATGCC
>JAXHTL010000345.1:0-2811 GCA_034190095.1 Actinomycetota bacterium
GGGTCACTCCCACCTGACGTCCTGCGGCTCCTTGTCCGGCCGCAGTCCCCGCCAGCTGGGCTGGCGCAACCGGTTCTCGGTGGTGCGCTCGCTGTAGCGGACCTCCCCCACCAGTTCCGGCCGGACGAACGTGGCGCCCTGTGCGTCCTGCTTCGACAGCGACTCGGCGAACGGGGATCGGTCGCTGTGCAGCGGCGCCAGCATCTGCTTCAGCGCGGCGAGCTCCCTGTCGGTGAAACCGGTCCCCACCCGGCCGGCGAACTGCAGCCCGTCGACCCCTGGGACGCCGATCAGCAACGCGCCGATGCCGGAGCTGCGTCCGCCGTTGCCGGCTCGCCAGCCGCCGATCACCACTTCCTGGGTGTTCCACAGCTTGGCCTTGATCCACGACGACGACCGTCGCCCCGGCTGGTAGGTCGAGTCACGCCGCTTGGCGACGACACCCTCCCACCGCCGCGATCTGGCGATCTCGAGGGCTGCGGGTCCGTCGTCGGCATCGATGGGATCGGGCACGATCACCCCGCCACCGGCGGCCAGTGCCTCGAGCACCCGCCGGCGGTCGGAGTACTTGGCCCGCAGCAGGGATCGCCCGTCCAGATGAAGGATGTCGAAGGCCCAGAACTCCAGCCGGGTCGACCGCGCCCGGTTCTGCATCTCGCGGAAGCTGGGCACCCCGGACTCGTCGAGCGCCACCGCCTCACCGTCGAGGACGACCTGGTGGTCGGCGAGGTCGGCGGCCAGCGCCTGCAGCTGGGGGTACTCGTCGGTGACATCGCGGCCCCGTCGCGAACGCAACGCGAGCCTGCCGTGGTCAGCCTCGACCAACAGCCGGTAACCGTCCCATTTGCCCTCGAAGGCCCACTGGCCCTTCGTGATTCGATCCACCGACCCCTCGGTGGCCAGCATCGGCGCCAGATCGTCGAACGTCGGCCGGTTCTGCTCCTTCATCCGGTGCGCGAGCCAGTTCTTGCCGTCGGTCTGGATCAGCGCGTAACGGCCTTCGATCTTCTCGCCGTGCAGCGTGACGATCACCTCGCCACCCTTGTCGGGGCCGTCGGGCGGATTGTCGCGGAATTTCTCGGTGTCGTAGGTGCCGGTGTCCCAGATGTGGACCTCGCCGCCGCCGTACTCACCCTTGGGGATTTTCCCGGCGAACGTCAGGTACTCGATGGGATGGTCTTCGGTGTGCACCGCGAGGTGGTTGACCGCCGGAGACCCGGGCAGGTTCTTGGGCACCGCCCAACTCACCAGCACCCCGTCGCGCTCCAGCCGGAAGTCGTAGTGCAGCCGTCGGGCGTGGTGTTCCTGGATGACGAACCGGTCGTTGCCGCCCGACGCGGGCGCTGCGGAGGGGATCGGCTCGGGAGTCTTGGCACTGTCGCGCATCCCGCGATACGTCGTCAGCCGGTCCGGTGGCGCCGGCTCGTCGAGCTCGGCGAGCAGATCGCCGTCGCGCTGCACCCGGTCGAGTACCTCGGCGAAGGTGAGGTGCCGCAGCTCAGGACCGTCCAACTCATCCCAGGTTCGGGGGGCTGCCACGGTCGGATGGTCGCGCCCGCGCAGCGAATACGGCGCGATGGTGGTCTTGTTGGCGTTGTTCTGACTCCAGTCGACGAACACCTTGCCGTGCCGCAGGCTCTTGGTCATCGTTGCGGTGACCTGCTTGGGCATCGTCTGTTCGAGTTGCTGGGCCACCCGTTTGGCCAGCACCGAGGCCCCGCGAGAACTGATCGGATCGGCGAGCGGAACGTAGAGGTGCAGGCCCTTGCTGCCGCTGGTGAGCGGGAACGTGGTCAGTCCGATGTCGTCGATCAGGTCGCGGACCTCGACAGCGACCTGGCACAGCAGACCCATGTCCGTCCCCTCGCCGGGGTCGAGGTCGAACACGATCCGGGTAGCCGGTCCGGGTTCACGCGCATCGGCCGGCCCGGTGAACCTCCACTGCGGCACGTGCACTTCCAGCGCGGCCTGCTGGGCGATCCACGCCAGACCCTCCCGGGTGTCGATGATCGGATAGGTCGTGGTCCCTGACTTGTGGGCCACCGAGCCGCGGTCGAGCCAGTCCGGCGCCGACGAGGCGAGCTGCTTTTCGAAGAACGCCGGCTCCTCCACGCCGTTCGGCCAGCGCTTGCGGGTGACCGGCCGCCCGGCGATGTGCGCAACCATGACATCGGAGATCGCGACGTAGTACTCGAACACCTCGGCCTTGGTGGTCCCGGTCGCCGGATAGAGCACCTTGTCCGGATTGGTCAGGGTGACCCGGCCGCAGCTGTCCACGATCCTCAGTATCCCGCCATATGCGCCGATACCACCACGACGTGCCGGTAGCGTCGGGACGGTGAGGGCATTGGTGATCGGTGAGGCACTCATCGACGTCGTGGAGCGCGACGGCCGCCGCATCGGCGAGCATGTCGGGGGCAGCCCACTCAACGTGGCGGTCGGGCTGGCCCGGCTGGGCCGGCCCGTGGACTTCCAGACCCACATCGGCACCGACGACTACGGCCACCGCATCGAAGACTTCGTCGAATCCGCTGGCGTACAGCTGGTTCCGGGCAGCACCAACGCGGCCAGCACCGCCACCGCGCTCGCCACCCTCGACGAGGCGGGGGCGGCGACATACTCCTTCGACATCGACTGGCAACTCAGCGGAACCCCACAGGTGGCACCGCCGTCTGTGGTGCACTCGGGCTCGATCGCCACGGTGCTCGAACCCGGCTGCCTCGCCACCGCCGCACTGGTCGACACCTATCACCTGTCGGCCACCTTCACCTTCGACCCGAACATCCGCCCGGCACTGATCCCCGACGCCGA
>JAXHTL010000346.1:0-2761 GCA_034190095.1 Actinomycetota bacterium
CGGCGTGCTGACCGAGGTGTCCTGGGACGAGGCATTCGCCGCGGCTGCCGACGGCCTGGCCACCGTGCTGCGCGAGCACGGCGGTGGTTCGGTCGGGGTCTACGTGGGCAACCCCAACGCCCACACCGTCGCCGGGGCGCTGTACCCGCCGTTGATCATCCGCGGCCTGGGCACCCACCAGGTCTATTCGGCGAGCACGCTGGACCAGATGCCCAAGCATGTGTCGCTGGGGCTGATGTTCGGCAGCCCGGTGGCGTTCACCGTGCCCGATCTCGACCGCACCGACTACCTGGTCGTCATCGGTGCCAACCCGCTGGTGTCCAACGGGAGCCTGGCCACCGCCGCCGACTTCGGTGGAAAGCTGAGGGCGTTGCGGCGCCGCGGCGGTCGGCTGGTGGTCATCGATCCGGCGCACACCCGCACCGCCGCGCTGGCCGACCGACACCTGGCCCCGCGACCCGGCACCGACGCCGCGTTGCTGTTCGCGATCGTGCATGTGCTCTTCGACGAAGACCTGGTGTCGCTCGGCGCGCTGGCCGACCACGTCACCGGAGTCGACGACGTCCGGACCCTGGCCCGCGACTTCGCCCCGGAGACCGTCGCCCCGTACTGCGGGATCGAACCCGCCGAGATCCGCACCCTGGCCCGCGAACTCGCCGCCGCCCCGTCCGCGGCGGTGTACGGGCGGATGGGGACCTCGACCGTCGAGTTCGGCACGGTGGGCAGCTGGCTGGTCGACGTGGTCAACGTGCTCACCGGCAACCTCGACCGCCCCGGCGGCGCGATGTTCCCGCTGTCGCCGGTGGCGCCCGCGCCGCGCGGGCTCCGGCCCGGGCGCGGCTTCCGCACCGGCCGCTGGCGCAGCCGGGTGTCCGGTCATCCCGAAGCACTCTCCGAGCTGCCGGTGGCGGCGCTGGCCGAGGAGATCGAGACGCCCGGCGAGGGACAGATCACGGCGATGCTCACGATCGCCGGCAACCCGGTGCTCTCGGCGCCGGACGGCGACCGGCTCGACCGCGCGCTGTCCGGAGTCGGCTTCATGGTGAGCGTCGACCCCTACCTCAACGAGACCACCCGCCACGCCGACGTGGTGCTCCCGCCGCCGCCACCGTCGCGCAGCCCGCACTTCGACTTCGCGCTCAACAACCTCGCCGTGCGCAACAACGCGCGCTACTCCCCGCCGGCGCTGCCGTTGCAGGGGCGCCCCTCCGAGGCCGAGATCCTGTCCCGCATCGCGCTGGTGCTCTACGGACTCGGCCACGACGGCGACCCAGCGCTGGTCGACGAGCAGGTGATCGCGACGACGCTGGCCAAGGAGACGGCCGACGCCGGCTCACCGGTGGCCGGTCGCACGGTGGAGGAACTCACCGCGATGCTGCCCGACGGACCGGGCTACGAACGCAGACTCGACATGATGCTGCGGGTCGGGCCCTACGGCGACGCCTTCGGAGCCCGCCCCGGCGGACTGACCCTGGCCGAGCTCAAGGCCGCGCCCCACGGCATCGACCTGGGCCCGCTGCAGCCGCGGCTGACCGACGTGCTGCGCACCCCGTCGGGAAAGGTCGAGCTGGCGCCGCCGCAGCTGGTCGCCGACGCGGCACGGCTCCGTGACTCGCTGGTTCGCCCCGGCGAGCGGTTCGTGCTGATCGGGCGGCGGCACCTGCGCTCCAACAACAGCTGGATGCACAACCTGCCCGCGCTGTCGGGCGGCACCAACCGGTGCACCCTGCAGATGCATCCCGACGATGCCGCCGAGCTCGGGGTGTCCGACACCGCCGTCGTCAAGGGGCCCGGTGGTGAACTGGTGGTGCCCGTCGAGCTCACCGCCGACATCCGCCGCGGCGTGCTCTCCCTGCCCCACGGCTGGGGGCATGACCGCGCCGGCACCGGTCAGGCGCTGGCCGCCAGCGACCCCGGCGTCAACGCCAACCAGCTCAACGACGGGTCGGTGCTCGATCCGCTGTCGGGCACCGCCGTCCTCAACGGGATACCCGTCGACGTCGCACCGGCTAGCTGAGCTCCCAGATCACCGTCACCGAGAACCCGACCGTCTGCTGGCCCGGTTCCAGCGGTACCGCGGCCTCCATCGCGCCGCGCGGCACCGGCATCGGCATCGGCGGTGTGCTGCCGCCCGATTCGGAGATCGAGATGACCTTGCCCAGGTTCATCCCGGCCAGTTCGGCGTACTGGTCGGCGCGGTCCTGCGCATCCTCGAAGGCGCGGGCCCGGGCATCGCGCACCAGCTGGGAGTCGTCTTCGATCGAGTAGCTCAGCGAGTTGATCCGGGTGGCGTTGCCGCCGGTCTCGACGATCAGACCGATGGCGTCGGACGCCTGGTCCAGCTCGCGGATCGTGACGTCGATCGAGTTGGTGGCGCGGTAGCCGGTGATCGTGTTGTCCTCCGGGCCGAACTGGGGCTGCAGGCTGGCCTCGGTGGTGGCGATGTCGGCCTGCTCGATGTCGAGGTCGACCAGCCCGTCGATGACGGCCTGCTGGCGCTCGTTGGTGAGGTTCATCGCGGCGGTGGCGTCCGGGGCGAGGAACTCCATCGAGGCGTTCAGCGTCAAGGTGTCCGGGGTGCCCTCGACCTGCCCGGACCCGACGACGGTCACCTGCCGGCCGTCGGCGCTGGGCAGCACCCCGGTGTCGGAGGGGCCGGACTGGGCGTCGCACGCGGTGAGGGTGAGTGCGGTCAGGCCCGCCGCGGCGGCCGCGATGAGTTGTGTCCTGGCTGATTTCGCTGTCGCTGCGATCGGCATGG
>JAXHTL010000347.1:0-2706 GCA_034190095.1 Actinomycetota bacterium
GTTCACGCCCGTCGTCGGTGATCTTGTCCGGGCCCCACGGCGGGTTCCACACCCAGTTGATCTTGATCTCGTTGACCAGCCCGGCACCGACGAGGGCGGTCCGCGACTGATCCTCGATGACGTCGGTCAGCGGGCAGGCCGCCGAGGTCAGCGTCATGTCGATCAGCGCTACCGGGCCGCCGTCGCCCTTCTCCACGCCCAGGCCGTACACCAGCCCCAGGTCGACGACGTTGATGCCGAGTTCGGGGTCGACGACGTCACGCATCGCCTCCTCGAGCTCGGCCACCAGGTCGTCTTCGGGCAGTGCGGTGTCACTCATGAATTCTCCTCAGTCTCGTGAGCATCGTCACTGCCGCTGGCCAGCGCCACAGCGGCTTTGAACGCCGTCCAGCCCAGCAGTGCACATTTCACCCGCGCCGGGTACTTCGCGACGCCCGCGAACGCCACTCCGTCACCGAGCACCTCTTCGTCACCCTCGATCCGGCCGCGCGAGGAGACCATCTCCGAGAACGCCGCGACCGTCTTGAGCGCATCCCCGACGCTCTGGCCGATCACCTGATCGGTCAGCACCGAAGTGGAGGCCTGGCTGATCGAGCAGCCCTGACCGTCGTAGGAGATGTCGGTGACCGTCTCACCGTCGCCGGACAGCGCCACCCGCAGCGTGAGCTCGTCGCCGCACGTCGGGTTGACGTGGTGCACCTCCGCGCCGAAGGGTTCGCGCAGGCCCCGGTTGTGCGGGTGCTTGTAGTGATCGAGGATCACTTCCTGGTAGATCTGCTCGAGTCTCATTCAGCTCAGCTCAATCCCCGAAGAACTGCACGGCCCGGCGCACCCCGGCAACCAGCCGGTCCACCTCGTCGAGGGTGTTGTACACGGCGAACGAGGCCCGCACCGTCGCCGCGATCCCGAAGCGCCGGTGCAGCGGCCACGCGCAGTGGTGTCCGACACGGACCGCGACCGCGTCGTCGTCGAGCACCTGGCCCACGTCGTGGGCGTGGATTCCGTCCACGACGAAGGACACCGGCGAGCCGCGGTCGGTCATCGCGGTGGGGCCGATCACCCGCACACCGTCGACCTGCGCCAAACCGGCCAGCGCCGCGGCGACGAGCTCGCGCTCGTGGGACTCGACCGCCGCCATGCCGATCTCGTTCAGGTACCGCGCGGCGGCGGCGAGCCCGACCACCTGCGAGGTCATCGGTGTGCCGGCCTCGAAGCGCTGCGGCGGCGGCGCATACGTGCTCGCCTCCATCGTGACCGTCTCGATCATCGAGCCGCCGGTGATGAACGGTGGCATCGCGTCGAGCAGTGCGGGCCGGCCGTAGAGCACGCCGATACCGGTCGGGCCCAGCATCTTGTGTCCGGAGAACGCCGCGAAATCCACGTCGAGGGCATGCAGATCCACCGGCTGGTGCGGCACCGACTGGCAGGCGTCGAGCACCGTGAGCGCGCCGACGTCCCTGGCCCGGCGCACCAGTTCGCCCACCGGCGCCACCGCGCCGGTGACGTTCGAGTGCTGGGTGAACGCAACGACCTTGACCCGTTCGTCGAGCTGCAGCGAATCCAGATCGATCCGCCCGTCGTCGGTGACGCCGTACCAGCGCAACTCGGCTCCGGTCCGCCGGCACAGCTCCTGCCACGGGACCAGGTTGGCGTGGTGCTCGAGCTCGGTGGTGACGATCACGTCACCGGGACCGACGGCCCGCTCGAACCGGCTGTCCCCCAGCGTGTAGGCCACCAGGTTGATGGCCTCGGTCGCGTTCTTGGTGAAGACCAGTTCCCCGGCGTCGGCGCCGACGAACGCCGCGATGTCGTCGCGGCCCTGCTCGTAGGCGTCGGTCGCCTCCTCCATCAACTGGTGGGCACCGCGGTGCACCGCGCCGTAGGAGGTGGTCAGGAAGTCGCGCTCGGCGTCGAGCACCGCCAGCGGCTTCTGCGAGGTGGCACCGGAATCCAGGTAGGCCAACTGGTTTCCGCCACGCATCACGCGCCGCAGGATCGGGAAATCGGCCCTGATCCGATCGACGTCGACAGCATCACCCCGGTGCAGGCCGGGCGTCCGCACGGCCGTCATGTCAGGCTCCGGCGGCCGCGGCCTGGGCGAAGCGCTCGTAGCCGTTCTCCTCGAGCTCGTCGGCGAGCTCGGGCCCGCCGGACTCGATGATCCGGCCGCCGACGAACACGTGGACGAACTGCGGCTGGATGTAGCGCAGGATCCGGGTGTAGTGGGTGATCAGCAGCACCCCGCCGTCCTCGGCCTCGGCGTAGCGGTTGACGCCCTCGCTGACCACGCGCAGCGCGTCGACGTCGAGCCCGGAGTCGGTCTCGTCGAGGATCGCGATCTTGGGTTTGAGCAGGCCCAGCTGCAGGATCTCGTGACGCTTCTTCTCGCCGCCCGAGAAGCCCTCGTTGACACTGCGCTCGCCGAACGACGGATCGATGCCGAGGTCGGTCATCGCGCCCTTGACCTCTTTGACCCAGTGGCGCACCTTGGGCGCCTCGCCACGCACCGCGGTGGCCGCGGTACGCAGGAAGTTCGACATCGACACCCCCGGAACCTCGACCGGGTACTGCATGGCCAGGAACAGCCCGGCACGCGCCCGCTCATCGACCGACATCTCCAGCACGTCCTGCCCGTCGAGGGTGATCGAGCCGGAGTCGACGGTGTACTTGGGGTGACCGGCGATCGCGTAGGACAGGGTGGATTTG
>JAXHTL010000348.1:0-2663 GCA_034190095.1 Actinomycetota bacterium
CTCCGACGTGGAACGAATACAATCCGGCGGCCTCGGCTGCATGGGCAAGCCCGGGAGGAACAGGCCAAGGCGATTCAACGCTGATTGGCTCGATCGGCCCCGTCACGCGGCCGCCCGGGCCGACGGCTGGGTGATGGACGTGTTCCTGGTCAGGAAGACCTGATGGCCGGGCTGCTCGTGGCGGGCACCACCAGCGACGCCGGGAAATCCGCGGTCAGCACCGGGCTGTGCCGGGCACTGGCCCGGCGCGGGGTCAAGGTGGCGCCGTACAAGGCGCAGAACATGTCGAACAACTCGATGGTCTGCCTCGGCCCGGGCGGCGCGGGGGTGGAGATCGGCCGGGCGCAGTGGGTGCAGGCGATCGCCGCGCGGGCGGTGCCCGAGGCGGCGATGAACCCGGTGCTGCTCAAACCCGGCAGCGACCAGCGCAGCCACGTCGTGCTGATGGGCCGGCCCTGGGGCGAGGTGTCCTCCTCGGACTGGCTGGAGGGCCGCCGGACGCTGGCCGCGGCCGCCCATGCCGCGTTCGACGACCTGGCCTCCCGCTATGACGTGGTGATCGCCGAAGGCGCCGGTAGCCCCACCGAAATCAACTTGCGGGCAGGCGATTACGTCAACCTCGGATTGGCCCGCCACGCAGCGCTGCCCACCGTGGTGGTCGGTGACATCGACCGCGGCGGCGTTTTCGCCGCCTTCCTGGGCACCGTGGCGCTGCTGTCGGCGGCCGATCAGGCTTTGATCGCCGGCTTCGTGGTGAACAAGTTCCGCGGTGACCTCGCGCTGCTGGAACCCGGTCTGCGCGACCTCGAACGGCTCACCGGACGTCGCGTCTACGGCACCCTGCCCTGGCACCCCGACGTCTGGCTGGACTCCGAGGATGCGCTGGACCTGCAGGGCCGTCGCTCGCCGCGCACAGGGGCCCGGCGGGTCGCCGTCGTACGGCTGCCCCGGATCAGCAACTTCACCGACGTCGACGCGCTGGGTCTGGAACCCGAGCTCGACGTCGTGTTCGCCTCGCACCCCAGCGCACTCGCCGACGCCGACCTCGTCGTCCTGCCCGGCACCCGCTCGACGATCGCCGACCTGGCCTGGCTGCGGGCGCGCGGCCTGGACCGGGCGGTGGCCGACCACGCCGCGGCCGGCAAGCCGGTGCTGGGAATCTGTGGCGGCTTCCAGATGCTGGGCCGGGTCATCCGTGATCCGGCCGGAGTCGAGGGTGGCGTGGCAGTGGCCGACGGTCTCGGGTTGCTCGACGTCGAAACCGACTTCGACGCCGACAAGACACTTCGGCTGCCCGAAGGTCGGTGGTCGCAGATCCCGGCAGCCGGCTACGAGATCCACCACGGCCGGATCACCCGCGCCGCGGGCGTCGAGGAGTTCCTCGGCGGCGCGCGCAGCGGCGCAGTGTTCGGGACGATGTGGCACGGCGCCCTGGAGGGCGACGCGCTGCGTGGTGCGTTCCTGCGCGAGACGCTGGGCCTGGAGATCTCCGGGACGTCGTTCCCGCGCGCCCGCGAACGCCGGCTCGACCTGCTCGGCGATCTGGTCGAGCAGCACCTCGACGTCGACGCCCTGCTCGACCTCATCGGCCGCGGCGCACCCGCAGACCTGCCGTTCCTGCCGCCGGGGGCGCCGTGACCCGCATCCTGCTGCTCGGCGGCACCGCCGAGGCCCGGTCACTGGCCGCGGTGCTGACCGATGAGGGCGTCGAGGTGACGACCTCGCTGGCCGGCCGGGTCGCCGACCCGCGGCTCCCGGTGGGCGGCGTGCGCATCGGAGGGTTCGGCGGCGTTACTGGATTGCGCTCGGCAGCAGCGGAATTCGATGCAATCGTGGACGCCACCCACCCGTTCGCCAAGAACATCTCGGCCAATGCCGTCGCCGCGTGCACGACCGGCGGAACCCCCCGGCCGCTGCTGCGGCTGGAACGCCCCGGCTGGGCGGACCGCTCCCGCGACTCCTGGCACTGGGTCGGTTCCCACGAGGAGGCCGCCGCCACCGCGGCGCGGCTGGGCCGGCGTCCGGTGCTGACCGTCGGCCGTCAGGAACTCGCGCGCTTCATCGACGACCTGCACGACCACGCGGTGCTGGCCCGGGTGGTGCAGGAGCCCGACGCCCCGCTGCCCGAGCGCTGGACGCTGATCACCAGCCGCGGCCCGTACGCGCTGCCCGGTGAGCTCGCGCTGCTGGCCGACCACCGCGCCGACGTCCTGATCACCAAGGACTCCGGCGGTGAGTACACCTGGCCCAAGATGGTCGCCGCCGAACAACTGGGCGTGCCCGTCGTCATCGTGCGCCGGCCACCCCGGCCCCCCGAGGTGCCGACCGTGCACGACGTCGCCGGCGCGGCGGCCTGGGTGCGGGCACTGCCGAGGACACCCCGATGAGGATCCTGGTCACCGGGGGCGCGCGGTCCGGCAAGTCCCGGCACGCCGAGGGGCTGCTGCCCGGGGCCGGTGTCGTCACCTACATCGCCCCCGGCCGGCCCGCCGACGGCACCGACCCCGACTGGGACGCACGCGTCGCCCTGCACCGCGAGCGCCGCCCGGCGCACTGGCGGACGGTCGAGACCTCCGACGTCGGTGCCGCGCTGGCGGCGGCCGACGGTCCGGTTCTGGTGGACTGTCTGAGCACCTGGCTGGTCGCGGTGCTCGACGAGGCAC
>JAXHTL010000349.1:0-2643 GCA_034190095.1 Actinomycetota bacterium
CCGGCGGCCACGGCCCGTGGGGGCAGGACTGGACGGGCTCCATGTTCGGAGGCTAGCTGAAGCGTTGGGGGCGGGTTTCGGCGCTTCGAGCCCGGGTACGTCTGCGCTGACGTGAGGAGGCGCAATGTCGGACAGGGATGTCACTCCGGACGGCGTGATCCGGTACCCGGGCCACACCGCCGAGATGGCCGAGCCGCCGATGGACGAGATGCACGGCTATGTCGGTACCGGTCTGCTGGCGGGGAAGCGGGCGTTGATCACCGGCGGTGATTCCGGGATCGGGCGCGCGGTCGCAGTGGCGTTCGCCAAGGAGGGCGCCGACGTCGCCATCGCCTACCTCGAGGAGGCCGCCGACGCCGCGCACACGGTCTCGCTGGTGGAGGCGGCTGAGCGTCAGGGCGTTCCCCTGGAGGGCGATCTGGCCGATCCCGGGCACTGCCGCCAGGTCGTCGACGAGACCGTCGCCCAGCTCGGGGGGCTCGACATCGTCGTCAACAACGCCGCGTTCCAGGCGCCGGCCGACGACCTCACCGAGATCAGCGACGAACAATGGCACCGCACGTTCGCGGTGAACATCGACAGCTTCTTCCATGTGACCAAGGCAGCGCTGAAGTATCTGCCGGACGGCTCGGCCATCATCAACACCGGCTCGATCAACGGATTGCGCGGGAACAAGACGCTCATCGACTATTCGGCGACCAAGGGCGCGGTCACCGCGTTGACGTACTCGTTGGCGCAGTCGTTGGCGCCGCGCGGGATCCGGGTGAATTGTGTTGCGCCGGGGCCGGTGTGGACACCGCTGATCCCGGCGACGATGGACGCCGAGCGCACCGCCTCGTTCGGCGAGCACGTTCCGATGGGCCGCGCCGCCCAGCCCGACGAGATCGCACCGTCGTATGTCTTCTTCGCCGCCGGGCGGTTGTCCTCGTACTACAGCGGTGAGGTGCTGGCCCCGATCGGCGGTGAGACACTGCCGGGGTGAGCGCCGCTAGGGCCGCCGGTACCGCAGATACACGTAACCGGCTTCGCTGACCAGCGTCTGGTCCAGCTGGAGTCGGGTGGGTGCATGCATCGGGGCGGCGGCCTGGCCCAGTGGCTGGCACCCGGCCAGCAGCGGCGCCATGGTCACACACAGTTCGTCGACGAGGTCGGCGGCGACGAGTTCGTCGAGCAGGGTCGGTCCGCCCTCGCACAGCACTCGCTGCAGGCCGCGCGCCCCGAGCTGGGCGAGCGCGTCGGCGATGTTGACCTCGTCGTCGCCGCACACCATCACCTCGCAGGGCAGATCGGCCTCCGCGGGGTGGGTCGCGCGCCCGCGGGCGCTGGTGATCAGGATCGGCGGGGGCGTGCTGCCCAGCATGGTGTCGGGCAGCCGACCGCTCTGGGATACCACCGCGATCGGTGGGGGCAGTTCGGGGAACCCCAGCGCGGTGCGTTGGCGGCGCTGTTCGGGGCTCAGCCTGACCGGGCCGTAACTTTCGGCCCGTGCGGTGCCGGCCCCGACGAGCACCACGTCGGCGTAGGCGCGCAGCGCCCGCAGTAGTTGCTGGTCGGCGGGGCAGGACAGCGGTCCGGCGCGGCCGGCGAATCCGGCGGCGCCGTCGGCGCTGAAGATCATGTTGGCCCGCACCCCGATCGGCGCCGGCCGGTAGCCGTGGTCTTCGACCGCACTACCGGCGGCCATGGTGGACACCCGGCTCATGCGTCGTGCCCGGGATCGACATCGCGGACGTCGGAGAACGAGATCAACTCGCCGAGGTGGTCCGGCGCGCTGCCGGCGACCGGCTCGACCAGATGGCCGACATGGTCGCCGAGGTCGAAGCGGCGCAGCACCTTTCCGACAAACCATGCCGGCGCGGCATCCAGGATGGGCATCCCCTGCGGGCCGGTGTGCCAGCAGCACCGCGCGAACTTGTCGGTGCTGTCGCCGGTGGTGCCGCCGAACAGGCGCGCCAGCGCGAGTTCGGAGCGGGGCAGCACATGCACCGCGAGGTGCTCGCTGCGCTGGGCTACGCCGAAGGTGTGATTGTTGCGGGACAACCCGGCCAGGAAGCGGGGCGGGTGGATGCTCGTCTGAGAGGCGAATCCGACCAGGCAGCCGGCGGGGTGCCCGTCGGCGCTGGTGGTCACGACGAACATCGGGTAGTCGAGCAGCGATACCAGGTCGTCGAACGCGGCGCTGCCATCGGCCTCAGCCATGGCAACCGGCGTTGCCGTTGTGGCGGTTTTCCAAACGTGCTGGCGGCATGGGCCAGTGGGTGTTTCGGCGGCGGTGTTGCGGGTACCGATGCTGGTCATGAAGGCAGTCACTTGGCACGGCCGGCGCGACGTGCGCGTCGACACCGTCGCAGACCCCACGATCGAGAAGCCCACCGACGCGGTCATCGAGGTGACCTCGACCAACATCTGCGGATCGGATCTACACCTCTACGAGGTGCTCGGGGCGTTCATGAACGAAGGCGACATCCTCGGCCACGAGCCGATGGGGGTCGTGCGCGAAGTCGGTTCGGAGGTTTCGGAGCTGTCGGTGGGGGACCGGGTGGTGATTCCCTTCCAGATCTCCTGTGGGCACTGCTACATGTGCGACAAGCAGCTCTACACCCAGTGCGAGACCACCCAGGTCCGCGAGCAGGGCAGCGGCGC
>JAXHTL010000035.1:0-31925 GCA_034190095.1 Actinomycetota bacterium
TAGGCGATCAGCGCGCTGACCCCCACGGCGAAGAAACCCGAGATGGCCGGTTGGGCGGACTCCCGGCGCACCAGCCGCCACACCAGGATCAGCGTCGCCACCCCGAGGGCGGCGACGATCGCCGGCATCAGGCCGAACGCCGAGGAGACCGGGACGAACACCAGCACCGGCAGCGACGAATAGATCAGCCCACTGACGCCGCCCATCTGCTGCAGGACGGACGCGCCGCGCGTCGGAGGTGTCTGCGTGCCCGGTTCGGAGCCGGGATCACTCACTTCTGAATCTCGTAATGGGGGTTGTAGATCGCCTTGGCGCCGCTGTCGAGCTTGCCCACCCGGCCGTGCACCTTGAGGGTGCGACCCGATTCGATACCGGGGATGCGGCGCTGGCCCAGCCAGACCAGCATCACCGAATCGGTGCCGTCGAACAGCTCGGCCTTCACGCCGCCGGCGCAACTCTTGCCGTTGCATTCGACGCTGCGCAGCGTGCCCACCATCGTGACCTCCTGGCCGCGCTGGCAGTCGATCGCCTTCTGCGCGCCGGTGTTGGCCGGGTCCTCGCTGAGTTCCTCGACGTCGAGTTGCTCCGGGTCTTCGGTCAACCGACGGGTCAGCCGCCGTAGATACCCCTCGGCCGTGGCCATGGCTTTCACCTTCTGTCAATCCACTGTGGATTTACCCCGATCAACGCCACGGTAGACCTCTTGCTTCCCGGATGCCACGTGGGGGCGGGTCGGCGCGCCGCCGATGGGGCGACCAGGCACGATCGAGGGATGACGGTCAATCTGGGCGGCGTCACAACCGTTCTGCTCCCCGGCACGGGCTCCGACGACGACTTCGTCTATCGAGCGTTCGCGCCGGCACTGCACGAGGTGGGCGCCAGTGTCGTCACACCGGCTCCGCAACCGCAGCGGCTGATCGCGGGCTATCGGGACGAACTGGACAACATCGCTCGCGCCACCCAGTCGCAGGCCATCGCGGTGGGCGGGGTGTCGATCGGGGCTGCGGTCGCGGTCGAGTGGGCGTTGGCGCACCCCGGGCGGGTGGTCGCGGTGCTGGCCGCCCTGCCGGCCTGGACCGGTGACCCGGACGCGGCGCCGGCGGCGATGGCGGCACGCCATTCGGCGCACCTGCTGCGCCGCGACGGGCTGGTTTCGGCCACCACGCAGATGCAGGCGTCCAGCCCCCGGTGGCTGGCCGACGAACTGGCGAGATCCTGGCTGCCGCAGTGGCCCGACCTGCCCGATGCGATGGAGGAGGCGGCGCACTACGTGGCGCCGACCACGGGCGAACTCGAAGGGCTGGAGGCGCCGCTGGGGGTGGTGTCGGCCACCGACGACCCGGTGCACCCGGTCGAGGTCGGGGTCGAGTGGGTGTCGGCGGCCCCCAGGTCCTCGCTGCGCACGGTGACGCTCGACGAGATCGGCGCCGACCCCTCGGTGCTGGGCCGGCAATGCCTGGCGGCGCTGGCCGAGATCGATGACCCGGCCCGGCGTTCCGGGCTGGGTTAGCGGGTCCTAGCCGCCGGTGCTGGTGCGCAGCTGCTGCATCGCCGACCCCTGGGTGCTGCGGCGTGCCGCCGGCTGCGCGGGCGGCTGCTGCTGCGGTTGGTCGCCGGCCTGCGGGGGTGCCTGCCCGGCGCCCTGTGCCCGCTGGGCGGCCGCCTGCTCGGCGGCGGCGCGAAGCTGGGCGGCCATCGGTTCGGGCAGCTGGACCTGCAGTGGGGTGCGCACCGGCATCGGTGTGTCACCGCGCCGCACAACCGTGTCGGCCAACGCGTTTCGCGCCTGGTCCACCAGGGCGTCGATACGGTCCTGTGGCCCGTTGGCCACGCACCGGACCATCCACCGGTAGCCGTCGACACCGATGAATCGCACGACAGCCGAGCCCTGGCCGCCCGCGCCGATGACCTCGCGACCCCACGGCCCGTCGACGATGCTGACCGTCGGGACGTCCCGGCGCAGCGACTCGGCCAGCTCGGCGGCGACCTCGCGCCACAGTCCGGCCGATTTCGGGGCGGCGTAGGCGGCGATGGTGAAACGGCCGTTGGGCGTCACCACCCAGACCGCGCTGGGCACGCCGGTCTCGTTGACCTCGACCTGGACCTGCCCCGCCTCGGGCATCGGGATCAGGACCGATCCCAGATCGAGCCGGGCGACCGCGGCCACCGCGGGGTCCTCGAAGTCATCGATGTCGAAGGGGCCTTCGAGCTCCTCCTCGATCTCCTCGGCCGTGAACCCGCCGGACTCGGCGGGGTCGTCGGTGCTGCCGTCTTTGCGATGCCGTCTCAGTGCCATTTCCTCGTCACCATGCTTGTCGATTGTGCGGTCCTGCCAGATCGCCGCGCGCTACTGCCAGTCTCACAGACTGGCATGGCCACCAGATGAACCATGCCCACCGTCTCCGCGCGTCGTGTCGGCCAGACCGGCCTCGTCGAAGGACGTCACCTCGACCAACTCGGGCAATTCCACCCGCTGCACCAGCAGCTGGGCGATCCGGTCGCCGCGGCGCACGATGATCGGAGCCCGGGGGTCGAGGTTGATCAGAGCCACCTTGATCTCGCCGCGGTAGCCGGCGTCGATGGTGCCGGGACTGTTCACGATCGAAAGTCCCACCCGGGCAGCCAGACCCGAGCGCGGATGGATCAGACCGACCATTCCGTGCGGTATCGCCACCGCCACCCCCGTGCCCACCAGCGCCCGTTCGCCGGGGGCCAGCTCGACGTCGTGGGCACTGAACAGGTCGACACCCGCGTCGCCGTCGTGAGCCCGGCCGGGCAGCGGCAGATCACGGTCCAGTCGAACTACCGCCAGAGAGGTGGACACGGCGTCACAGATTACTCTTGAATGCGTGACCGAGACGCGCGCCACCTCACAAACCGTTCGCTACCGCGAACGGTTGCGGGTGCCGCTGTGGTGGTGGCTGCCCGGGATGGGGTTGGCCGCGCTGATCGCGCTGGAGGTCAACCAGGGCATCCGGGTGCTGCCCGATTGGCTGGCCTACGCGGTGCTGTTGCCGGTGGCCGCCGTGGCCCTGCTGGCGCTGGGACGAACCGAGGTGCGGGTGGTGGCCGGCGCCGGGGAGACCGAGCTGTGGGTCGGCGGTGCGCACCTGCCGACCAGCGCGATCGCCCGCTCTGCGGAGATTCCGCGGTCGGCCAAGTCGGCGGCGCTGGGCCGCCAGCTCGACCCGGCGGCCTATGTCGTGCACAAGGCGTGGGTGGGCCCGATGATCCTGCTGGTTCTCGACGATCCCGAGGACCCCACACCGTATTGGCTGATCAGCACACGGCAGCCGGAGAAGGTGTTGGCCGCCCTGGCCGAATGAGCGCGCCCGCTCAGGCAGCGCAGTCCGAGCAGATCATCAGGCCGTTCTTCTCACTGGCGAGTCGGCTGCGGTGGTGAACCAGGAAGCAGCTCGAGCAGGTGAACTCGTCGGCCTGCTTCGGGATCACCCGCACCGAGAGCTCTTCGCCGGACAGGTCGGCTCCGGGCAGCTCGAAAGACTCGGCCGTCTCGGATTCGTCGACGTCGACGACAGCCGATTGAGCTTCGTTGCGCCGCGCCTTGAGTTCCTCGAGGGAATCCTCGGAAACGTCGTCGGTCTCGGTCCGCCGTGGGGCGTCGTAGTCGGTGGCCATCTGTCCCCTCCTGAAGCTCGTCAGCAGTGCTTTGTACCAGCGTCGAACGCGTGCACCAAATGATTCGTGCCCAGATTGACACCGGTTCTACTGTGATTTACATCACAAATTTGAGCCAAGGGTTGTTATTGCCGGTAGGAGCGCCAACGCCGGCGTCAATAGTGCTCCGGACACCGGGGCCTTAGAGTGCTCAGCGTGGTCTCGCAAATCACCGACGGCACCGCGTTCGACAAGCACGGGCGCCCGTTCCGCCGCCGCCGCATCCTCCCCGGGGCGCTGATGTTCGCCGCGATGGCGGCCGCGGCGCTGCTGGTGTGGGTGATCGCGCTGTCACGCCCACCCGACGTCCGCGAGGCGGCCGTGTGCAATCCTCCCCCGGCGCCGGCCGAGCCCAACGCCCCGGCGCCCGACCTCGGCGATCAGGTCTCCCACGAGTCGATGGTCGACGTCACCCCGGCCAAGCTCGTCGACACCAGGATCCGGGTCCTCAACGCCAGTGGGCAGGGCGGGCAGGCCGCCGAAGTGGCCGGCGCACTGCGCGACCTGGGCTTCGCCGAGCCCGAGGCGGCCAACGACACGATCTACTCGACCACCCGGCTGCAGTGTCAGGGCCAGATCCGCTTCGGCCCCTCCGGGCGGGCCGCCGCGGCCGCCGTCTGGCTGGTGGCCCCGTGCACCGAGTTGTTCCAGGACCAGCGCACCGACGACACCGTCGACCTCGCCCTGGGTACCGATTTCACCGAACTGGCCCACAGCGACGACATCGACGCCGTGCTGACCAGCCTGATGCCGGAGGCCACCCAACCCGTCGACCAGTCGATGCTCTCGCAGGCCCACACCGGGACGTGCTGAGGTCAGCGACCACCGCCGGAGAACGCGCCGCATCGCGCTAGGGCGTCCTCGAACTGCCCGCTGATGCCGGATGCAGCGGCCACCACCAGGCCGGCGCCGTCGGCCGCCGTCCCCGTGCGGACATGCGCGCCCGCCTCGGCGGCGATCAGTGCCCCCGCAGCCCAGTCCCACACGTGCACCCCCTCCTCGTAGTAGGCGTCCAGCCTGCCCGCGGCCACCATGCACAGATCCAGCGCGCACGATCCGATCCGGCGCAGATCCCGGACGTGCGGCAGCAGCCGGGCCACCACCTCACCCTGCCGGGTGCGCCGTTGCCTCTGATAGGCGAATCCGGTGCCGATCAGGGCCATCGGCAACTCGTCGGCGGCGCTGCAGCGCAGGTCGGCCGTCACCCCGTCGCGCGTGACCAGCGCGCCACACCCCGACGCCGCCGAGTACACCGCCCCGGCCGCCACGTCGGCCACCGCTCCGGCCACCGACACCCCGCCGCGCTGCACGCCGACCGACACCGCATACGCCTCGATGCCGTACAGGAAGTTCACGGTGCCGTCGATCGGATCGAGCACCCAGGTGATCTGCGCGTCGTCGGCAGCGCCCTCGCCGGGGCTGGGGCCCCCCTCCTCCTCACCCAGGATCGCCTCCCCCGGCCGCAACTGGGCCAGCCGCTCCCGCAACAACCGCTCGGTCTCGGTGTCGACCACGGTGACGGGATCGGTGGGGGTGCTCTTGGTGCGCACCGCCGGCCGTTGGCTGCCCGGCGAACCGGCGCCGAACACCTCGACGCGCCTGCGCCGGACATAGGCCGCCGCTTCGGCGGCCAGCCGCTCGGCCACCGAACGCAGCGCCGCGGGTTCGGTCTCGGGGTCCTCCTGGATCGCCACGACAACCATCGCAACACATCGGTCCGACCGGCCGCGAGACTGGCACGCATCACAATTGGCGAGCGATTAGTGTGTGGAGCGCCCCAGCTCGCCGATGGCACATCCGCGCAGAGGAGATCGCATGACCGGCACCGAGTCACCGACCACCGACGCGCAGCGCCGCGGATTCGGCATCGACGTCGGGGGCAGCGGCGTCAAGGGTGGAGTCGTCGACCTGGACACCGGCGCGTTGATCGGCGAGCGCTTCAAGCTGGCGACCCCGCAGCCGGCCACACCCGACGCCGTCGCCAAGACCATCGCCGAGGTGGTGGCCCACTTCGGCTGGGACGGGCCCCTCGGGGTGACCTACCCCGGGGTCGTCACCGGCGGGACGGTGCGCACCGCCGCCAACGTCGACAAGGGCTGGATCGGCGCCGACGCCGAGAAGGTCATCAGCGGGGCGCTGGGCGGCCAGCAGGTCACCGTGCTCAACGACGCCGACGCCGCGGGACTCGCCGAAGAGAAATTCGGCGCCGGCCGCGACAACAGCGGCGTCATCGTTTTGCTGACGTTCGGCACCGGCATCGGTTCGGCGGTCATCCACAACGGCGTGCTGCTGCCCAACACCGAGTTCGGCCACCTCGAGGTCGGCGGCAAGGAAGCCGAACACCGGGCCGCCAGCTCGGTCAAGGAGCGCAAGGACTGGAGCTACGAGCGCTGGACCCAGGAGGTCACAAAAGTGCTTGTGGCCATTGAGAACGCGATCTGGCCCGATCTGTTCATCGCCGGCGGGGGCATCAGCCGCAAGGCCGACAAGTGGATCCCGCTGCTGAAGAACCGCACCCCGGTGGTGGCGGCGGCCCTGCAGAACACCGCGGGCATCGTCGGCGCCGCGATGGCCGCCGACGCCGACGTTACTGCTACCGGGCGGTAACCCGGCCGAACCGGCCGGTGCGTGCGTCAAATTTGCCGCTGGGCGCGGCGCGGGCACACACAGTCGTTACAATGGTCGTCGGCGGCCGCCCCACCCCGAGAGCGGCGGAGAATCCCGAGTTGAGATCAACGCCGACATTCGACATAGCCGACACACTTCGGTGGCGCCGCTGCGCGCGCCGAGAACCTCACGACCGAAAGGCTGTACGTGGCAGCGACAAAGGAAAGCCCGGCAACCGATGAGCCGGTGAAGCGCACCGCCACCAAGACCACCGCCAAGAAGGCTTCCCCCGCCAAGTCCGCAAACGGCTCGGCGCCGGCCAAGAAGGCCGCCAAGAGCACTCCGGCCAAGTCCGCCAAATCCCGTTCGGCCAAGGGCGACGCGCCGGCCGGTCGCGGCAGGTCGAAGAAGGCCACCGCCCCCGAGGCCGCGGGCGTCGAAGACGACGTCACCGGCGAAGACCTCGACACCGACGACGAACTCGACGGTGAGCCCGGCGAGGACCTCGACGTCGATGAGTCCGACCTCGACCTCGACGACATCGAGGTCGAGGAGGACGGCGACGACGACAGCGACGACGCCGACACCGACGACGCCGAGGACGCCGCCGAAGCGACCCCGAAGGCTGCCGCCAAGCCCGCGAAGCCGGTGGAGGCCGACGACGACGAGATCGCCGAGCCCACCGAGAAGGACAAGGCCTCCGGGGACTTCGTCTGGGACGAAGAGGAATCCGAGGCGCTGCGACAGGCCCGCAAGGATGCCGAGCTCACCGCCTCGGCCGACTCGGTGCGCGCCTACCTCAAGCAGATCGGCAAGGTCGCGCTGCTCAACGCCGAGGAAGAGGTGGAGCTGGCCAAACGCATCGAAGCCGGCCTGTACGCCACCCAGCTGATGGCCGAGTTCGCCGACAAGGGCGAGAAGCTGCCGGCCGCGCAGCGCCGCGACATGATGTGGATCTGCCGCGACGGTGACCGTGCGAAGAATCATCTGCTCGAGGCCAACCTGCGTCTGGTGGTGTCGCTGGCCAAGCGCTACACCGGCCGCGGCATGGCCTTCCTGGACCTGATCCAGGAAGGCAACCTGGGCCTGATCCGCGCCGTCGAGAAGTTCGACTACACCAAGGGCTACAAGTTCTCCACCTACGCCACCTGGTGGATCCGTCAGGCCATCACCCGTGCGATGGCCGACCAGGCCCGCACCATCCGCATCCCGGTGCACATGGTGGAGGTCATCAACAAGCTGGGCCGCATCCAGCGCGAGCTGCTTCAGGACCTGGGCCGCGAGCCCACTCCGGAGGAGCTGGCCAAGGAGATGGACATCACGCCGGAGAAGGTGCTGGAGATCCAGCAGTACGCGCGCGAGCCCATCTCACTGGACCAGACCATCGGCGACGAGGGCGACTCCCAGCTCGGCGACTTCATCGAGGACAGCGAGGCCGTGGTGGCCGTGGACGCCGTGTCGTTCACGTTGCTGCAGGATCAGCTGCAGTCGGTGCTCGAGACCCTCTCGGAGCGCGAAGCCGGCGTGGTGCGGTTGCGCTTCGGCCTCACCGACGGCCAGCCGCGCACCCTCGACGAGATCGGTCAGGTCTACGGCGTGACCCGCGAGCGGATCCGCCAGATCGAGTCCAAGACCATGTCGAAGTTGCGCCACCCCAGCCGCTCTCAGGTGCTGCGCGACTACCTGGACTGAGTGGCCTGACAGCCGACCCGGGCCGCCGGGGTCCGGGCCGGGTCTGTCAGCGCTTGCGTTCGCGGACCTTGTAGGTCGACGGCCAGGATTCGCGGGTCTCGTCGCCGACGAGCGGCACCCCCTTGCCCCCGAGCCTGATGTCGTAGGCCTCCTTGCCGGCGCCGACCTCACGGTTGGCATGCTCGGTGGCCAGATACATCAACTGGTCGATCTCGGCTTCGGCGAACGCCACGAAGGTGGTCTTGCGCACGATCTCCTCCTCGGGCGGCACCATGCGCTCGGGCAGCAGCCGGGTCAACAGCGCCGCGACCGCCAACAGCGCGAACGGCACGACCCAGTAGCACACGAACGACAACGGCGCACCGGTGTCGAGGGTGGTCGCGTCGGCATCGACGAGGGGCGGGATGGCCGAGGACACGGTCATTCCCGCGAACGCGCCGATCCAGATCCAGGTCAGTACCGCGGTGATCCGGGCGAACGGCTCGCTCGCGACGACCTCCTTGGGCTGGCCGACCTCGGCGAAATCGCGGACGAACGGACGCCCGATCAGCGCGCTGACCAGCGTCACCACGAAAATCCCGGCGGTGCTGAGCGGCAGCATCCAGCGTTCGAGGAAGGACTGATCGAGCGTGAAGGTGAGCACCGTCAGAATGAGAAAGGTTGCCCCCGAGCCGATCTCGAGCGTGCGAGGCGCCGAATCGTGGTACCGCGCCACGACCAGTGCCGCGACGGCCACCGCGAGCGCTGTCAGCACCGCTGCGGGGAGCGGTGCGTTGCCGACCAATACCCAGAAGATGATCCACGGCGCGAAGCCGAACAGTATGCCCACAGCCGCTCAGTGTATTGATCCGGGCCGCCGCGCAGCCATCCCCCCGCGTTACACATTCGTCCCGAGTTGACACGGTGGCCGAGCAGATCGGCATCGCGTCCGGCTCGGTGGCGCGACAGCCGCGCAGCGCTGGATCGACGCCGCGCTCGTCAGCCGGCCGGCACGCCGGGGCCGAACCGACCGTCCGGGCCCGGCAGGTAGACAGTGACGCTTATCACAGCGCTGACGGGCAGGGGTCCGAACAGATGTGGGAACACCATGGACTCGGGATCACCGGGGACACCGGGTTCCCACCGGATCGGAGAGGACAGGCGTGCGGCATCGATGCGAAGGAGCATCAGGTCGGTCCGACCGGAGTAGAGCCTGTTCGCCGGTAGGTGAACCTGCTCGGGCGTCGACAGGTGCACGAACCCCACGGAATCCAATGACGGGGGACGGTGTTCCCCGCAGTGTCGAGCCCGCTGCCACTCCTCGGAGCTGCACAGATGCACGAGAACGTCGTCCGGAGAATCCACCACCAACCCCCTACCGCCGGCCACCGAACGTCGCAACACAGACATTCGTGAGACACGACACACCCGTAAACCGCCGGGGAACAAGGCCGGAACCCCAAGCGTCTGACAGAGTAGAAGTACGTCGCTACCCCCAATGGAGGTGCCATGACCGCAACGATCACCAGTCCGGAACTGACCAAGGCTGACCGCTGCGACCGCTGTGGCGCTGCGGCCCGAGTGCGCGCCAAGCTGCCCTCGGGCGCCGAGCTGCTGTTCTGCCAGCACCACGCCAACGAGCACGAGGCGAAGCTGGTCGAGCTGGCGGCCGTCCTCGAGGTGAGCCCCCTGGAGCCCTAACGAGCTCATCAGTAATGCTGGACTGGTCATGAGTGACCAGTCGACACGGCAGCGGCCTTCGCGCCACCACATCCGGCACATCACCCGCCGGACGCTGGTCAAGAGTTGG
The DNA here is from genome assembly GCA_034190095.1 of Actinomycetota bacterium. Lineage (GTDB taxonomy): Bacteria > Actinomycetota > Actinomycetes > Mycobacteriales > Mycobacteriaceae > Mycobacterium. The sequence continues at coordinate 9,767 of JAXHTL010000035.1, forward strand.
GACGACTCGATCTTCTCCGAGTCGGCTCAAGCAGCGTTCTGGTGCGCGTTGTCGCTGCCGCCGCTGTTGCTGGGGATGCTGGGGAGCCTGGCCTACATCGCTCCGCTGTTCGGTCCCGACACCCTGCCGGTGATCCAGGAGCAGCTCATCAGCACGGCTTCGCGGTTCTTCTCGCCGAACGTGACCAGCGAGATCATCGAACCGACGGTGCGCGACATCGTCGCGGGTGCCCGCGGCGAGGTGGTGTCGCTCGGTTTCGTGATCTCGCTGTGGGCCGGCTCCTCGGCGATCTCCGCGTTCGTCGACTCGATCACCGAAGCGCACGACCAGACACCGCTGCGTCATCCGGTGCGGCAGCGTTTCTACGCGCTCGGGCTCTACGTCATCATGCTCGTCGGGGCCATCGTCACCGCACCGTTCATCGCGCTGGGACCGCGCAAGATCGCCGAGTACATTCCCGACAGCTGGGACCATGTCCTGCGATTCGGCTACTACCCGGTGCTGATACTGACCTTGATCGTGGCGGTCAACGTGCTCTACCGGGTCTCACTGCCCAGGCCGCTGCCCTCACACCGCCTGCTCTACGGGTCGGTGCTGGCCATGCTGGTGTTCCTGATCGCGACGGTCGGGCTCCGGATCTACCTGGGCTGGATCACCAGCACCGGTTACACCTACGGCGCCCTCGCGACACCGATCGCGTTCCTGCTGTTCGCGTTCTTCCTCGGGTTCGCGATCATGATCGGCGCCGAACTCAACGCGGCCATCGAGGAGGAGTTCCCGGCCCCGCACACCCACACGAACCGGGTGCGCAGGTGGGTGGCGGCGAAAGTCGGCCAGTTCACCGGCGCCGGACAACCGGCGGAGGTGATCGAGGGCGGGCTCATCCCCGCGGACATCGATCCTGCGCCCGCACCCGGTGCGGTCCCCGACGACCCGGGGCCCCTCGCCTCCGGTGCGGCCGGCAACGGCACGGTCACCAAGGGCACCAGCCTGGGCCCCAGCCACGTCGCCGAGGGCGACACCGCTACTTCTTGAGCTGCTCGTAGACCTTCTTGCAGTCCGGGCACACCGGTGAACCCGGCTTCGCCGAGCGGGTCACCGGGAACACCTCACCGCACAGCGCGACCACGTGCGTACCCATCACCGCGCTCTCGGCGATCTTGTCCTTCTTGACGTAGTGGAAGAACTTCGGGGTGTCGTCATCGGTCCCGTCGTCGACGCGTTCGTCGGTGTCGGGCCGCTCGATCGTCTGCGTTTGCATGGGTCCATTCTGCCTGGCCACGGATCGGTAAGAAATGCAACCGGCACACCGCACCGAAGATGTGGAACAGTGGAGGTGTGAAACACGGCGAAGAGCTGGGTTTCGATGACGACGGCCGCCCCGTTCTGATCACCCGGGCAGCCCCCGCCTACGAGGACCAGCACCGGCAGCGCGTACGCAAATACCTCACGCTGATGTCCTTTCGCATCCCGGCGCTGATCCTGGCCGCCGTGGCCTACGGGGTGTGGCACAACGGGCTGATCTCGTTGGGAATCATCGTGTTGTCGATCCCGTTGCCGTGGATGGCGGTGCTGATCGCCAACGACCGGCCGCCGCGGCGCGCCGAGGAGCCCCGGCGCTACGAGGCGCGCCGGCGCATCCCGTTGTTCCCCACTGCGGAGCGTCCCGCGATCGGCGGTGCACCCCCCGCCGCACCGCAACATGGGCAAGAGGACGTCGGCGGCGACGTTCCCCGCTGAGGCGGATTTGGCTCCATTCTCAGCGAATTTTCAGGTCTCCGTCCGAAAACCGCAGATCAGAAGGTGTGAACCGGCTCGGCGCCGGGAACTCTTTGTCCGCCTAGGGCGTTGTAGCTCATGAAAGTTCCACCCGATCAGGAGGCCGTTATGGCAAATGCCACCACTAGCCGCGTTGACCAGGATCTCGACGCCCAGAGCCCTGCCGCCGACCTCGTTCGGGTGTACTTGAACGGCATCGGCAAGACTGCGCTGCTCAACGCTGCAGACGAGGTGGAGCTGGCCAAGCGGATCGAGGCGGGTCTCTACGCGCAGCATTTGCTCGACACCCGGAAACGGTTGGGCGACAATCGCAAACGCGATCTGGCTGCGGTGGTGCGCGATGGCCAGGCGGCTCGCCGGCATCTCCTGGAAGCCAACCTGCGGCTGGTCGTGTCGCTGGCCAAGCGCTACACCGGGCGCGGAATGCCGTTGCTGGACCTGATCCAAGAGGGCAACCTGGGCCTGATCCGGGCGATGGAAAAGTTCGACTACACCAAGGGATTCAAGTTCTCGACCTACGCCACCTGGTGGATCCGCCAGGCGATCACCCGCGGTATGGCCGACCAGAGCCGCACCATCCGGCTGCCTGTCCACCTGGTGGAGCAGGTCAACAAGCTGGCCCGGATCAAGCGGGAGATGCATCAGCAGCTGGGCCGCGAAGCCAGCGACGAGGAACTGGCCACCGAGTCCGGAATCCCGGTCGAGAAGATCACCGATCTGCTCGAGCACAGCCGCGACCCGGTGAGCCTGGACATGCCGGTCGGCAGCGACGAGGAAGCCCCGCTGGGCGACTTCATCGAGGACTCCGAGGCGATGTCGGCCGAGAACGCGGTCATCTCCGAGCTGCTGCACACCGACATCCGCTACGTGCTGGCCACTCTCGACGAACGGGAACAGCAGGTCATCAGGCTGCGGTTCGGCCTCGACGACGGCCAGCCCCGCACCCTGGACCAGATCGGCAAGCTGTTCGGCCTGTCGCGCGAACGGGTGCGCCAGATCGAGCGTGAGGTGATGTCGAAGCTGCGCAACGGTGAGCGCGCCGACCGGCTGCGCTCCTACGCCAGCTAGACCAACCCCGGGAACGCCCGCCGTGTGATCACGGCGGGCGTTCTGCTCGCCGCTGACCGCGACGCGTGTCGTCGCAGCAGGAAGCTCCGCTGTTCAGACCCCAGACCGGTAGACTCGCCAGCAGACGGAGGGTGGGCGAATGAACGATCTGGTCGATACCACAGAGATGTACCTGCGGACGATCTACGACCTCGAGGAAGAGGGCGTCATTCCGTTGCGCGCGCGCATCGCGGAACGTCTCGACCAGAGCGGCCCGACCGTCAGCCAGACCGTTTCACGCATGGAGCGCGATGGGCTGCTGCATGTCGCGGGTGATCGCCATCTCGAGCTGACCGACAGAGGTCGCTCCCTGGCGGTCGCGGTGATGCGCAAACACCGTCTCGCCGAGCGCCTTCTCGTCGACGTCATCGGGCTGCCGTGGGAGGAAGTGCACGCCGAGGCCTGCCGGTGGGAGCACGTCATGAGCGAGGACGTCGAACGCCGCCTGGTCCAGGTCCTGGACAACCCCACCACCTCCCCGTTCGGCAATCCGATCCCCGGGCTGTCCGAGCTCGGCGTCGGCGACGATCTGTTCCGGGAGTCCGTCACCCTGGTGCGCCTGACCGAGCTGCCCCCCGGCATGCCCGTCGCGGTGGTGGTACGGCAGCTGACCGAGCATGTTCAGGGGGACATCGAGCTCATCGCGCGACTCAAGGACGCCGGCGTGGTGCCCAACGCCCGCGTGACGGTCGAGGTGAACGACCATGGCGGCGTCATGATCGTCATCCCCGGCCACGAGCAGGTCGAGCTGCCGCACGAGATGGCGCACGCGGTCAAGGTCGAAAAGGTCTGAGCCGGGCCGGCCTGACCACGCACGTCGGGAGCTGACCTACCTGCTGAGCAGGGGCCAGGGGCCGGTGGACCCGCCGTTTGAGACGGCCTCGTTCGGGGCATGCTGGACGACATGCACATGGTGTTACGTCGTTCCGCCATCGCCGCTGTCGCAGCAGCCCCTATCGCCGCCCTGTCGGTGATGACCTCGGCAACGGGGTCGGCCCAGCCCATCAACTGTCCGCCCGGGCAGTGGTGGGACCCCGTCGACAACGTGTGTCGAGGGCCGGTGGCCACCGTTCCGCTCGCCTGCGCTCCGGGCGAGTACTGGAATCCGATCACGAATCTGTGCCGGCCGCTCGGCGTGTACTGACCGCCGTGGACCGATAGCCGCCGACCCGCGGCACCCGATGGGCTGGTGACCTAACCCGTTCGCCCGAACAGCCGGCGAGGCGGGAGCGGAACCCCCAGGCGGGCCGCGAGGCGATAGCCGGTGCGGGCGAGTTCGCGGATCTCCTCGGGCCGGATTCCCGACTGCAACGCCCGATCGAGCATCGTCGCCATCCGGTGGCCCGGATCGCAACGCTGCGCCGCGTCCAAGGCGATGCCGGCCAGCGGGCCGTCACAACGCACATAGGCCGAGAATGCCAGCAGCGCAAGCGCTTCGGCCCGCCACGGGGCCGGCAGGCGACGGGCGAGGTCGACCCAGAGGGACTCGGCCTGACTCGCCCGGTCACCCACCGCCAGCGCGTAGAGCGTGTCGCGGACCTGCGGGTCGGTCAGCGCCAGCCCCAGCCGAACCAGGTCCTCGTCGTCCAGCGCGGCGCCCGCCTCGACCAGCGCCGCGCACCGCAGCGCGTGTTCGATGCCGCCACGGGCCTGCGCATCGGCCCCGGCGGGATCGACGTTCTCGGCGTGGTCGAGCAGGCGCGCCAGGGCGGCGGCGCGGTCGGGCTCCACCGGAGCGATCACCTCGAGCAGGTCGGCCCGCCGGGCATAGAGCCGTCGGCCGTCGAGCACCGCGGCCAGCGTCATCGGCGATGCCATCGGGTCCTCGACCCGTCCCGAGTTGCCGCATCCGTCGGCGCAGTACCATCGCCCGCCGGCACCGACCACATCCACGACGTGTGCGGCGATCAGCTCCATCCCGTGGGCCAGCAACTCGTCGGCCAGCAACCTCGTCATGTCGCGGTACTCCTCGGCGCACAACCGGCACGAGGCCCCGTCGGCATCGACGATCACCGCGATCGCGATGTCGGGCCGGGCGCAGCCCGCCGTCTCGGCGAGCCGGCGAAGCTCCTCGAGGTCTTCGCCGGGCAGGTCGATGCGCAGGACGGCACCCAGCTGTCCGTGCGCGGCGGTGACGAGCACGAGCGATCGCTCGGGCACGAATCCCAGCACCGCGGGCAATGCCGCGATCAGGACGTCGGGACGGTCGAGCGGGTATTCGGGACGTGATGTGGTGGACATGACGCCAACCTCGCAACTGGCGCCGACGTCCCCGGCAGGCCGGCGCGCTCGGCGCGCGAAACTGGGGACGGCGACGCGATTGGGGATGAAGCGGCCGGCGCACGCCTGTTCATCAGCTGTTGACGTGTGTCGACATGCGAGATCGGGGCAACCGGCGTAGACCTTTGACCATGGCTTCGATGCTGGAATACGACCTCGTCGTCATCGGTTCAGGCCCGGGCGGGCAGAAAGCCGCCATCGCGGCCGCCAAGCTCGGCAAGTCCGTGGCAGTCATCGAACGGGGACGAATGCTGGGCGGGGTGTGCGTCAACACCGGCACCATCCCGTCGAAGACACTGCGCGAGGCGGTCGTCTACCTCACCGGCATGAATCAGCGTGAGCTCTACGGCGCGAGCTACCGGGTCAAGGACAAGATCACCCCGGCCGACCTGCTGGCCCGGACCACCCACGTCATCGGCAAGGAAGTCGACGTCGTGCGATCCCAGCTGATGCGAAACCGCATCGACCTGATCGAGGGCCACGGCCGGTTCCTCGACCCGCACACGGTGCTGGTCGAGGAACCCCACCGCGGTGAACGCACGACGGTGACCGGGGAATACATCGTGATCGCCACCGGCACCAAACCCGCCCGCCCGGCAGGGGTGGAGTTCGACGAGGAACGGGTGCTCGACTCCGACGGAATCCTCGACATGAAGACCCTGCCCACCTCGATGGTGGTGGTGGGCGCGGGGGTGATCGGCATCGAATACGCCTCGATGTTCGCCGCGCTCGGCACCAAGGTCACCGTCGTCGAGAAGCGCAACAACATGCTCGAGTTCTGTGATCCCGAGATCATCGAGTCGCTGAAGTTCCACCTCCGCGACCTCGCGGTGACGTTCCGGTTCGGCGAGGAGGTCACCGCCGTGGACGTCGGCGCCGCCGGCACCGTCACCACCCTGGCCAGCGGTAAGCAAATCCCGGCCGAGACGGTGATGTACTCCGCGGGCCGGCAAGGTCAGACCGACCATCTCGACCTGCCCAATGCGGGCCTGGAGGCCGACAACCGCGGCCGGGTCTTCGTCGACGACAACTTCCAGACCAAGGTCGACCACATCTACGCCGTCGGCGATGTCATCGGCTTCCCGGCCCTGGCCGCCACCTCGATGGATCAGGGGCGGCTGGCCGCCTACCACGCGTTCGGCGAGCCCGGTAAGACGATGACCGAGCTGCAGCCCATCGGCATCTACTCGATCCCCGAAGTGTCCTACGTCGGGGCTACCGAGGTCGAACTGACCACCAGCGCGATCCCCTACGAGGTCGGCGTGTCGCGCTATCGCGAGCTGGCCCGCGGCCAGATCGCCGGCGACTCGTACGGCATGCTCAAGCTGCTGGTCTCCACCGAGGACCTGCGCCTGCTCGGCGTGCACATCTTCGGCACCAGCGCCACCGAGATGGTGCACATCGGCCAGGCGGTGATGGGCTGCGGCGGCACCGTCGAATACCTCGTCGACGCCGTGTTCAACTACCCGACGTTCTCCGAGGCCTACAAGGTCGCGGCGCTGGACGTGATGAACAAGCTGCGCGCGCTCCATCAGTTCCGCAACTGACCTCCCGCCAGGGTTCGCCCCTGGCGCAGGATCGGCCGCCGCATCCGGGGAATGTCACATCGGCGTGTGCACGTTCGAACAAATGGGTGACGTGGCGGGTACCCCGGTGGCGTGCCCCGTCACGTACGAGACACTGGAAGCAGCACGGTCGACCACGACACCACTGTCGCGAACCACCGCGGCGAGGAGGCGAGAGAGATGGCTGACAACGCGCACGACCCTGGCCAGGAGCGCGGCCAGCAGTACCAACCCGAACAGACCGGCATGTATGAACTGGAGTTTCCCGCCCCGCAGCTGACCTCACCGGACGGCCGCGGTCCGGTGCTCATTCACGCGCTGGAAGGTTTCTCCGACGCGGGACGGGCGATCAAACTCGCCGCCCAGCATCTGAAGGACACCCTCGACACCGAGTTGGTGGCCTCCTTCGCGATCGACGAGTTGCTCGACTATCGGTCACGACGGCCGCTGATGACCTTCAAGACCGATCACTTCACCGCCTACGACGAACCCGAGCTCAACCTGTACGCGCTGCACGACCGCGTCGGAACACCGTTCCTGCTGCTCGCAGGCATGGAGCCGGATCTGCGCTGGGAACGCTTCATCACCGCGGTGCGGTTGCTCTCCGAGCGGCTCGGGGTGCGCCGGATCATCGGGCTGGGCTCGATCCCGATGGCCGTCCCCCACACCCGACCGATGACGCTCACGGCGCACTCCAACGACAAAGAGCTCATCGCCGACCATCAGCCGTGGGTCAGCGAGGTTCAGGTTCCCGGCAGCGCGTCCAACCTGCTGGAATTCCGGATGGCCCAGCACGGACATGAGGTGGTGGGCTTCACCGTGCACGTGCCCCACTACCTGGCCCAGACCGACTACCCCGCCGCAGCGGAGACACTGCTGTCCGAGGTGGCCAGAAGCGCATCGCTGCAGATCCCCACCGACCAGCTGACCAGGTCCGCGGCCGAGGTCTTCGACAAGATCAACGAACAGGTCACCGCCAGCTCCGAGGTCGCTCAGGTGGTGGAGGCCCTGGAGCGCCAGTACGATGCGTTCGTCGCCGCTCAGGAGAACCGGTCCCTTCTGGCGCGCGACGAGGAATTGCCGAGCGGTGAGGAAATCGGTGCGGAATTCGAGCGGTTTCTCGCCCAGCAGGCCGACGAGAGGTACCGGAAGGACAAGGACGATCCCCGCGACAACCCCTAGCGGGCACTCCTTCGACTCCGCCGGTGAAACCCGTCCCGACGACGAAGTGGGCGACATGACCGCGATGACCGAGTTCGCGCGATGAGCGAGGGCAAGCCGAATCTGCGACCGGTGCGGGAAACGACCCCGACACTGCAGTTCCGCACCATCCACGGCTATCGGCGGGCGTTTCGGATCGCCGGGTCGGGTCCGGCGATCCTGCTCATCCACGGCATCGGCGACAACTCGACCACCTGGAGCGCGGTCCAGACCAAGCTCGCCCAGCGGTTCACCGTCATCGCGCCCGACCTGCTCGGCCACGGCAGGTCCGACAAGCCGCGCGCCGACTACTCGGTGCCTGCCTACGCCAACGGCATGCGCGATCTGCTCAGTGTGCTCGACATCGACCGAGTCACCGTGGTCGGGCATTCGCTCGGCGGCGGGGTCGCGATGCAGTTCGCCTACCAGTTCCCCCAGCTCGTCGAACGGTTGATCCTGGTAGGCGCCGGCGGCGTCACCAAGGACGTGAACATCGCGCTGCGTGTCGCTTCGATGCCGATGGGCAGTGAGGCCCTGGCATTGTTGCGGCTACCGCTGGTGATGCCGGGCCTCAAGGCCGTGGGACACCTGGGCGGCAAGCTGTTCGGGTCCACCCGGGTGGGCCGTGACATCCACGAGGTGTTGCGCATCCTCGACGACCTGCCCGAGCCCACCGCGTCGTCGGCCTTCGCCAGGACGCTGCGGGCCGTCGTCGACTGGCGCGGCCAGGTCGTCACCATGCTGGACCGCTGCTATTTGACGCAATCGGTTCCGGTGCAACTCATTTGGGGAAGCCACGACTCGGTCATCCCGGTCAGTCACGCGGAACTGGCGCATGCGGCGATGCCGGGCTCACGACTCGAGATCTTCGAGAATTCCGGCCACTTCCCGTTCCACGACGATCCTGACCGGTTCGTCGAGGTGGTCGAGCGGTTCATCGATTCGACCGAACCGGCCCCCTACGACCAGGACTATCTGCGCGATCTGTTGCGCGCCGGAATCAACGAGGGCACGATCTCGGGCTCGGTCGACACCCGGGTGGCGGTGCTCGACGCGATGGGGGCCGACGAACGCAGCGCAACCTGACCCTGCCGCAAATCCCGGGACGTAGAGTCGGCAGTATGGCGATCGACGTGACAGTGCTGCGCGTGTTCACCGACCGGGACGGCCGGCACGGCAATCTTCTCGGTGTCATCGACGCCGAGACCGTGGACCCGGCCGACCGGCAGCGCATCGCGGCCGAATTGGGTTACAGCGAGACCATTTTCATCACGATGCCCGAGCCGGGCACGCACACCTCCCACGCCAACATCCACACCCCTGCGACCGAACTCCCGTTCGCCGGACACCCGACCGTGGGGGCAGGGTGGTGGCTCGGGCACCGGGGAACCCCGGTCAAGACTCTGCAGGTGCCGGCCGGCATCGTTGCGATCGGCTACGACGGTGACCTGACCTCGGTCAGCGCCCGCGCGGAGTGGGCACCGGCCTTCTCGATCTACGAGCTGGCATCGGCGGAGGAGCTGGCCGCCGCCGACCCGGACGACTACAGCGATGACGCCGAGCACTACCTGTGGACGTGGATCGATCGCGAACGCGGCTCGATCAGGTCGAGGATGTTCGCCCCGAGGCTGGGCGTGCCGGAGGACGAAGCCACCGGAGCGGCGGCGGTCCGGATGACCGAACACCTCAGCCGCGACCTGACCATCGTGCAGGGGCAGGGGTCGGTCATCGAGACCACCTGGAGCCCCGATGGCTGGGTGCGGGTGGCCGGGCGTGTCGTCGAAGACCGGCAACTGCAGATCGACTGAACCCCACTAGCGGGCCGGGAATGCTCACCCGGGCCGCGGATCCATCACCCCTGAGCGGGAACCTCCCGGTGCGCGCGCAGCGCCTGGATCTCGCGCTCGAAGTCCTCGGCCGACGAGAACGACCGATACACCGACGCGAACCTCAGATAGGCCACCTCGTCGAGATCGCGCAGCGGACCCAGGATGGCCAAACCGACCTCGTGGCTGGGCACCTCCGGCGACCCGGTGGCCCGCACAGCATCCTCGACCCGTTGAGCCAGCAGGTTGAGCGCGTCATCGTCGACCTGCCGACCCTGGCAGGCCCGCCGCACACCTCTGATGACCTTTTCCCGACTGAACGGTTCGGTGACACCGCTGCGCTTGACCACCGCGAGCACCGCTGTCTCCACGGTGGTGAACCGGCGGCCACACTCAGGGCAGGACCGGCGCCGCCTGATCGCCTGACCCTCGTCGGTCTCGCGCGAGTCGACGACCCGGGAATCGGGGTGACGGCAGAACGGACAGTGCACCACCGCTCCTTCGCCATACCGACAGGTGACCGCTTCGAACTCCATTGAGCGTACCTGCGCCACCGGTCGGCGGCCCGAGGGCGGACCGATTGGCAGGTAGCTGACCTGTCGGTTCATCGGAATCACTGGGCAGCATCGGGCGTGAAGCCGGGTCAGCGCCCAGTCAGCCGACCGGCGCGATGAGGGTCTGACCGGCGTCCAGCGCAGCCGACTCCAGCTTGTTCAGATCGCGAATCCGATCGACGACGTCGGACACCGGCGCTCCGGGGGCCACCCGCTGCGCCACCTGCTGCAACGACTCGCCCGTCTGCACCTGCACCACCGCGAGCCGACTCGGGATCTCGGCCGCTCCCCCGACCACACCGCCGGCCTGGGCGACCAGGCCCAGCCACAAGGTGATCGCGCCCGCGATCACCGCGAGCAACACGGTGGTCGCCGGGGTGATGGGGCGCGGGCGGTGCGATGCCCGCGAGACCAGCACGCCGGTGCCCCGGTACTGCAGGGCCGCGCCCGCGGGGCGCCGCGACCGCGGGCCGGTGGTCGCGCCGCGGTGCCGGCGCGCCCCGGTGGCCGGCTGCACCCGGCGCGGCGCAGCATGGCCGGAGGAACTCCAGGCCAGGTCGCCGCGCGTGTAGCACCGGGGATCGGTGAGGTCCTCGGGAGCGCCGGGAGCGCCGGGGGCGCTGCAGGTGTCGTAGGCGGGGGTGATCGTCATCTGGGTACCCTTCCCTCTCCGGGGCGAAGATTCGCTTCTGTGTTCGAAACACTAGTCGATCATGTGTTCGAGCGATAGAACATGTGATCGAACTGTTGCGAACGCTACGGGACCCCACCGACAAGTCCGACGGCCCGACGCCGACCGCCCCACTTCCCCGCGGCCGGCGACACACGTCGAACACATGTTTGATTATGTCGGCGTGAGGGGATAGATTCGGGCTCATGAGCGACGACAGCAGCGACCGCACGGACGGCGCCGATGCACGCCGTGACCGCGAGGGCGGCCTGACCGACCGGCAGCGCACGATCCTGGAGGTCATCCGGGCATCCGTCACCACCCGCGGCTACCCGCCGAGCATCAGAGAGATCGGCGACGCCGTGGGGCTGACCTCCACCTCGTCGGTCGCCCATCAGCTGCGGACCCTCGAGCGCAAGGGCTATCTGCGCCGTGATCCCAACCGGCCGCGCGCGGTCGACGTCCGCGCCGCCGACGACGGAGCCACACCGATCGTCACCACCGATGTGTCCGGCTCCGATGCGCTGCCCGAGCCGACATTCGTGCCGGTGCTGGGCCGGATCGCCGCCGGCGGGCCCATTCTGGCCGAGGAAGCGGTCGAAGAAGTCTTCCCGCTACCGCGCGAGCTCGTCGGCGAGGGCTCGCTGTTCCTGCTCAAGGTCGTCGGAGAATCGATGGTCGACGCGGCCATCTGCGATGGCGACTGGGTGGTGGTACGCCAGCAGAACGTCGCGGACAACGGCGATATCGTCGCGGCGATGATCGACGGTGAGGCCACCGTCAAGACCTTCAAACAGACACGCGGTCAGGTGTGGCTGATGCCGCACAACCCGGCATTCGACCCCATCCCCGGAAACGACGCCGCCATCCTCGGCAAGGTCGTCACCGTCATCCGGAAGATCTGACGCGCCGGATCGTCAGTAGGCGCGGACGAAGCCCATCGTGATCGCCATTTCCTCACTGGCGAAGTAGACCTCGGCCGGAACGTCGTCATAGTCGGGACTGTCCGGCGCCCAGTACAGACCCGACTGGGTGTCGGCCTTCACCGGGTAGCCACCGGGAACCTCGCGTGGATCACCCATCGGCATGTGCAGCGCGGTGCCCCCGGGAGTCGGTTCGTCGACGTCGATGCGCGCGTGCCGACCGGTGTCGGTGAGCGGATCACGGTCGAACGCGGCTTCGCCGAGCGCGGCCGACGCCACCGCCTGCTCGACCGGCGGCTCCGAGTCCGTGCCGGCCTCGGGCATCTCGGGCCCATCAACGAGCTCGCCGGCAGGCTCATCGACCGGCTCATCGAGCACGTCATCGTCGTAGTCGACGTCGTCGTAGTCGATCTCGTCGTAGGCGACCTCGTCCGCATAGTCGGCGTCGGGATAGTCGTCCAGCACCGGCAACTCGGTTTCGGCAGGGCTCTGGATCCGGGTCGGGGCGGTATCGACGGCGTCGGGGTCTTCCTGCTCGACGTCCACGTCTTCGTCTGACACCGGAGTGCTCCAGAAGCTCAGCGGAGTCGACACATCGTCCGACGGTGTCGGCGGTGCCGGTGCGCCACTCAACGAGCCCAGTCCCTCCCGGGCGTAACGGTCGCCGAACAGCGCATCCTCGCCGCCGTGATCGGCGCCGTGCTGGTCGCCGGCCATCGCCGCGGCGTACAGCTCGTCGTCGTCCGGCGCGGCGAAGGGGTCTTCGCCACGGCTGCGGTTGCGCATCACCGCGAACGCCACCAGCGCGACCAGCAGGACGATCGGCACCACCGCGAGCAGCCACCACCAGTTCCACTGCAATCCGGTGCCGTCCCCGGTGTTCGACGTCGGCGGCGCCTCCGCCGCCGGTCCCTGTTCGCCGGGGACCTCCAGGCCCCCGAGCTGTCCGGCGAGGGTGGCCGGGTCCGTGCTGAACTGCTGCGTCGCGGTGTCCCAGGAAATCGAGCCGCCGTTGAAGCGCTGGGTGATGACATCGCCGTCCTGGGTCTGGTCGGCCACCGGGGCGCCGAGTTCGCCCGTCGCCCCGCCCAGTTCCTGCCAGGCGGCGTTCATCGGACCGCGCACGATGAACGCGCCGTGATCCGGGGTCCAGAAGATGACCGGCTCGTCCGGCGCGGCGAACCGGCTCATCCGGCTCGCCGGCTCCAGCCCGCCGTCGGTCTCATTGGTCACCGGGAAACCCAGGTCTCCCTGCGGGCCGCCGACACTCTCGTACTTGGCCAGGACCTGACCGGTGACGACGTTGGCGCCGGTGTCCGGGGTGTAGAAGATCTTGCCGTTGACGAAGTCCTGACCGAGGCCGTTGTCGCCGATCTCGTACGGCTCGCCCTCGGCGGCGCCCAGGGGACCCAGCGGTCCCCCCGCGGCCCGGCGCGCCGCGTTGATGGCCGACACGGGATCGTTCGGGACGTCCAGGTCGACCAGCTGATCGGCCAGCTCCGGCGGGACGGTGGTGAACGTGTCGGTCTGCGAGTCGTACGACAGCTGCCCGGCGGCGAACTGCTGGGTGGTCACCGAGCCGTCGTAGGCCTCGTCCTCCACCGGCACCCCCAGTGCGCCGGTGGATCCGCCCAACGCGTCCCAGGCCGCGTTGATGGGCCCGCGTACCACCCGCGCACCGTGTTCGGGGGTCCAGAAGATAACCGGATTGTCGGGCGCGCTGAAGGTGCTGTTCCGGCTGCCCGGCGCCAGGCCGGGGCCCTCGTCGATGGTGGGGAAGCCGAGATCGCCGTCGGCCGCACCGCCCAGCGATTCATACTTGTCCAGGATGGCGCCCTGCATGTAGTGCGCGCCGGTCTGCGGCGTGAAGAACATCCGCCCGGACGCGAAGTCCTGGGCGAAACCCTCACCGGCCGGGTAGACGTCACCGGTCGGCGGTCCCAGCGGTCCGGCGTCACCACCACTGGCCTGCCAGGCCGCAGCGATCGCGTCGTTGGCTTCGACCTCGGGCTGCGCCCCCGCGACGGGGGCCAGCAGGAGAGCCGTGGCGACCCCCAACACCCCGATCGCAGCGCGACCGACCATTCGTAGGCGCAGCAGCGGCTGCCGGCTCATTCATCCTCCCCGCGGTCGGCGACGGTACTCTCCTGGCCCTCTGGCGAGTTCCTTGAGAAATTCTGAGAAAATTACCGCGTCCGTTCACTGTGCGTCAGCGGACGTCGATAACCAAGTCACCTCGCCGATCCAGGCCAAGAATATGCATGGACCGTCAACCCGCCGATACCGGGCATCTGCAGATCAGACGCCCAGGCTGCGGCCGATGATCTCCTTCATGATCTCGGTCGTGCCGCCGTAGATGGTCTGTACCCGGGCATCGAGGTAGGCGCGGGCGACGTTGTACTCGCGCATGTAGCCGTATCCGCCGTGCAGTTGCAGGCACCGGTCGACGAGGTGGACCTGCTTCTCGGTGGAGTACCACTTCGCCATCGCGGCCTGCTCGGCGCTCAGCTTCTCGTCCAGATGCAGCCTGATGAACTCGTCGACCATCATCCGCACCACGGTGGCCTCGGTGGACAGTTCGGCCAGCAGGAAGCGGCTGTTCTGCTGCTTTCCGATGGGTTTGCCGAAGGCCTTGCGCTCCTTGGCGTACTGCAGCGTCTCGGCGAGCACCGCCTCCATCGCTGCCGCGGCCATGACCGCGATGCCGATCCGCTCCTGCGGCAGGTTCTGCATCAGGTAGATGAAGCCCTGGCCTTCTTCGCCGAGCAGGTTGGCCGACGGCACCCGGACATCGGTGAACGACAGCTCGGCGGTGTCCTGAGCGTCCAGCCCGATCTTGTCGAGCTTGCGGCCGCGCTCGAATCCCTCCATGCCGCGCTCGACGACCAGCAGCGAGAACCCGAGCGCACCCTTGTCCGGGTCGGTCTGCGCCACGACGATCACCAGATCGGAGTGAATACCGTTGGTGATGAACGTCTTCGAGCCGTTGAGCACGTAGTCGTCACCGTCTTTGACCGCGCGGGTCTTGATGCCCTGCAGGTCACTTCCGGTTCCCGGTTCGGTCATCGCGATGGCGCTGATGAGCTCACCGGTGCAGAACTTGGGCAGCCAGCGCTGCTTCTGTTCCTCGTTGGCCAGGCGGATCAGGTAGGGCGCAGTGACGTCGTTGTGCAGGCTGAAGCCCAGCCCGCTGTAGCGCCCGGCGGTGATCTCCTCGGTGATGATGGTGTTGTAGCGGAAGTCGGAATTGCCGCCGCCGCCGTACTCCTCGGGCACGGCCATGCCCAGGAATCCCTGTTTGCCGGCTTCCAGCCAGACCCCGCGGTCGACCAGTTTGTCGGCCTCCCACTGCTCGTGATGCGGCGCGACGTGGCGGTCGAGGAATCCGCGAAACGATTCGCGGAACAAGTCGTGCTCGGGTTCGAACAGGGTGCGCTGATAGGCGATCACGGGGGCCGCCTTGTCGGCTTCCAGACCCATGGCGATGTCCTCCATCGTCGGTACGGACTGCTTGCGGACGCTGGAGCCAACCTACCCCATCCAACCGGATGGTTGATCGGGCCGGCATTCCGGCGCACCCCGGCCCGTAAACTTCGGGCCGTGCCCCGAGACGCGAACAGCCTGACGCACTGGGGAGCGTTCACCGCCACCGTCGCCGGCGGCGATCTGACGGCGGTGGCACCGATCGACGGAGACGACGACCCCTCCCCTGCGCTGGGCAACCTGGTCGGATCGGTTCGGCACCGGTCCCGCGTCACGGCTCCCGCGGTGCGCCGGGGGTGGCTGGAAGGCGGTCCCGGCCCGACCGACCGCCGGGGTGCTGACGAGTTCGTCACCGTGAGCTGGGACGAGCTCACCACCCTGCTGGCCGGCGAACTGCGCCGCGTCGTCGACACGCACGGCAACGCCGCGATCTACGGCGGTTCCTACGGCTGGTCGAGCGCCGGACGCTTCCATCACGCCCAGAGCCAGGTGCACCGGTTCCTGAACTGCCTGGGCGGCTACACCTCTTCGCGCCACTCCTACAGCCTGGGTGCGACCGGGGTGATCATGCCGCGGGTGGTGGGCACCCACGACGACCTGTTCAAGCGTTCCACCAGCTGGGAGGTGATCGTCGAGCACACCGACCTCATGGTGTGTTTCGGCGGGGTGGCATTGAAGAACACCGGCGTCAACCACGGCGGCACCACCGCCCACCCGGCTCGCGAGGCACTGCAGCGGTTCCGGGACCGCGGCGGGCACCTGGTCTCGATCTCACCCCTGCGCGACGACGTCGACGGCGACTGCACCTGGCATGCGCCGGTGCCCGGCACCGACGTGGCGATCATGCTGGCGCTGGCCTATGTACTGGCCACCGAGGAACTGGCCGACCGCGAGTTCCTGGCCCGATACTGCACCGGCTACGACGAATTCGAGCGCTATCTGCTCGGCGCCGTCGACGGGATGCCGAAATCACCCGGGTGGGCCGCGCCGATCTGCGGGCTGGAACCCGCAGCGCTTGTCGCACTGGCCCGCCGGATGGCCTCCGGTCGCACGCTGGTCACGGTGAGCTGGTCGCTGCAGCGGGCCCACCACGGCGAGCAGGCCCCGTGGATGGGGCTCACACTGGCCGCGATGCTCGGCCAGATCGGCCTGCCCGGCGGCGGTTTCGGACACGGCTACGGGTCGATGAACGAACCCGGCCTGCCACCGCTGCGGTGCAGCCTGCCCCGGCTACCCCAGGGGATCAACGGGGTTTCGCAGTTCATCCCGGTCGCCGCGGTCAGCGATATGCTGCTGCGCCCCGGCGAACCGTTCGACTACAACGGACTTCGCCTGCGCTTTCCCGACATCCGGCTCGTCTACTGGGCCGGCGGCAATCCGTTCCACCACCACCAGAACATCCCCCGGCTGCGCCGTGCGCTCGGTCGCCCCGACACCGTCGTGGTGCACGATCCGTACTGGACCGCGATGGCCAAGCACGCCGACATCGTGGTTCCCTCCACCACTTTCGCCGAACGCGAGGATTTCTCCGGCTCGGCCAACGATCCGGTGCTGATGGCGATGCCGAAGCTCACCGAACCCTACGCCCAGGCACGCGACGACTATCAGACGTTCAGCGCGCTGGCCGGGCTGCTGGGCATCGGGGAGACGTTCACCGAGGGCCGTACCGCGTGGCAATGGCTCGAGCACCTCTACCAGACGTGGTCGGCAGGGCTGGATTTCGCGGTGCCGCCGTTCGCCGAGTTCTGGCGGCTCGGGCAACTGCGGCTCCCCACCGAAGAACCCTTGACGCTGCTGTCCGACTTCCGCGCCGACCCACGCACCCACCGGTTGGCAACCCCCAGCGGGCGAATCGAGATCTTCTCCGCCGACATCGCCGGCTTCGGGTACCCCGACTGCGCCGGACATCCCACCTGGTTCGAACCGCGCGAATGGCTCGGCGCGGCGCGCGCCTCGCGTTATCCGCTGCACCTGCTCGCCAACCAGCCGGCGTCGCGGCTGCACAGTCAGCTCGACGGTGGAACCACCAGCCAGGAATCGAAAGTGGCCGGGCGGGAACCGATCCGGATGAACCCCTCGGATGCCGCCGCACGGGGCGTGGCCGCCGGGGAGGTGGTGCGGGTCTTCAACGACCGCGGCGCGTGCCTGGCCGGAGTGGTGCTCGACACCGGTGTCCGTCCGCGGGTGGTCCAGCTGTCCACCGGGGCGTGGTTCGACCCGCAGGATCCGGCGGACCCCGACACGATGTGCATGCACGGCAATCCCAACATGCTCACCGACGATGCCGGTACGTCGTCACTGGCCCGGGGCTGCACCGGCGCGCACGTCCTGGTCGAGGTCCAGCGCTACGCCGGGCCGCTGCCACCGGTGCGCGCGCATCTGCCGCCGACGATCGCGCCGCGCTGAGCTACGACGCGGCCGGCGCCTGGGCCCGCGACCGGCCCCCGCGTGGACGGCGCCGCCGACCGCCGCGCCGGTCGGCGCCGCGCCCGCGCTGCGCCCCGCCGCCGTTGTTCGCCGCGGTGGGCACTGGGGCCGGCTTCGGTGCCGGGGCCTGCAGCGGCGCGATCTCCCCGACGAGGGCATGGACGGACGAGGACTCCGCGGTGACCTCCTGCGGACGGACCGTGATACCGGCCCGGCGCAGCAGATGCTGGGTGTCGCGACGCTGCTCGGGCAGTACCACGGTGACCACATCGCCGGCGCTTCCCGCGCGCGCGGTGCGACCGGAACGGTGCAGGTAGGCCTTGTGCTCCATCGGCGGATCGACGTGAACCACCAGCTCCACATCATCGACGTGAACCCCGCGGGCGGCGATGTCGGTGGCCACCAGCACCCGGGCGGTGCCGGTGCTGAAGGCCGCGAGGTTGCGGTCACGCGCGGGCTGCGAGAGGTTGCCGTGCAGGTCCACCGACGGGACCCCCGACTCGGTGAGTTGTTTGGCCAGCTTGCGGGCCTGGTGCTTGGTGCGCATGAACAGGATCCGCCGACCGGTGCCCGAAGCCAACCGGTGCACGAGTTCCTTCTTCTGCTGCGCACCTCCGACGTGGAACACGTGGTGGGTCATCGCCGCGGGCGGGGCGCTGACCTCATCGACCGAATGCACGACGGGCTCGGCCAGGAAACGCCGCACGAGTTTGTCGACACCGTTGTCCAGCGTCGCCGAGAACAGCAGCCGTTGCCCGCCGGCGGGGGTGGCCGCCAGGATCCGGGTCACCCCGGGCAGGAAGCCCAGGTCGGCCATGTGGTCGGCCTCGTCCAACACGGCCGTCTCGACGTCATCGAGGCTGACCAGCTTCTGGCGCATCAGGTCTTCGAGCCGGCCCGGGCAGGCCACGACGATGTCGGCGCCGGCCCGCAGTGCTGCGACCTGCTTGTTCTGCGACACCCCACCGAAGATGGTGGTGACGCTCAGCCCGGTCGCTGCGGCCAGCGGATCCAGCACCGCGGTGATCTGGGTGGCCAGCTCCCGGGTGGGGGCCAAGACCAGCCCCCGGGGACGGCCCGCCCGGCCGGAGCGCCCGGCCAGCGAGGCGACCAACGGAATCGAGAACGCCAGCGTCTTACCGCTACCCGTCTTGCCGCGGCCGAGCACGTCTCGGCCGGCCAGCGAATCGGGCAGCGTGGCGGCCTGGATCGGGAACGGGGTGGTGATGCCGCGCGCCTGCAGTGCCTGCACCAGGGGTGCGGGCACGCCGAGGTCGGCGAATGTGGTGGTGGTCATGTGTGCCTTTCCGGCTGTCGGGCGACGTGTGCCCGGCTGGCCGCGACGCGTTCGCGTCGAGCGGCAGTGTGCACACAGTGGCGATTACGCCGTGGTGAGTGATCTTTGGGTCGGCGGCGCCAGGGACTCCAGAGGCTGTTGCCTACCCGGCGCCGTGCTGCGGCGGTGACGTCAGTGTTCTTCCGCGGCCGACGTCGTCCACGCTACCGCACATCCCGGCGGATACCGCATTCGCCCCGGTCAGTAGGTCGCGAATGCGTCCAGGGCGGCGGCCAGCGACACCGGCACGCGCGCCTTCATCCTGGTCCCGGCCTCGGTGTGCTCGATCGCATCCACCCGCCCCTCGGCGTGCACCCGGTTGACGAATTCGCCCCGGCTGTAGGGGATCGTCACGTCGACCACGACGTCGCGGGGCTCGATCATCTCGGCCATCCGGGCCTGCAACCTCGCCAGCCCGTCACCGGTCCGGGCGGACACGAACACCGCGCCGGGCAGCGCGCGCCGCAGCTGCGCGAGGGTCAGCCCGCTGGCGGCGTCGGTCTTGTTGACCACCAACAGTTCCGGCGGCGGCGCGATGCCGTACTCGGCGACGACGTCGTTGACCACCTGGCGCACCGCGTTGATCTGGGCCAGCGGGTTGACGTCGGAGCCGTCGACGACGTGCACCAGCAGGTCGGCATCGACGACCTCCTCGAGGGTCGAGCGGAACGCCTCGACCAGCTGGGTGGGCAGGTGCCGGACGAAGCCGACGGTGTCGGTCAGCACGAAAGGCCGACCATCGTCGAGTTGCCCACGGCGCGTTGTCGGTTCGAGTGTGGCGAACAACGCGTTCTCGACCAGCACGCCCGCCCCGGTCAGCGCGTTGAGCAGGCTCGACTTGCCGGCGTTGGTGTAGCCGACGATTGCCACCGACGGGGTGTCGCTGGCGCTGCGGCGGCTGCGCTGGGTGTCGCGGACCTGCTTCATCGCGCGAATATCACGGCGCAGCTTGGCCATTCGTTCGCGGATGCGGCGACGGTCGGTCTCGATCTTGGTCTCACCGGGACCGCGGGTTCCGACGCCGCCGCCGGCGCCACCGGCGCGGCCGCCGGCCTGCCGCGACATCGATTCACCCCAGCCACGCAGCCGGGGCAGCATGTACTCCATCTGCGCCAGCGCCACCTGGGCCTTGCCCTCCCGGCTGGTGGCGTGCTGGGCGAAGATGTCCAGGATCAGCGCGGTCCGGTCGATCACCTTGACTTTGACGATCTTCTCCAGCGCGTTGAGCTGGGCCGGGCTGAGTTCGCCGTCACAGATGATGGTGTCGGCGCCGGTGGCCAGCACGACGTCCCGGAGTTCGGCGGCCTTGCCCGAGCCGATGTAGGTGGCGGGGTCTGGTTTGTCGCGGCGCTGGATCACCCCTTCGAGGACCTCGGACCCCGCTGTTTCGGCCAGGGCGGCCAACTCGGCCAGGCTGGCGTCGGCGTCGGCGGCGCTGCCTTCGGTCCACACGCCGACGAGCACGACGCGTTCCAGGCGCAGCTGGCGGTACTCGACCTCGGAGATGTCGGCCAGTTCGGTCGACAGCCCGGCGACGCGGCGCAGCGCGGTGCGGTCCTCCAGCGCGAGCTCGCCCGCACTGGGGGTGTCGTTGAGAAATTCGGGATAGGTCATAGGCGAATCAAGATTCGCACGCAGGTCACTGTTCATGCACCTCGATTAACGTCTGCTGGGCCGCCCACCATTCCTCGGCCAGCTCGCCGTGCGCGACGAGAACCGACGGCCCGCGCAGGAAGCTGGTGGTCTCGGTGACGGTGACGGTGACCTCACCACCGGGGATCTGCACCCGCAGCGAGCCGGTCTGCGAACCCTGGCGGGCCAAGGCCGCGACGGCCGCGGCCACCGTTCCGGTGCCGCAGGACCGGGTCTCCCCCACACCGCGTTCGTGGACCCGCATCCGCACCGCACCGTCGGCCGCGGCGGTGAGGACCTCGACGTTGACACCTTCCGGGAATTGTCGGGTATCGAACGTCACGGGCGCCGCGACGTCGAGGGCGGCCAGCTCGGCAGCACTCAACCCCGGATCCACGCAAGCCAGGTGGGGGTTGCCGACGTCGACGGCGAGCCCGCTGAAGCGCCGCCCACCGACCACGGCTTCGCCGGTGCCGAACCGATTGGCCTTGCCCATGTCGACGCTGACCTCGGCGAAGGTGGCGTCGGCGGCGTGCAGCTGCACCGGGCGCGGACCGGCCAGCGAACCGACCACGAACTCGCGCCGGCGTTCCAGGCCCGCGGCCCACAGGTAGTGGGCGAACACCCGCACACCGTTGCCGCACATCTGGGCCTGCGAACCGTCGGCGTTGCGGTAGTCCATGAACCAGTCCCCGGCGTCGACACCCTCGGGTAGCCGGTCCAGCACGCCGGCCCGGCGGGCCGCCTCGGCCGTGGTGACACGAAGGACGCCGTCTGCGCCCAGTCCGCGCCGGCGATCACACAGCGCAGCGACCGCCGCCGGGGTCAGCCTGACCGCGGCGGGCTCGTCGAGCAGGACCACGAAGTCGTTCTCCGTGCCGTGTCCCTTGGCGAACTTCACCTGTTCAGGATACGTCCCGCCAGATCCGCAGCACCCGTTCGGCGTTTCCGGGCGACGCGCCGTCCAGCCAGTGGATGCGGTGGTCGCGCCGGAACCACGAACGCTGGCGGCGCACATAACGGCGGGTCCCGACGAACGTCGGCTCGCGGGCGCCCGACCCGTCGCCGCCGGCGTCGAGGTCGGCGATCACCTGGGCGTAACCCAGCGCCCGGGCCGCGGTCACCCCGTCGCGCAGGCCCCGGCCCGTCAACGCAATGACCTCGTCGACCAGGCCCTTCGCGAACATCAGGTCGGTCCGGTGAGCCAACCGGTCGTCCAGAACCGCGGTATCGCAGTCCAGCCCGATGATCGCGGCGTTCCACCGCGGCTCGCCGATGCGCGGCGCCGACGCCGCGAAGGGCCGGCCGGTCAGCTCGACCACCTCCAGGGCCCGCACGATCCGGCGGCCGTCGGTGGCCAGGATGGCGGCCGCGGCA
>JAXHTL010000350.1:0-2636 GCA_034190095.1 Actinomycetota bacterium
CAGCGGCGGTATGGGCCGCCGGCGCCGCCGCTGAACCCGCCACCGAGCACATTGCCGATGATGATGCCGCCGATCACCGCGCCGATGTCGCCGCCGGAACCGCCGCTGCCCCAGCCGCCCGAGGTGTAGTTGCGCTGGGCGGCGTGCACGTCGTTGTTGGCCAGCGACTGCGCCTGGGAGGCCAGCGACGACGCGTTGTTGGCGTGGTCGATCGCCTCGCTGAGGTTGGTGTTGCGCTTGTCCTGGGCGTTCTGCAGCTGCCGGACCGCCTCGGCCAGCCGGGTGCGCGCCTCCGGCCCGACACTGCCGCGACGGGTGTCGATGAAGTCCGACACCCCGCGCACCCGCGACTGAGCGGTCAACAGCGCCTGGTCGTAAGCGCGGCTCATCCGCTCGCGCGCGGCACGCTCCTCGGCGACGTCGGAGAGCAACCGGTCCAGATCGGCGTCGGCCTTGGTCAGTCGGGTGAACACCCCGAGCGGGTCGGTCTTACCGTGTGTGCGGGCGTCCTCGACGGCGGCGACCGCGGCGCTGCGTGCGGTCTCCAGCTCGGCGCGATGGGCGGTGTTGCCCTGTTGCAGTTGCCCGTCGGCCTCGCCGATTCCGTTCTGGATGTCGTCGACGGCCGAGGGCAGGGCGGCGACCGCCTGGTTGATGTCGGCACCCACCGAGTCGATGGCATCCAGCAGCGCCTTGGCCTGGCCGAGTGAGGACTCGGCCGCCCGGACGGCGTCGACCAGGCCGATCTGCTGGCCGACCGGGCGCGCCACCAGCGCGCGTGCGTTGCCGATGTTCTGGTCGGCGAAGGCCAGCCGCTCCTTGGCGGTGTCGACGTTGTCGGCGACCGAAACCAGTGCGGCGGCGTCGAATTGCTCACCCAGGGCGGCCATCGTCTGCTCGGCCGGCTCGATGCGCGCGGTCAGCGCGACCATCTGCTGGGTCAGGGCGTCGAGTCGGCTGGGCGCGTTGATGACCAGGTCGCGCAGCTTCTCGAACGCCTCGCTCTGGGCTTCCAGTTCCTTGTCGGCCTTCGCGGCGGCGACGATGGTCCTGGTCAGCAGGTCACGGCGCTGCTCGGGAGTCTCGGGCACCGAGTCGTCGAGGATCTGGCGGACGTTGAACGCCTGCGCCAGCGCGGTGCGCGCGTCGGCGACAGCTCTGCGGAACGGCTCGGTGCGGGCCGGGCTGAATTCGTCTTCGGCCAAGGCGAGTTCGCTCTCGCTGGTGCGTACCGCGTTGTCGACGTCGACGACGATCGCCTTGCTGAGTTGGTCGAGGGCCTCGAGTGGGACCGCCGCCAGCGCCTGGGGATCGGCGGGGTCGACCTTGCGGGCGGCTTCGAACGCATCCTCGCGGCGCTGGCGCTTGCGACGCTTGGACCACAGCACCAGCCCGGTCACCCCCACACCCAGTGCCCCCAGCACGACCACCGTCCCGACCAGCGACCCGCCGCCCGATGACGTCGAGGGCGATCCCGACGGGCTCGAGGTGCGCGGTGTGGTCGAGCCGGCGATGCCGTCCGCCGCGGCGACGGCCGCGCCGGCGAAGTCGTTGTCGCGCAACGCCGGCTCGATCATGTCGATCTGGATGTCCTCTGCCGTCGACTGCGACATCAGGGCGCTGGGCACCTGGAAGGCGTAGGCGCGTTCGGCCACCGCCACCGCCAGCAGCGCGTCGCGGTCACCGAAATCGCTCAGTTGCATGGTGCTTCGGGCCCAGCTGGTGGCACTCTGTCCGAACTCGTCGACGAACACCACCCACAGCCGGACCCGGTGCTCGTTGTAGAGCCCGGTCAGCGCCGCCTGTACCTGGGCGCTCTGCTCGGGGGTGAGCGCTCCGGCCCGGTCGGTGAGGTAGTCGGGCACCCGGAACGGGGGCTCGGCCAGCGCGGCCGGCGCGCTCAGCAACGCGGTCAGCGCAGCGGCGAACAGCATGGACAGCAGGCGAGCGACACGCATGCAGGCCAATCTAGTGCCGTGAGCTGCTCCGGCAGCGGTCAGACGCCGAACGGCCTGGCAGACTGTGCGGCGGTGGCTACAGACCTGACTCAGGATCCCTACAGCGAGTTCGACCGGCAACGCCTGGTGGTCGAACCGCCGAAGGGTGCCGCGCTTGCGGGTACGGACACCGAGCACCGCACCGACTTCGCCCGGGACCGGGCCCGGGTGCTGCACTCGGCGGCGTTGCGGCGGCTGGCCGACAAGACCCAGGTGGTCGGCCCGCGGCAGAGCGAGACTCCCCGCACCCGCCTGACCCACTCGCTGGAGGTCGCCCAGATCGGGCGGGGGATGGCCGTCGGGCTGGGCGCCGACCCCGACCTCGTCGATCTGGCCGGGCTGGCCCATGACATCGGCCATCCGCCCTACGGGCACAACGGAGAGCGCGCGCTCAACCAGATCGGCCAGGCGTGCGGCGGCTTCGAGGGCAACGCACAGAACTTCCGGATCCTGACCCGCCTGGAGCCGAAAGTGCTTGACACTCAGGGGGATCAACCCCGCAGCGCTGGCCTGAACCTGACCCGGGCAGCATTGGGCGCGTCGCCGCGCATCCACGCCGCCATCGCGGCGTCGTCGGGATAGAAGCCGAACTTCCCACCCTCCGGAGGCCGGAACCAGGGATACTTCGTCACCGCGTCC
>JAXHTL010000351.1:0-2630 GCA_034190095.1 Actinomycetota bacterium
GGCCAGTCGTTCGGCGAAGGCCGGGGACAGGATCGAGGACGCCTGCGGACCGAGCTCGGTGTCCACCGCGATGCGGTGCTGATCGGTGTCGACGACACCGGGGTTGGCGGTGGCCCGCATCGATGCCTTGGTGGCCAGCACCACGTCGCGGGGCGCGCCGGCGGGCCCCGCGGCGAGGTCGCGTGCCGCGGCGACCGGGTCGTCGGCGATCTGCAGCGCCAGACCGTGCCGGACCGCGGCCTCGGCGTCGAAGCGCATGCCGAACAGCAGTGACGCCCGGGCAACCTGCGGCCCGACCGCCCGCTGCAGCATCCAGGTGGCACCACCGCCGGGATGGATCCCCAGCTTCTGGAAGCGGGGATCGAACAACGCCGCCGGGCCGGCGATGCGCACGTCGGCGGCCAGCGCCAGGTTCAGCCCGGCGCCGACAGCGGCGCCGTTGACGGCGGCGATCGTCGGCAGCGCGCAGTTGGCCACGGCGAGGAAGCCGTCGTAGATCGCCAGCAGCCCATCCTCGGTGGCTTCGCCGAGGGCACTGAGGTCGGCCCCGGCGCAGAACGCCTTGCCCGCCCCGGTCACGATGAGCGCGTGCACATCGGGATCGGCCTCGGCGTCGTCGACGGCCGCGCGCAGGGCGGCGGAGATCTCCGCGGTCACCGCGTTGCGCCGCTCGGGATCGTTGACGGTGAGCAGCGCGACGCGGTCCTCCACGTGGACCAGTACCGGATCGGTCATCGGCTCAGCCTACGGATCGGCCTCAGCTCGGTGTCGAGGGCTGCTCCTTGTGGTCCTCGAAATCGCCTTCGCCTTCGCCGAGCGGGTCGACCGGTTCGGCGACGGTGATCTTGCCGGTCTGCTCGTGCACCTGAACGGTGTCGGCGTCGATCTGGTGCACCGCGACGAAGCCGGCCAGGGTGGCCGACAGTTCGTGGTGGCGCTTGCCGTTGGTCGGCGCGTGTTCGGCCGGGTCGGACACCCGCAGGAACTGCGGAGTGGTGGCCAGGTCGTAGCGGAACGCGCGGAACATCGCGACGCACGCCGCGACCATCACCAGCGAGAACGGCAGCGCCGTCGCGATCGACGCCGTCTGTAGCGCCGTCAGCGAACCCGACCCGCCGATCACCAGCAGCACCGCGGCGGCCACTCCCTCGAGGATGCACCAGTAGATCCGGCTGGCCTTCGGCGGATCCAGGTCGCCGCCGGCGGCGAGGATGTCGACGACCAGCGACCCGGAGTCCGACGAGGTGACGAAGAAGAAGATGATCACCGTGATCGCGATCACGCTGGTGATCACACCCAGCGGCAGCCCTTCGAGCAGTCGGAACAGCGAGGTGTTCGCGTCGATGGCGCCGTCGACGAGCATGTTGCCCTCTTCGCGCTGGCGCATGATGCCGGAGTCGCCGAACACGGTGAACCACAGCGAGCCGATCACCGTCGGCACGAGCAGCACGCCGATGACGAACTGCCGGATGGTGCGGCCGCGGGAGATCCGGGCGATGAACATGCCGACGAAGGGGGCCCAGCTGATCCACCAGCCCCAGTAGAAGATCGTCCAGCTACCCAGCCACGCGCCGTCGGTGAACGGGCCGGTGCGCAGCATCAGCTCGGGCAGCGACGTCGCGTAATTGCCCAGGTTCTGCACCCAGGCCTGCAGCAGGAACAGCGTCGGGCCCAGCAGCAGGACGAAGACCGTCAGCCCGGCTGCCATCCCCATGTTGATGTTCGACAGCCATTTGATGCCGCGGCTGACGCCGAGGATCACCGAGCCGGTCGCGACCGCGGTGATGGCGGCGATCATCCCGACGGTCCACCAGTTGTTGACCTCGATCCAGCCCAGGTACTGCAGCCCGGAGCTGATCTGGGTGATGCCGAAGCCCAGCGAGGTGGCCACGCCGAACAGCGTGCCCACGATGGCCACCACATCGACGGCGTGCCCGATCCACCCCTCGACGCGCTCACGGCCGATGAGCGGCTCGAGCAGCCAGCGCACCGACAGCGGACGTCCGCGGCGGTAGGTCATGTAGGCCATGCCCAGCCCGACCACGACATAGATGGCCCACGCGTGCAGTCCCCAGTGGAACATCGTCAGGGACAGGGCCTGGTTGGCGGCGGCGTCGGTGGAACCCGGGATGCCCAGCCCCGGCGGCGGGTCGATGTAGTGCGACAGCGGCTCGGCGACGCCGTAGAACACCAGGCCGATGCCCATGCCGGCGCTGAACAACATCGCCAGCCAGGCGAAGAAGCCGTATTCGGGCCTCTCCATGTCCCGGCCCAGCCGGATGGTCCCGATCCGTGAAAGCCCGCAGTACAGCGCGAACACCACGAAACCGGTGACCACGAGGACGTACCACCAGCCGACGGTGTCGGTGATCACCGAGTTGAGATTGGTGAACGCATTCTCGGCCACGGAGGAGAAGACCACCGAGAAGAGGATGAGTCCGAAGATGATGATCGAAGCGGGGATGAAGACCGCAGGCAACACACTCCGCCAGGCCGCCTTCAGCGGCCCGTGGCTTTCTGTTTCGCCGTCGGGCGGACTCGTGGTCGCCACGATTGCCTCCTCAATACCGTCGTCAACTCGTTGCGTGCGCCAGTCATCACTGGTTCATCCCGTGGAGGGTCGTTCGGGG
>JAXHTL010000352.1:0-2542 GCA_034190095.1 Actinomycetota bacterium
TCACCGTCGTCGACGGCACGCCGATGTTCGGTGGCTTCGCCCATGCCGAATACGGGGCCTCCGAGGCGCATCTGCACACCGACATCGCGCAGCTGCTGATCACCACCACCGATCTGTACGGCGCCGAGAGCGCCGTCGCCGCCGCGATCACCGTGTTCGGCAACGAGTCGGTCCTGGCCGCCTCGCGCCGGCTGACCAAGGCCGCGATGCCCAAGCGGGTCCGCGGCTCGGTGCGCGACGCGGGCACGGCGATGGCCTCGGCCCGCGACGAGGTCAAGCGGCAGACCGGCGCCAATCAGATCGACGCCGCGACGATCACCCGGTTCACCCGCAACCAGGTCATCCAGCTGGTCCTGCTGGTTGCACTGGTCTACGTCGCCTATCCGTTCATCAGCTCGGTTCCGGTGTTCTTCTCCGAGCTGCGCAACGCGAACTGGTGGTGGGCGGTGGCCGGTCTGGCGGTGTCGGGCCTGAAGTATCTGGGTGCCGCCGCCGCGCTGTGGGCCTGCGCGGACGGGCTGGTGAAGTACCGGATCCTGGCGATCATGCAGGTGGCCAACACATTCGCCGCGACCACCACCCCGGCCGGGGTCGGCGGTCTGGCGCTGAGCACCCGATTCCTGCAGAAGGCCGGACTGGGGGCGCTGCGCGCCACCACCGCCGTGGCCCTGCAGCAGTCGGTGCAGGTGATCACCCACATCTCGTTGCTCATCTTCTTCAGCGCCGCGGCCGGGGCGTCGGCGGACCTGTCGCAGTTCGTGCCCAGCACCACGGTCGTCTACCTGGTGGCCGGCGCGGCACTCGGGGCGGTCGGGGTGTTCCTGATCGTCCCGAAGTTGCGCCGCTGGCTGGGCAGCTCGCTGCGGCCACGCCTGAAGGAGGTCTTCGACGATCTGGTGGTCCTCGCCCGCGAACCCAAACGGCTTGCCTTGATCGTTCTCGGTTGTGCGACAACCACTCTGGGGTCGGCGTTGGCGCTGTGGGCCAGCATCGAGGCGTTCGGCGGCGACGCCAACTTCGTCACCGTCACGATCGTCACCATGGTCGGCGGCACCCTGGCCTCGGCCGCGCCGACGCCCGGCGGTGTCGGCGCGGTGGAAGCCGCGCTGATCGGCGGCCTGGCCGCGTTCGGCGTGCCCACCGCGGTGGCGGTGCCCGCGGTGCTGCTCTACCGGATCCTGACGTGTTGGCTGCCGGTGTTCCTGGGCTGGCCGATCATGCGGTGGCTGACCCGCAGGGAAATGATCTAGCCGGACGTTTCCGCGGGTCTCGGTGCGCACCCGATACGTGGGCGCTACCGGGCTTAATCTGTCCGAAACGCAGACGTGGTTTCCTCTCATCAGACAAAGTTTCATACGAGAGATCACGCTGGAGACCTCATGACGAGTACCGCCGCTCCGACGTTCCTGGTGACATCGGGATTCTGGAAGTCCCTTCCGCAGATGCCGCTCGAGCAGTACCCCGGCACCGAGGGTTTCATCGACGACGTCTACGCCAACCCGAACGGCGTCCCGATGTGCTCGGGCTACTTCGAACTGCGCAACACCGATGCGCCGCTGGACTATTACTACGACTACGACGAGATGAAGATCGTCCTCGAAGGCGAGTTCCGGCTGGAGAACGTCGACACCGGGCAGGTCGAGATCGCCAGGGCCAAGGACGCGATCTTCTTCCCGAAGGGGTCGCGGATCCTGTTCTCCACCCCGGACCGCGCGCTGGCGTTCTACGTCGGCTACCGATCCTTCGCCCCCTGACGCCATCACCGCGGCAATGCTCGACGCTGCCCGTCTCGACCATCCGGTCGAGCGCTTCCGGGTCGGCCCCGGAACGGTCACCGCGCTGAAGGTCTTCGGCGGCGACCGACTCGAGGTCATCGACCCGTACGGCCGCCAGCCGGCCGAACTGACGGTGCTGTCCGCCGACCCGGGTGCGCTCCCGGGCTCCGCGCCCGACGCCCCGGCCAGCGTGCTGCACCGCCTGGTGGCCGGTCCCGACGAGGACGGCTACGCCGCGGCACGGATCCTGGGCCTGCTGAACCGGCATCGCGTCGACCAGCATGCGGCGCTGGCGACGCGGTTGTTCGACGGCAGCTCCCCGGCCGGCGCGCGCGCCGGTTTCGCCGTGGACGCCGACGCCGTGGTGCTGGTCGCCGCACCCGCGACGGCGATGTCGCCGAGCTCCGAGGACCCGAACCCGCCGTCGGAGGTGTGGGTCGAGGTGCGTCGCGCCGACCCGACCAGGACCGAGGCGACCGAGCTTCCCGCACCCTTGGCAGAACCGTTGTGGGACATGCGCATCGACGCCGCCACCGCGTCCTCCTACGAGGTGCGGGCCGGGCAGTTCGTCCAGATCATCGACGTGCAGGGGCGCCAGTGCTCGGACTTCCTGGCCTTCGACGCCCACGCGCTGGCCGACGGCCGGGAGTTCGGACTGGATGCCACCACCACCCGCACACCATCGGCGGTGGCGCCTACCCGCGGCCCGGCCTGACCGGCAAGTTCTTCGACGCCCGGGCCCGGCCGCTGGTCGAGGTGGTGCGCGA
>JAXHTL010000353.1:0-2530 GCA_034190095.1 Actinomycetota bacterium
GAGGGGGTCGCCGGCCTGCACGACGAACGGCTGTTCCTGCCGCTGGGCCCCGCCGAGGGGCCGTGGAGCGAGAAGTCGATGGTCGACCTCGTCCTGCACATCAACCGGGAAGTGATCCACCACGGCGCCGAAATCGCCCTGCTGCGCGACCTGTACCTGCACAACCACCCTGAAAAGAGCTGATATGGCCGCCCTGCCCCCACCCATCGCCGACGAGCGCGCCGGACTCCGCGAGTACCTCACCGCGCAGCAGTACGCGTTCCGCGCGATCGCCTACGGCCTGACCGACGAGCAGGCCCGGGCCACCCCGTCGGTGAGCACGTTGTCCATCGGAGGGCTGATCAAACACGTGACGAACTGCCAGCGCAGCTGGATGCGACGGGTCGCCGCGGCGCCCGAACCATGCGAGAGCGACACCCTCCCGCCGGACGGTCAGGCCGCCGACTACCGGAGCGAGTTCGTCATGCGCGACGACGAGACGCTGGCCGACGTCCTGGCGGCCTTCGAGGCGCAGAACGCCGAGACGATCCGGTTGGTGGAGTCCGCAGATCTGGGCGCCGCGGTGCCGGTTCCGCCGAATGCGCCCTGGTTTCCCCGGGACATCGGGGCCTGGTCGGTGCGGTGGGTGCTGTTTCACTTGATCGAGGAGCTCGCCCGGCACGCCGGGCACGGCGACATCATCCGCGAGAGCATCGACGGCGCGACCCTCTACGAGTTGCTCGCCGGCCTCGAGGGCTGGCCCGAGACCGAATGGCTGACCCCCTGGGTCCCGGCGCCGGGGCGCTGACCGGACTCAGCGCAGGACGAAGGCGAGGGCGATGTCGACCACGGCGTCGAGGTCGTCACCGAGGTCGCCGGCCAGCCACTGCTGCGCCACCTCGGTCATCGCGCCGGTGTACATCGCGGCCGCGACCAGGGCCGCAAGGGGTTCGCGGCCGGGCTGCAGCCTGGTGCCCTCGTCGAGCACCGATCTGCGCAGCAGCTCCTGGGTCGCCGCCCGGCGCACCGTGAGCACCGGGTTCGTCCGCGCATCGGTGAACAGCACCCGCCCGCGCCGCGGGTCGGCCGAGCTGAAGTGCAGCACCGCGTGCATCCCCGCGCGGGCCCGCGCGGGGATGGATTCGCCCGCGGCGGCCATCGCCTCGTCGACCACCGAACCGAGCTCGACGCTCACCCGGTCGTAGAGGGCACCGAGCAGTTCGTCGGTGTCCTTGAAGCTCTCGTAGAAGTAGCGGGTGTTCATCCCCGACTCCCGGGACACCGAACGCACCGACAACGCCGCCTCACCACCGTCGCCGAACAGCCTGAAGGCCGTGTCGAGCAGCCGCGTGCGCCGCTCCGCGCGGCGATCCACCAGCGGCACCCCTGCCCACCTCGTGGGGTTGGGGGTGTGACCACGCATCGGCCCAGCCTAGGCCGCACCGCCCGGTTTCTCGCCGAATCGGCCCGGTCGGCACTACTCTGGTGACAGTCGTGACCATTGTTGAGGAGGCGCCGATGATCCTGCCCCAGCACCTCGTCGGGTTGGTCGGGCGCCTGCTCAACGACCGGTTCGACCGCGACGTGCGCCGGCACTTCTTCCGCGGCATGCAATTCGGCGAACCGGCCGGCGACCCGGGCTGGTTCGGGCCGGGCAGCGCGGTCTGGCACGTGCATTCGCATACCCAGTCGCTGGTCTTCGGTCTGCAGTGCGCCGCCTACCTGGAGCGTCTCGACCCGTCCATCTACTGGATGGGCGTGCACCATTCCCGGCTGGTCAGACCCGACACGAAAACCGACCCGGCCCCGCAGATCGACCCCGAGGGGTTCGCCGTGCGGCTGGGCCATTCGGTCGCGTTCTTCACCGGCACCGCCTACGGGTCGACGCAGACCGCCGAGCGTCTGGCGACGGCCGTGCGGTCGATGCACCACACCATCAAGGGTGTCCGCCCGGACGGGGCCCGCTATGACGCCGATGATCCGGACTGGCTGCGGTGGAACTACGCAACCGTGGTCTGGGGCCTGGCCACCGCACACGAGCTCTACCATCCCCAGCCGCTGCGGGGCGCCGGCATCGACCGCTACTACGGCGAGTTCGTGCGCATCGGACACGCCCTGGGCGGCACGGATCTGCCTGCCACCAAGCGCGAGACGCTGGACTGCCTGAAGTCCTACCTGCCCCGACTGGCCCTGACCTACGGGGCGGCGATGGCAACCGGGCCGAACGTGCCGATGCCGAAGAACGCGCTGGACTGGGCTGTGCGCGACACGATGCCGTCCTGGGCCCAGGAACTCATCCAGCATCGGAACCCCAACATCGTCGAACGCACCGCCCGCCGCGCGGTGGTGTGGTCGATCATCAACGGGATCCGCGCGGCGTCCGGACCGTTGCCCGAGTTCGAGCAGGCCACATCCCGGGTTGCCGCCGGCGTGGATCCCCAGCTGGCGCCGCACACCGTGCCGAGCTACCGACCGGGCAGCGATCCGGTCCGCGACCGGGGCGAGGTCGAGCGCTCGCTGCGGTGAAACCACCAACACGTGGCCCCGGAGC
>JAXHTL010000354.1:0-2472 GCA_034190095.1 Actinomycetota bacterium
CGACCGCCTGTGCCTGCGGGGCGCTGGTGAGCGCCGACTCCTCGCTTCGGGTGGCCGACGAGACCGCCTTGCTCGCGCTGCACGACGGTGTCGAGACGGTGGTGATGCGGCTGAACCTGGACACCTCGGCCGCCGACGCCGCGCTGGTCGTTCCGACTCCGGCCCCGGCGACGGTCACCGCCGCCGAGACGGATCTGTTCGACGAGCTCGCGCGGCTGTCGGCGCCGCGGGTCGAGACGGTCCGTCGCTGGACGTGGGGGTGGGCCAACGCCGAGGGCCCACCCGCCGAGGGCGGCATGGCCGGCACGGCGCCGGCGGCGCCGACGGTGGTGCGGCAGGTGCGGCTCGGCCCGCTGGAGGCCACCACACTGACCGGTGGTGAGCTGGCCGGCGTCCAGACGTGGCTGCGCGACAACGGATACCGGCTGCGCCCGGAGATCTCGGCGGGCCTGGCGCCCTACCTGGACGACGGGTGGTCGGTGGTGGCGATGCGGCTGACCTCCGACGGCGGCGCCGACGGGCTGGACGGCCCGTTGGCGCCGGTGACCCTGAGCTTCGACTCCGACGAGCTGATCTATCCGATGCGGATGTCGGCGCACGCCTCGACCCCGCAGACCGTGCAGATCTACACCCTGGGTGGGCACAAGACGCGTCGGGCCGATCCCGATGTGGCCTCGCAGACGGTGACCCTCGACTACGCCGGACCGGTGGCCGGTCGCAGCCACAGTGACACCCTGCGGGAGTTGTCCCGGCAGGGGGACTACCTGACGAAGACGACGACGTCGATCTTCCGGCCTGAGGAGATCACCTCCGACTTCCGGTTCGAGCGGGCCTCCGACGACGAGGTCTTTCAGCGGGTGGTCTACGACTACGAGTACCGCAACCTGACGCTGCCGGCGCTCGGCGGGGTGGCGGCGGTGACGGCATTCGTGGTGGCGTGGACGGTGGTTCAGCTGGTGCGGTGGGTGCGGCGGCGTTCGGTCAGCCGGTGACGGGTCAGTCGCGCCGGCCGTTGAGCAGTCCGGCCGAGGCGAACTTCAGGCCCCTGCGCAGCTCGTCGAGCCGGATGGGGTCGTCGGATTCGATGTAGCGCAACGTGGTGGCCACCGCCATGTTGAAGAACAGCCACGCCAGGGCCTGCGGACTCAGTTCGTCGCGGTACTGGCTGCGGTAGTGGCTCATGTGCAGCGTGGCCATCGCCAGCAGCGTGGCGTTGAGCCCGGAGATGTTCTCGAAGGTGCGTACGTGGTCGGGACGCTCGGCCAGGTAGCGGATGAGCTTGCGGTTGGCGAGGGTGAAGTCGATCAGGATGTCGATGGAGCGGTCCATCGCCTCCTCGGGCGGGGCGAGGGTGACCGTGCGCAGCATCTCCTCGATCGCGGGGGCCTGTTCGGCGGCCAGGTGCTCGATCGCCGATTCGATGATCGCCTCCTTGTTGGGGAAGTACTGGTAGATCGACCCCTTGCTGACGTCCGCGGTCTCGGCGATCAGGTTCGTCGTGATCTGATCGGGCTCCGACCGCCCCAGCAGGGCCGCGGCCGCAGCGACGATTTTTGCGACCATTTCACGAGAGCGCTCCTGCTGAGGCTGCTTCCATCGCTCTGAACTGCGGTTATGTGGTGGCAAAAGACCCTCCGGTTGCGACTTGAATGCGACCTTTCGGTCAGATTAGCGTCCTGTCAACCGCTTCGCAGAAAGGCTGCCCACCGACGATGACCGCCACCACGGACCTCGACCCCACCACCGCCACCGACGAGCCGGACCAGCCGGAGCTGGTGCCGCTGGACTCGCTCACCGCCGAACACACCGGCCGGTGGACATTCCTGATCCTCGACGGCGCCGCGTTCATGATGCAGGCCATGCACCCGGTCATCGCCGAGATCACCGGCCGCTACTCGGCGGCGTTCCACGGCGATCCGGGCGGGCGCGCCATCCGCTCGGTCGACTCGGTGCTGCGCTGGACCTACGGCGGCACCGAAGCCGTCGCGGAGGGCAACCGGGTCCGCGCCATGCACCAGCCCATCACGATGAAGAGCGCTGCGACGGGTAAGCAGATCAGCGCGCTCAACCCCGAGGCCTACCAGTGGGTGATCGCCACTGGCTACATCGTCACCGCCCAGGGTGGACGGCTGCTGATCGGTCGTGAGTTCACCGACGCGGAGAAGGCCGAACTGCTGCGCGACAACCGCCGCCTGGCCCGGCTGCTGCACGTGCCGATGCGTGACTACCCGCAGACGCACGACGAGATGATGGCCTACTTCGAGGCGATGATCGACACCCTGGAAGGGACCCCGCAGGCCCGCCAGCTGATCGAGGAGATGCAGACCGGCAAGGTCGAGCTGCCGCCGTCGGTGCCCCGCGCGCTGCACCCGCTGGCACGTGCGATCGCGCGCCCCGGGCTGCGGCTGAACTACCTGTCGGTGGTCGGGTTGCTGGACCCCCGCCTGCGCGAACGTCTCGGCGTCAGCTGGA
>JAXHTL010000355.1:0-2472 GCA_034190095.1 Actinomycetota bacterium
TGCCTCCCGAGGTGGGGGCGGCTGCGGCCGGGGCGGCCAGGCCGAGGACGGCGGCCGACAGGGCGGCAGCGGCGGTGCCGGCGAGAGCGATCTTGTTCATTTCGGTTCCTCTTCTCGGTGATCCTCGTGGGTGATCTTGGTGGTCTGATGGCTAGAACCTGCAGGTCAGCACGGTGATTCCGGGTGGCAGAAATTGACCGGCCGCTGGCAGGAATCCATCGCTGCAGCGCGGGCGGACGCTGGTCCGGGGCCGGCCGGAATAACCCGGTGGCGGTCAGCGTCGATGACGGATGCCGGCGTGGCGAGCAGGGTTGCTGCCAGGCAGGACCGACCCCGACCACCCCGAAGGAACCCACCATGGCCACCATCACGACCGCCGACAACACCGAGATCTTCTACAAGGACTGGGGATCGGGGCAGCCGATCGTCTTCAGCCACGGCTGGCCGCTCTCGTCGGACGACTGGGACAACCAGATGCTGTTCTTCCTGCAGCAGGGATACCGGGTCATCGCCCACGACCGGCGTGGTCACGGCCGCTCGACCCAGACCGCCGGCGGGCACGACATCGACCACTACGCCGACGATCTCGCCGCGCTGACCGAGCAGCTCGATCTGCGCGACGCCATCCACATCGGGCATTCGACCGGAGGCGGGGAAGTGGTGCGCTACCTGGCCCGCCACGGCGAGAGCCGGGTGGCCAAGGCGGCGTTGATCAACGCCGTGCCACCGCTGATGGTCCGCACCGACGCCAACCCGGACGGCCTGCCCAAAGAGGTCTTCGACGATCTGCAGGCACAACTGGCGGCCAACCGCTCGGTGTTCTACCGGTCACTGGCGGCCGGGCCGTTCTACGGATTCAACCGGCCCGGTGCCGAACCGTCCGAGGCGATCATCGAGAACTGGTGGCGCCAGGGCATGATGGGTGACGCGTACTCCCACTACGACGGCATCGTGGCGTTCTCCCAGACCGACTTCACCGAGGACCTGACGGCGATCACCGTGCCGGTGCTGGTGATGCACAGCGAGGACGATCAGATCGTCCCCTACGCGGCGTCGGGACCGAAGTCCGCCGAGTTGCTGCAGAACGGGACGCTGGTGACCTACCAGGGCCTCCCTCACGGCATGCCGACCACCCACCCCGAAACGATCAACGCCGACCTGCTCGACTTCATCAGGCGGTAGCCGCCAAGCCCTGAATCCGCCGAAACGGCATTCCGGCAGCGAAAGTGCGAGAAGCGGCCTGCTGGAATGCCAGTTCGGCGAGCGGCGCGTTCCTAGAGGCGGGTGTGGTCCAGCGCTACCCAGCCCAGACACCCGGCGCCGATGCTGCCCAGCCACAGCCGCCCGTCACCCTCCACCGCGGCGGTCACCATGCTGAACGCCGGGTGCGTCGTGCGCAGGCCCGCGACGGGCTCGCCGCTGTCGGGGTCGAAGGCCACCGCCCACACCACCGCGGCCGGTTTGGGCTGCAGCTGGGCGGGCAGCCGCCACACCATGCGGCGCAGCACCGGTGGGCCCGCCGCCAGCCGGTCGGCCAGCGGGTTGGCCGGAGTGACCATCGCGCACCAGATCCTGCCGTCGGCTCCGGTGGACAGGTTGTCCGGCATCGCCGGCAGGTTGACCGCCAACGGCGTCACCGAACCCGCGTGCGGGCCGGTCAGCCAGTACTTCGACAGCCGCCGCGCCTGCGTCTCGGCGAACACCAGCGCCGAGCCGTCCGCGGTCGGTGTCACCCCGTTGGCGAAGTACAGCCCGTCGAGCACCGGGTGGACGGTGCCGTCGGCGTCGAGACGGTGCAGCGCTCCGCGCCCGCGCGCCTCCAAGATCGCGCCGAGATAGTCGGCCACGGTGAACGCACTGGTCGACTCAGTGAAAAATATTGTGCCATCCGCTGTTTCGGTGACATTCGAGCAGAACCGCAGCACCCGTCCGGCCACCGTGTCGACCACGGTGGTGAGATGTCCGGCGCCGTCGAGGGCGAGCAGGCCCCGCGGGCTGTCGCAGATCAGCAGCCGGCCGTCGCGCGCGAACCCCAACCCGAGCGGGCGTCCGCCGGTGTTCGCGAGGACCTCGGCGTCGCGGCCGTCGGGCGCCAGCCGCACGATGCTGCCGTCGGCGGCTCCGGTCCACAGCCGGCCGTCGCGGTCGACCCGGACGTCCTCGGGTTCGCCGCCGGGTACCGGGACCAGCGTGACCGGCGGCGCGGGAAAGTCCGGCAGCGGGTCCACCGGAGGGGCGGGCCAGCGCACCGGGTCGACCGGTGGTTTCGGCGTACGGGTCACCACACCCCGAGTCTCGCCGAAATGGCATTCCGGCAGGCGAGTACTCGAACTTTTGCTGCCGGAATGCCGTTTCGGCGGCGCGTGCGCGGCGCTGGGGGCTACATCCGGGCTACATCCGTGCCGAGGCCTCGCTGAGCACGCCGCGCAGGATCTCGTAGATCGCGTCGAACTCCTGCTGCCCGCAGATCAG
>JAXHTL010000356.1:0-2468 GCA_034190095.1 Actinomycetota bacterium
CCGCCGACCGGAGCGGAGTGCGCGCACCGGCGGCGGGTCCGCTTGGCGCTCCCCCGCCTTGCACGGGACGGCCGGCCGAGGCGTGGCAGGGGGAGCGGCTTCGGCTGGTGGTTGAGGGTCGTCTGGTCTGCGCGGGGCGGGAACGGGAGACCGTCCGATGAGCCGGCACTTCACCCTCAGCGTCGATCTTGGCAAGCTCGGCTCGGCAACGCCTCCAATCCAACTGCGGCCGGGCGAATCGCTCGCCAGCGCGATCCTGTCGCCGAGTGAGGGGCACAGCATCGGCTCGGCTGAGGTTGTCCCCGACTGGACACCGGCGGTGGAAGAGGAGCAGACCGCGGACCGCTGGCGCGCATACGGGCAGGTTATGAAGAGCACTTCGCGCAGCATCGAGCGGCTGAGCCTGATCGGCACCGCACTTCGTTTCCGATGCACGCGGCCGGACAGCGGCGCCGAGTCGGACTCGGCCGCGCGGGTGCATGTTCGAATCGAGGGGGGGCGTCGCCGATGACCGGCAAGCCGCGCTACGTCCTGACCCTGGAGGCCGGCCGCGACCCGCTGAATCGGTCGCCTGAGATTCGGCTACGGCTGGCCCTGAAGCTGCTGCTGAGGGCGTGCGGCCTGCGGGCAATCTCCATCCGTGAATCCACCGGAGCAACCGGCGACGGCCGCGCCGGGAGCCCGACCGCGCCCGGCGCCGCCGATCCGGCCCGGGCGCCTTCCTCGTCTTCGGGAGGACGGGACGGATGATCGCCTCCGCCGGCCATCCCGATACCTACTTCGCCGGCTCCGATGACCGCGTGCCCGCGGTGATGACTTCCGCCGAGGCCTGCCGCTATCTCCGCCTGGACGCCAAGGCGGACGGCTCAGAGCGGGACATCGGGGCGGCGCTGTCCAGCCTGGACTATCTGCTCGCCAAGCGTGGGCTGCCGAGCCTCCGCATCGGGCAGGCCCGTCGGTTCTACCGGCCGGCGGTGGACGCCTGGATGATGGCCCAGACCGAGGCGGAAGGGGGCTCTGATGCCTGACTGCGGCGGGTGTGGCCGAAGGTTGGGGGCCGGGGATCGGCGTTTTCAGGCCGTGGGGGGCGATTGTCGGGTCGGAAATCTCGGGATGCGTCCCGGAATGCGTCTTGACGGGGGGCTGGGATGTGGTACTCTGAGGGCGTCGGACCCTAGTGGTCTGAGTCAGAATTTAATCACCAAAGGCGCAACCGTCCTGCCCGGCAGTTCGAACCTTCTGTAAAAGGAGGTTCACACACCATGGGCAGACCACTGACGGCGCTGACACTGACCGACGAAGAGCGTTCCGAACTCCGCGGCTGGGCCCGGCGTCCGAAGACCGCCCAGGCGCACGCCCTCCGCGCCCGCATCGTTCTCCGATGCGCCGAGGGATGGAGCAATGGGGACGTGGCCGAGGCGCTCGGTGTCAACCGGGCGACCGTGGGCAAGTGGCGTCGGCGTTTCCTGGATCTCGGCATGGACGGCCTGGTCGATGCGCCACGCTCCGGCGCCCCTCGCACCATCAGCGATGAGGACGTGGAACGCGTCATTGCGATCACGCTGGAGAACACGCCGCACAACGCGACGCACTGGTCGACGCGCTCCCTGGCCGACGCAACGGGGCTGAGCCAGAGCGCGATCAGCCGCATCTGGCGGGCGTTCGCGCTGCAGCCGCACCGCGTCGAGACGTTCAAGCTCTCCAACGACCCGCAGTTCGTCTCCAAGGTCCGCGACATCGTCGGCCTGTACCTGGCCCCGCCGGACAGGGCGCTCGTGCTCTGCGTGGATGAGAAGAGCCAGATGCAGGCGTTGGAGCGGACGCAGCCGCTGCTCCCGCTGCGACCGGGCATCGCCGAACGGCGGACGCACGACTACGTGCGTCACGGCACCACGACGCTCTTCGCCGCGCTGGATGCGAAGACCGGCGAGGTCATCGGTCGCTGCTACCGACGACACCGCACCACGGAGTTTCTGAAGTTTCTGCGTGTGATCGACACGTCGGTGCCTGTCGATCTCGACGTGCACCTTATTCTCGACAACTACGGCACGCACAAGACGCAGGCGGTCCGCCGCTGGCTCGCCCGTCACCCGCGCTTCCGCGTGCACTTCACACCGACATACACGTCCTGGATCAATCTGGTTGAGTGCTGGTTCGCCGTGCTCAGCAACCGGCGCATTCGGCGCGGCAGCTTCCGATCGACCCGGCAGCTCGAAGCAGCGGTGCGGGCATACATCGAGATGAACAACGAGTCGCCGACGCCCTTCGTCTGGACGAAGCCCGCCGAAGACATCCTCCAATCAATCAAGCGGTTCTGCCTGCGGACTTCCGACTCAGGCCACTAGTCTGCGCAACCTGCGTTCAAGAGCCAGCGTGCACTCGCGCGGTGGTTGCTGGCCGTCGACGAACCATCGTGCTGGCTCCCCTCGTTTGATTCCGAACCAGAGCACTCGGAAGGTGTCATGCAC
>JAXHTL010000357.1:0-2458 GCA_034190095.1 Actinomycetota bacterium
CGCCGGCGCCTGCGCCGAGGTCGTGACCGGCCCCTTGGGCAGCAGGTGCCACGGCCCCTCCCCCGCGGTGGGGTGGGCGGGGTACTCGTCGTAGACGGCCAGCTCGTTGCCCACCCGCCCGGCGGCGATCAGTTCGCGGCCGTCTGCGACCAGTGAACTGACCGCCCCACCCCGGGCAGGGTCGGCGCACAGCCGGTAATGCGTATTGGCGATCTCGGGTGTCGCCCCGTCGGCGAGCGGCTCCCAGGCCGCGGTCGGCGCACCCGGCCGCAGCCGGAACGAGCGCCAGCCCAGCGACGGCACCTCGGCGGCCAGGAAGGTCAGCGAGTGCCCGCCGTGGTCGATCACCGCGGGTACCGCGGCTCCGTCGTCGCCGACGAGGTGGCCCTGCACCGGCTCGTCGAGGTGCACGGTGACGATGTCGGAGCGGCTGTGCCCCAACGGGTTCCATACGACGATGGCGGCGCCGCCCGGGGGCTCGCCGGACCCCGCCCCCCGGGCCTCGACGGCCGAGGACAGCAGTGTCAGCGCGCGGTCACGGGCGCCGGTGCCCAGCTGCCAGGCGTCGCGCCAGCTGGTGAGCAGGTCGAGGTAGACCTGGTCGGACTCGGATCCGGTGATGGCGTCGTGGTGTGCCCCGTAGGCCAGCTGCACCCACGCCTTGGCCAGCGCAGCCTCCGGGTAGGTGGCGCCGGTCAACAGCCCGGCGAACGCCGCGAACCGCTCGGCGGCCAGGACGGCCTGCTCGGCGGCCCGGTTGGCCTGCTTGGTGTCGATGTAGGAGACGTCCTTGCCGGTGTAGATCGGATTCATGTCCCGGGTCTGCGGTGAGGGTGCAGCACCGCGCGCGTGCAACTCGGCCCGGACTGCGGCGAAGAAGTCACCGGGCAGGGCGCACACGAATCTCGGCCAGGTGTAGCGGGCGTTCCAGTCGCGGTGGATGTCGGTGACCCACTTGTTGGGCGGGGTGTAGTCCGTGCCCACCGGCAGCAGCACGTTGCGGGTCAGCGCGACCTTCTTCAGCTCGGTGAACAGCTGATAGGTCGCCAGTTCGGCGTCCTGCAGCGAGGCTGCCGAGTCCATCCACCAGCCCGCCGCGTAGTGCGCGGGCATGTAGTGGGTCAGCAGCCCCCGCCCGGAGGGGGCCAGCCACTCGAACTCGCTGGCGAACTGCATCCGGGCGGGGTCGCCCGCTGCGTCGTGTTCGCGCGCCATCGGGCCCCACTGGTGATGCGGACCGCGCGCCCAGGAACTCGACGTCAAGCCGGCGTCGGCAGCCATCGCCGGGAACTGCGGGTCGTGGCCGAACACGTCGAGTTGCCACGCGGTCGCCGGGTTCGCGCCGAGGATGTCGCGTTGAAAACCGATGCCGTGCACGAAGTTCCGGATTGCCGTTTCCGGGCCGGTGAGATTGGTGTTGGGCTCGTTGTAGGTGCCGCCCATGATCTCGACCCGGCCCTCGGCGATCAGCCGGCGCAGATCGGCTCGTTCCTCGGGATGGGTGTCCCAGAACGGCTTGAGGTAGTCCACCTCGGCGAGGACGAACTTGTACTCGGGTTCGCGTCTGGCCATCTCCAGATGGGCGGAGACCAGGTCGAATCCGTTGGTCTGCCGACAACGACCGGGTGGCTCCTCGGTCCACCGGCTGGTGTAGGCGCCCTGGGTGTTCCACCAGACCGGGTCGTAGTGGAAGTGGCTGACCATGTGCATGGTCCAGCCCGGCTCGGCGACGACGAAGTCGAAGTCGAAGTCGACCGAGCCGGAACCGGAGAGCGCGCGCGCCGGCCGGGCCTGACCGACCACCGGGTCGGCGACGTGGACCGGCACCTCCACGATCCCCTCGCCCGGCCCGGCCTGTGCCTGCCCGGTGAGACCGGCTCCGACGACGCGGACCACACCCCCGCCGCCGGAATGGGCGACCTGCACGATCTGCAGCGGGTCGTCGGAGGGGCCGGTGAACAGCTCCGTCGACTCGGCGGCGGTGACGTGCACGCCAGCACCCTACGGCGAGCCGCGGCCGTGGGGGCACGGATCGGTGCAGCACGCCCCGCCGAATTGGTTGAAATTGGTTGCTGAGCCGAGTCGCCGCCGCTGTGGCAGCATGTGGAACTCAACCTGTACGGACGCTGTACGAAACCTGAATGACACCTGAAAAGCAGAGGAGATCGATGATGACCGGCCCCACCGACGCCGTTGTTCGACGAATCAGGAAAGTGGGCTTGGTCACTCTCGGCGGGTTTGCTGTCGGCGCTCTCTCGTTGGGCCTCGGCAGCGGCACCGCCAACGCCGATGTCGACGAAGTCGGCCCGAGCCCCACCGTGACCAGCCGGCAGGCCTCACAGAACTCGGTCATCCGGATCAACGACTACGGCGTCGCCCGCGGCATTTCCGAGGCGCGGCTGGCCGATGCCGGCACGGTGCACGGGCAGGGCGATGTGCGCGACTCCGTCAAGGCCGT
>JAXHTL010000358.1:0-2446 GCA_034190095.1 Actinomycetota bacterium
CGACGCCGTGATGAGCGCCGTGGTCGCCGCCGCGCGCGGACTGGCCAGGCCCGGCGACACGGTGTTGCTGGCGCCGGCCGGGGCGTCGTTCGACCAGTTCACCGGTTACGGACACCGCGGCGATACCTTCGCTGCCGCCGTCCGCGCCGCGACCGGGTAGCACCGGCGTGAACAGCAGCATCCTGGACCGGCTGCGCAGCCGGCGCGCCGACCCGGGGTCGGCCACGTCCGCGGTCACCGCCGCGGCCACTCCCGCGGCGCACGTGCCGCGGACCCGGTTCGGCACCTGGCTGAACCGGCCGATGACGTCGTTTCACCTGATCATCGCGGTGGCAGCGCTGCTGACCACGATGGGGCTGACCATGGTGCTGTCCGCGTCGGGGGTGTATTCCTACGACACCGACGGGTCGCCGTGGGTGGTGTTCGGCAAGCAGGTGCTCTGGACGGCCATCGGCCTGGTTGCGTTCTACATCGCGTTGCGTACCCGCGTGTCGGTGATGCGGCGGTTCGCCTTCGCCGGATTCGCCTTCAGCGTGGTGCTGCTGATCCTGGTGCTGGTGCCCGGAATCGGCAAGATCGCCAACGGTTCCCGAGGCTGGTTCGTCGTCGCCGGCTTCTCGATGCAGCCCTCCGAGCTGGCCAAGATCGCGCTGGCGATCTGGGGCGCTCACCTGCTGGCAGCGCGGCGCATGGAGCGCGCGTCATTGCGCGAGATGCTGGTACCGCTGGTGCCCGCGGCGGTCATCGCGCTGGCACTCATCGTGGCCCAGCCCGACCTGGGGCAGACGCTGTCGATGGGTGTGATCCTGCTGGGTCTGTTGTGGTACGCGGGTCTTCCGCTGCGGGTGTTCCTGACCTCACTGGGGGCCGTGGTGGTCTCCGGTGCGGTGCTGGCGCTCGCGGAGGGCTACCGGTCGGCGCGGGTGCAGTCCTGGCTCAACCCCGGTGCCGACGCCCAGGGCTCTGGCTATCAGGCCCGCCAGGCGAGATTCGCGCTGGCCAACGGCGGGGTCTTCGGCGACGGGCTGGGCCAGGGCACCGCCAAGTGGAACTACCTGCCCAACGCCCACAACGACTTCATCTTCGCCATCGTCGGTGAGGAACTCGGCTTCATCGGGGCGGCCGGGCTGCTGTGCCTGTTCGGGTTGTTCGCCTACACCGGGATGCGGATCGCGCGGCGGTCCGCCGATCCGTTCCTGCGGCTGCTGACCGCCACCGCCACGCTGTGGATCCTGTCGCAGGTGTTCATCAACGTCGGGTACGTGGTGGGGCTGCTTCCGGTCACCGGACTGCAGCTGCCGCTGATCTCGGCCGGCGGCACCTCGACGGCCACAACTCTGTTCATCATCGGGATCATGGCCAATGCCGCCCGTCACGAACCCGAAGCCGTCGCGGCATTGCGGGCCGGGCGCGACGACCGGGTCAACCGGCTGTTGCGGCTGCCGCTGCCCGCGCCGTACGCACCGAGCCGGACCGAGGCGGTCAAGGACAGGCTGCGGTCGCGTCCGGCCCGCGCCGCCAAACCGCCGGCCGCCCGCCGCCCCCGTGAGCGGGGAGTTTCGGCTGCCAAGAGCTCGGTCGGCTATGGTGCTGGCCAGCGTAAGCAGGGCCGTCGGGCCCGCACACTGGAAGGTCAGCGTTACGGGTGACGGGGATTTCGGACCCGGCGGGGCAGGAGCGCAGCGGTCGGGGGATATCCGTCCCGGCGGGGCAGGAGCGCAGCGACCGGGGGATATCCGTCCCGGCGGGGCAGGAGCGCAGCGACCGGGGGATATCCGTCGTTCTCGCCGGTGGGGGGACGGCCGGTCACGTCGAGCCCGC
Organism: Actinomycetota bacterium; assembly: GCA_034190095.1. Lineage (GTDB taxonomy): Bacteria > Actinomycetota > Actinomycetes > Mycobacteriales > Mycobacteriaceae > Mycobacterium. The sequence goes on from JAXHTL010000358.1 coordinate 1,822, forward strand.
GATGGCCGTCGCCGACGCGCTGACCGCGCTGGAACCGGGGGTGCGGATCACCGCGCTGGGGACCAGCCGCGGCCTGGAGACGCGGTTGGTTCCGGCCCGCGGGTATGACCTCGAGCTCATCACCCCGGTTCCGTTGCCGCGCAAGCTGTCGGCCGACCTGCTCCGACTACCGGTGCGGGTGCGCCAGGCCGTCCGCCAGACCAGGGCGGTGCTGTCCCGCGTCGACGCCGACGTGGTGATCGGGTTCGGCGGCTATGTCGCGCTGCCGGCCTACCTGGCGGCCGGAAACGCCCGGCCCCGGCGCCGCGTCCCGGTGGTCGTCCACGAAGCCAACGCCAGCGCCGGGCTGGCCAACAGGGTGGGTGCCGTCTCGGCGCGCCGCGTGCTCTCGGCGGTGCCGGACTCCGGGCTGCGCCGGGTCGAAGTCGTCGGCATGCCGGTGCGCGAGGCGATCACATCGCTGGACCGGGCCGCCCTGCGTGCCGAGGCGAGGGCGCACTTCGGGTTCGCCGAGGACGCCAGGGTGCTGTTGGTGTTCGGCGGATCCCAGGGCGCGCAGTCACTCAACAGGGCCGTGGCCGGAGCCGCGAAGCGCCTGGCCGAGCAGGGCATTTCGGTGTTGCAC
>JAXHTL010000359.1:0-2446 GCA_034190095.1 Actinomycetota bacterium
TGGCATTCCACCTGTTCATCGTCTCGACGTTCCCGCTGGCCGTTCCGCTGGAATGGAACGTGCTGTTCGCCTACGCGACGGTGTTCCTGTTCGCCGGGTTCCCGGCGTGGGACGGTTACGCGGTCGCCGACATGTCCTCGCCGTGGTTGACCGCGCTGATCGTGGCGGCGCTGGTCTTCTTCCCGATCCTGGGCAGTTTCCGGCCCGACAAGGTGTCGTTCCTGCCGTCGATGCGCCAGTACGCGGGCAATTGGGCGTCGGCGGCCTGGGCGTTCGCTCCGGGTGCCGAGGCCAAGCTGAACCGGGTTACCCGGCCGGTGACCAACACCGTCGACCAGTTCGTCGCATTCGGCTACGAACCGCAGTGGGCGGAGGTCACGATGAACCAGCCGGTCGCGTGGCGTGCGATGCACAGCCAGGGCCGGGGCCTGTTCTCGGTGCTGCTGCGCTCGCTGCCCGACATCGACACCCGCACCGTGCGTGAGGCCGAGTTCACCTGCAACTCGCTGATCGGGTTCAACTTCGGCGACGGTCACCTGCACGACGCGAACATGATCGCCGCGGTGCAGCGCGAGGCCCGGTTCGAACCGGGTGAGCTGGTGGTCGCCTGGGTCGAGTCACAGGCCTGGGGCAGTCCGGTACAGCGCTACCAGCTGATCGACGCCGCGCTCGGCGTGATCGAGACCGGAACATGGAAGGTCGCCGACGCGGTCAAGGCCCAGCCGTGGCTTCCGGACGGCCCGATCCCGGTCACCGTGACCTGGTCGCTGTCGAATGCGCACTCCGGGCACGGTCGCCGGCCGATGGCATGAATACTGCAGGGGTGAGCACTGCGACCGTGGTGGGCAGCGGACCCAACGGGCTGGCCGCCGCCGTCACCCTGGCCCGCGCCGGGCTGTCGGTCACCGTGCTGGAGGCCGCCGAGCAGATCGGCGGCGGCACCCGCACCAGCGAGGCGATCGTGCCGGGGCTGCTGCACGACCACTGTTCGGCGATCCATCCGATGGCCGCCGGCTCGCCGCTGCTCGCCGAGCTGGGGCTGCAGCGCTACGGCCTGAACTGGGGCTGGACCGAGATCGACTGCGTGCACCCGTTGGACACCGGAGAAGCCGGGGTGCTCCACCGATCGGTCGACCGCACGGCCCAGGCGCTGGGCCCCGACGGTGCCCGGTGGCGTGCGTTGTTCGGCGCCCCCGCACGCCGGTTCGACGAGCTGTCCGACGACATCATGGGCCCGCTGTTGCGGATCCCGAGCCACCCGCTGACCCTGGCCCGGTTCGGCGCACCGACCGTGCTGCCGGCCGCCGCGCTGGCCAGGGTGTTCCGTACCGCGCCGGCCCGTGCGCTGTTCGGTGGCGTTGCAGCACACGCGTTTCGCCCGCTGCACCTACCGATGACGTCGGCGATCGGGCTGGGCATCCTGACCGCCGGGCACCGGCACGGCTGGCCGGTCGCGATGGGCGGGTCGCGCGCGATCACCGATGCGATGGCGGCGCTGCTGGCCGATCTGGGCGGTACGGTCGTGACCGGGATCCGGGTGCGGTCGCTGACCGACCTGCCGCCATCGTCGGTGACCGTCTTCGACCTGACCCCCGAGGCGGTCGCCGAGATCATGGGTGATGCCCTGTCCTCGCGAATCTCCCGGGCCTACCGCCGGTTCCGCCGAGCACCCGGAGCGTTCAAGGTCGACTTCGCGGTGCGGGGCGGGGTGCCGTGGACCAACCCGCACGCACACCGCGCCGGGACCGTGCACCTGGGCGGCGAGTTCGCCGAAGTCGCCGCCACCGAACGCGATGTCGCCGCCGGGCGGATGCCCGAGCGTCCGTTCGTGCTGGTCGGCCAGCAATACCTGGCCGACCCGCAACGTTCGGCCGGTGATGTGCACCCGGTGTGGAGCTACGCACACGTGCCCAACGGATACACCGGAGACGCGACGGCGGCCATCATCGCCCAGATCGAGCGGTTCGCCCCCGGGTTCGGCGACCGGATCGTCGGGCACACCAGCCGTTCGACCGGCGAGTTGGCCGCCTACAACGCCAACTTCCTGGGCGGCGACATCATGACCGGCGCCAAGGACATCCGGCAGTTGACCTTCGGACCGCGAGCCACCCTGTCGCCGTACTCCACCGGGGTTCCCGGCGTCTACCTGTGTTCGGCGGCCACCCCGCCCGGGCCAGGGGCGCACGGCATGTGCGGCTACCACGCGGCCCGCTGCGCGCTGGAGCACCTCGACCACTGACGGCGCAGTCCGTCGACACCTGCGGGTCAGTCACGCGCGAGCGCCGCGGCCGCCTCCTTCTCGAGGTCGACGTAGGATTCCTCGCCGACGTCGATGCCGACGCCGAGAATGGTTCCGCCGGTGAAGGTTCCCGGTGCCTGATAGAGGCTCGAGACGTTGTCGCCGCTGTCGTAGCCCACGCACAGGCCGTCACCGGACAGGGTGAAC